>NZ_JBISAI010000007.1:12650-121119 GCF_044391605.1 Kitasatospora sp. NPDC018619
CGCCCCCGCGGATGGCCCGGGGCCCGCGGGGGGCGGCCCGGGCCCGGGCCCGCCACCCCGGGGCCCCGGCCGGGGGGGGGGCGGGGGGCGGGGCGGGGGGGGGCCCCCCCGGGGGGGGGGCCCCCCCGCGGCGGGCCGTCGGCGAAGGCTCAGCCCTTCTGCATGACCTCGGGCTCGTGCCGGCGCTGGAGCCGGGTGACGACGATGCCGATGACGACCGAGATGGCGACCAGCACGCCGGCGTCGATCGCCCACTGGGCGACGCTGTGCTTCCAGAGCGGGTCGTAGTTGGGGTTCTGGAAGTCCTTGTTCCAGGGGCCCATGAGGGTGGACAGGTCGAGCGTGGTGGAGACGATGCCGGTGCCCCAGCGGGCGGGCATCAGCCAGGCGACCTGCTCCAGGCCGGGCTTGCTGAAGATCTGGAACAGGCACCCGGTGAACACGACCTGGACGATGGCGAACATGACCAGCAGCGGCATGGTCTTCTCGGCGGTCTTCACCAGGGCGGAGATCATCAGACCGAACATCATCGCGGCGAAGCTCAGCAGGATCATGCCGACGGTCATCTCGACGATCGGCAGGTTCTTCACGATCAGGCCGTGCTCGGGCAGCTTGCGCGGCAGGAAGCCGACGGCGGAGATGATCGCGCCCTGGATCACGCTGAAGAAGCCCAGCACGATGATCTTGGACATCATGTACGCCGAGCGGGACAGGCCGGTGGCCCGTTCCCGTTCGTAGATCGCCCGTTCCTTGATCAGCTCGCGGACCGAGTTGGCCGCGCCGGAGAAGCAGGCGCCGATCGCCAGGATCAGCAGGATCGTGGCGGCCCCGTTGTTGAGGTGGAGCTGGGTGTTGGGGTTGGGCGCGAGCCCCGGCGCGTTGGGGATCAGCACGCTGACCGCGCCGATGACCGCGGGCAGCAGCACCGACAGCGCCAGGAAGCCGCGGTCCGAGGCGAGCACCGACATGTAGCGGCGCATCAGCGTCCACAGCTGGGAGCCCCAGCTCTGCGGCTTCGGCGGCTTGACGGCCTCCTGGGCGACCTGGGCGTGCTGCACCTCGCCCGCCTCGACGGTCGGGGCGGAGTACTGCTGGTAGTGCACCGATCCGCGGTAGCGGCCGGCCCAGTCGTGGTCCGGGTAGTTCTCGAAGGCCTGGAAGACGTCGGCCCAGGTCTCGTACCCGAAGAAGTGCAGCGCCTCGTCCGGCGGGCCGAAGTAAGCCACCGAGCCGCCCGGCGCCATGACCAGCAGCCGGTCGCAGAGGGCGAGTTCCGCCACCGAGTGGGTGACGACCAGGATCGTGCGGCCGTCGTCGGCCAGGCCGCGCAGCATCTGCATGACCTCGCGGTCCATGCCCGGGTCGAGGCCGGAGGTGGGCTCGTCCAGGAAGATCAGCGAGGGCTTGGTGAGCAGCTCCAGGGCGACCGAGACGCGCTTCTGCTGGCCGCCGGAGAGCGCGGTGATCTTGTTGTCGGCCCGCTTGTCCAGGCGCAGCTCGTACAGCACCTCGTCGATCCGGGCCTCGCGCTCGCTGGCCTCGGTGTCGCCGGGGAAGCGCAGCCGGGCCGCGTACTTGAGGCCCTTGCGGACGGTGAGCTCGCGGTGCAGGATCTCGGACTGCGGCACCAGGCCGATGCGCGAGCGGAGCTCGGCGAACTGCTTGTAGAGGTTGCGGCCGTCGTACAGGACCTCGCCGCGGTCCGCCGGGCGGTAGCCGGTGAGGGCGCGCAGCAGGGTGGACTTGCCGGAGCCGGACGGGCCGATGACGGCGACCAGGGACTTCTCCGGGACGCCGAAGCTGACGTCGTTGAGCAGGATCTTCTTGGCGCCCTTGTGCTCGACCTCGACGGTCAGGTGGCGCGCCGAGAAGGAGACGGCGCCGGTGTCGACGAACTCCTGCAGCTGGTCGCCGACCAGCACGAAGCTGGAGTGGCCGACGGTCAGCCGGTCCTGCGGGCCCATCAGCTGACGCTGCACCCGCTGGCCGTTGAGGAAGATGCCGTTGTGGCTGCCGAGGTCGACGATCTCGTAGCGGCCGTCCGGGAGCTGGCGCAGCTCGGCGTGGTGGCGCGAGACCTGGAGGTCGGAGACCACGACGTCGTTGTCGAGCGCACGGCCGATCCGGACGGTGCGCATCGCCGCGGTCAGGTTGCGGATGATGGTCGGCTGCGGCCCGCCGCCGTCCTGCACCGGCGGCGCCGGGAAGCCCTGCTGCTGCGGGAAGCCGCCGTGCTGCGGCTGCGGCTGCGCCGGCTGTTGCGGGGCGTGCGGGGCCTGCGGCGGCGCGTACTGCTGCGGCGGGTAGGGCTGCTGGGCCTGCGGCTGGCCGGCCCAGGGCTGCTGCGGCTGCTGGTACGGGTCGTGCTGCGGCCAGCCCTGCTGCGGGGCGGGCTGCTGGGACGCCGGCACCGGGCCGCGGCTGGTGGCGGCCTCGTGCACCGGGGCGGCCTGCGGGGCGGCGGCGTGCGCCGGGGCGGAGAAGCCGAGCCGGGGGCCGTTCTCCGGGTTGCCCAGGTTCACCACGGCACCGGGGAACAGCTGGGCCTGCAGGGTGCGGGCGCCGGCCACGTACGTTCCGTTGGTGCTGCCGTGGTCGTCCAGCTGCCAACCGTTGCCGTTGAAGCTGATGGTCCCGTGCTGCCAGGAGACCCTGGCGTCGTCGAACGTGAAGTCCGACTGCGGGTTGCGCCCGATGGTGTAGGACCGCCCGGGCTCCAGAGTCCGCTGCTGTCCGTTGATCTCGATGACGAGTTGCGGCACTGCTCGCCTGCCCCGCTCTCTCGGTTCCCCCGAATTGTGGCCCCCGGCCGGGGCCGCGATGTACCTCTGACTGACGGGGGAATCATTCCAGCCCTCCGTCCGTCGGTGAAAGTCGGCCCGGGCGACTGTGACCAGGCTGCTACCGGAGCCCGGACCTGCGGCGTCCCGCGAGGTGGGACGGGTGGTCCCGGCCCCTGCGGAGCCCGGTAGCGTGGGAGCCACCATGAACGCATCGCCCCTGGCCGCTGAGCCCCTCCCCGCCGCCCAGCACCGGACCGCGGACGAGCGCACCCTGCTCGTCAAGGTGTTCGGCAAGGACCGCCCCGGCATCACCGCCGGCCTCTTCGCGACGCTGGCCGGCTTCGGCGTCGACGTCATCGACATCGAGCAGGTCGTCACCCGTGGCCGCATCACGCTGTGCGCCCTGGTCACCCCGCCGCCCGCGCCCGGCGACGAGGGCGGACTGCGGGCCACCGTGCACCGCTGGGCCGACGAGCAGAAGCTCCAGGCCGAGATCCTCTCCGGCATCGGTGACAACCGGCCGCGCCGTGAGGGCCGTTCGCACGTCACGGTGCTCGGCAACCCGCTGACCTCCGCCGCCGTCTCCGCGCTGACCTCGCGGATCACCGCCTCGGGCGGCAACATCGACCGCGTCTTCCGGCTCGCCAAGTACCCGGTGACGGCGGTCGAGCTGGCCGTGTCCGGTGTGGCCACCGACGAGCTGCGGGCCGCGCTGGCCCAGGAGGCGGCCACCCAGCGGGTGGACGTCGCGGTCGTCGCCGCCGGGCTGGAGCGCCGGGCCAAGCGCCTGGTGGTCATGGACGTCGACTCCACTCTCATCCAGGACGAGGTGATCGAGCTGTTCGCCGCCCACGCGGGCTGCGAGCAGGAGGTCGCCGAGGTGACGGCGGCGGCGATGCGCGGCGAGCTGGACTTCGCCGAGTCGCTGCGGGCCCGGGTGGCGCTGCTGGCCGGGCTGGACGCCTCGGTGACGGAGAAGGTCCGCGCCGAGGTCCGCTTCACGCCGGGCGCGCGCACCCTGATCCGTACGCTCCAGCGTCTCGGCTACCAGGTCGCCGTGGTGTCCGGCGGCTTCACCCAGGTCACCGACCACCTGGTGGCGGAGCTGGGGTTGGACTTCGCGGCGGCGAACACCCTGGAGGTGGTGGACGGCAGGTTCACCGGCCGGGTGGTCGGCGAGATCGTGGACCGCGCGGGCAAGGCCCGCTGGCTGGCCCGCTTCGCCGAGCAGGCGAAGGTGCCGCTGGAGCAGACGGTGGCGATCGGGGACGGCGCCAACGACCTGGACATGCTGAACGCGGCCGGCCTCGGGGTGGCGTTCAACGCCAAGCCGGTGGTGCGCGAGGCCGCCGACACCGCGGTGAACGTGCCGTTCCTGGACACCGTGCTCTACCTGCTGGGCATCACCCGTGAGGAGGTCGAGGCCGCCGACGCGCTGCACGGCACGCCGACCGAGTGAGGGCCCGACGACAGCCGAGGGGCGCGCGGATGGGATCCGCGCGCCCCTCGGTGCGTTCCGCGGTCAGTCCTGCGGCGTGTAGTACGAGACCAGCTCGGCCACGCCCGGCTCGACGCCCTTCCAGGAGCCGTTGAAGCTCAGCACCGCGATCGCGGCCGTCGGGAAGCCCCCGAGCCGCAGCCGCTCCAGCGCGTCGCGGTCGCCCGCGTCCCCGGCCAGTACCTGGGTCAGCCCCAGCACACCAGGGTTGTGGCCGACCAGCACCACGTCCGCGTACTCCTCCGGGGTCTCCTGGAGCACGGCGATGATCTCGCCGGGGCTCGCCTCGTAGACCCGCTCCTCGTAGACGGTCTTGCGGGGCCGCTGCGGCAGCTCGTGCACCGCCAGCTTCCAGGTCTCCCGGGTGCGCAGCGCGGTGGAGCAGACCACGTAGTCGGGGTTGATGCCGGAGTCGACCAGCCAGCGGCCGGCGTCCGGGGCCTGGTGACGGCCCCGGTCGGCCAGCGGCCGGTCGTGGTCGTCCACGCCGTTCGGCCAGTCGGCCTTGGCATGGCGGAGAACGATGATCCTGCGGGGCGTGTCGGCGCTCATACCCAGCAAGCTTGGCAGAAAAGCGGCCCGGCGGCGCGATGCTCCGGGTTGCCGCCACTCCGAGGGACGAGGGGTGCCACCGCGCCCCGTTCACCGGGGCCCAGGTGGCCCGGGTGGCGCGGCGCCGCCCGTCAGCCGATCGAGGCGGCGACGGTGGCGATGACGGACACCAGCACTGCGATGGCCACGAAGGCGAGGGCGATGCGGCCGAGCTGCTTGCGGCCGTCGGTGGGGTTGGGATCGAGAACGGGCATGTCCGGGATTCTCCCACCCCGAACACGCCCGCGGCCGCCCGGCCCCGCTCCCTTGGCCCGGCCTTGACCTTCCGCCCGGGCCCCGCCCCCGGCCGTGACCTCAACGGCCGGGACCGGTCCCGGGCCCGGTCCCGGCCAGGACCTCGGGCACCGACCCCGGCCGCACGAGCAGCCGCGGGCGTCACGCCCCGGCCGGCTCCGCCGGGTGCACCGCCTCGTCCTCGATGTGCCGGGCCCGTGCCGCGCGCAGGCCGAACAGCATCTGCGGCACCAGCAGCAGCGCCAGGAAGCCGAGCGGCCAGTACCACTCACCGGTGACGTCGTAGATCCGGCCGATCAGGATCGGGCCCGGCACGGCGATCAGGTAGCCGACACCCTGGGCGAAGACCGACAGCTGGGCGACGCCGCCGGCCGTCCGGGCACGCAGTCCGATCATCGTCAGTACCAGCGGGAAGGCGCAGTTGGACAGGCCCACCAGCAGCGACCAGACCCACGGCGCCCCGGCCGGGGCGAGCGCCAGGCCGGCGTACCCGGCGATGCCGCAGCAGGCCAGCAGCACCACGAACAGCCGCTGGTCGCCACGGCGGGCGGCCAGGTTGGGCAGCACGAAGGAGACCGGCACGCCGATCACCATGGTGACCGCGAGCAGCACCCCGGAGGTGCCCTTGTCGATGCCCGAGTCCTGGAAGATCTTCGGCAGCCAGCCCATCACCACGTACGCGCCGGTGGCCTGGAGGCCGAAGAAGCAGGCCATCGCCCACGCCGTACGGCTGCGGGTGATCGGCAGCTTGGCCGGGGCGGCGGCGCCGCCGGACCGCTCGCCGCGCTCGCGCTTGGCGATCAGCAGCGGCAGCCAGAGCACCAGGGCGAGCGCCCCCAGGGCGGCCCAGCTGCCCAGGCCGTAGCGCCAGTCGCCGCCGAGCGAGCTGGTCAGCGGCACGCTGACCAGGGCGGCCAGCGCGGTGCCGGCCGACAGTGCCATGGAGTACAGGCCGATCATCGGGCCGACCTTCTCCGGGAAGTAGCGCTTGATCACCACCGGCAGCAGCACGTTGGAGACCGCCACACCGGCCAGGGCGAGCGCGGTGAACAGCAGGAACACCGCCGTGCCGCCAGCGAAGGAGCGGGCCAGCACGCCGGCGGTGATCGCGCCCATCCCGGCCGTGATCACCGCGATCGGGCCGATCCGGCGGGCCGCGGCGGGGGCGGCGAAGCCGAACAGCGCGAAGCACAGCGACGGGACGGCGGTGAGCAGCCCGGCGAGCGTCGGGTTCATCCCGAGGCCGTCGCGGACCTGGTCGAGCAGCGGTCCGAGGCTGGTGACCACGGGGCGCAGGTTGAGGGCGGCGGCGGCGATCGCGACGGCGAACAGCCACCCCAGGTAGGTGGCGGAGCCGGAGGGCCGGTCGGCGGCCGGCGACCGGCCCTCCGTCCGGGGGGAAGCGGCGGTCTCTGGTGCGGGCATGTGCAGCATCATAGAATGATGGGATGAATTGATGCACCCCGGAGTTGGCATGATGTGCCGACCTGTGCCGAGCGTTCATCCACCGGCCACCTCCCACCCAGGCCCCACCCAGCCGCAGCCGCAAGGAGTCCCCGTGGCGCTGACCTCCCCGAGGCGCACCCCGCTGTCCGACCAGGTGATCGCACAGCTGCGCTCCCAGATCACGTCCGGTCAGTGGCCGGTCGGCTCGCGCATCCCCACCGAGGCCGCCCTGGTCGAGCAGCTCGGCGTCGCCCGCAACACCGTCCGCGAGGCCGTCCGCGCCCTCGCCCACAACGGGCTGCTCGACATCAGACAGGGCTCCGGCACGTACGTGCTGGCCACCAGCGAGCTGGCCGGGGTGATGCACCGCCGCTTCGCCGACGCCGACCAGGGGCAGGTCGCCGAGTTGCGGGCCGCCCTGGAGACCTCGGCCGCGGCCCTCGCCGCCCGCCGCCGCACCGCCCGCGACCTGGAGCTGCTGGACGGCGCGCTGGCCCGCCGGGAGGCCGCCTGGCACTCCGGCGGCGCCGAGGACTTCGTCCAGGCCGACGCCGCCTTCCACCAGGCCGTGGTCGCCGCCGCCCACAACGACGTCCTGCTCGCCGTCTACGCCGACCTCGGCGAGGCCACCCGCGAGCTCCTGCGGCACGACGTCGGCCCCGAGCTGGTCGCCGAGCGCTACATCGGCCACCACGCCATCCTGGACGCGATCCGGGCCGGTGACCCCGAGCTCGCCGCCCTGGAGGCCGGCCGGGTCACCGTCTCCTGCGCCACCGTCGAGGCCTGACGGCCCCACCGCCGGGGCCGGGCCGAACGCCGTCGCCCGGCCGGAACCCGCCACGCAGCCTGAGCACCGCCGCCCAACCGGAACAACGCCGCAGCCGCAACACCGCTGCCCGGCACCCCCACGAGGGAGGCGCCGGGCAGCGGCGTACGGGCGGGCGTCAGGCGCCGATGGCGTGCAGACCGCCGTCCACGTGGATGATCTCGCCGGTGGTCTTCGGGAACCAGTCCGAGAGCAGCGCGACGATGCCGCGGCCGGCCGGCTCCGGGTCGCTCAGGTCCCACTTCAGCGGGGAGCGGTGGTTCCAGGTGTCCGCCAGGTCGCCGAAGCCCGGGATGGACTTGGCGGCCATCGAGCCGATCGGGCCGGCCGAGATCAAGTTGCAGCGGATGTCCCGCTCGCCCAGGTAGCGCGCCAGGTAGCGGTTGGTCGCCTCCAGGGCGGCCTTGGCCGGGCCCATCCAGTCGTACTGCGGCCAGGCGAACTGCGCGTCGAAGGTCAGGCCGACCACCGAACCGCCGTCCTGCATCAGCGGCAGCAGCGCCGTCGTCAGCGACTTCAGCGAGTACGCCGAGACGTGCATCGCGGTGGCCACGGACTCCCACGGGGTGTCCAGGAAGCTGCCGCCCAGCGCGTCCTGCGGGGCGAAACCGATCGAGTGGACGATGCCGTCCAGGGTCGGCAGGTGCTCGCGGACCTGGTCGGCGATGCCGGCCAGCTGCTGCGGGTCGGAGACGTCCAGCTCCAGCACCTTGACCGGGTGCGGCAGCTTCCTGGCGATCCGCTCGGTCAGGCTCGGGCGCGGGAAGGCGGTGAGGATGATCTCCGCGCCCTGCTCCTGCGCCAGCCTGGCGGTGTGGAAGGCGATGGAGGACTCCATCAGCACACCGGTGATCAGGATCCGCTTGCCCTCGAGGATTCCGCTCATGATCAGTGACCCATGCCCAATCCGCCGTCGACGGGAATGACGGCTCCAGTGATGTACGCGGCCTCGTCCGAACCGAGGAACCGCACGGTGGAGGCGACCTCGGCGGGCGCCGCGTAGCGGCCCAGCGGCACGCCCGAGACGATCTCCGCGCGGCGCTCGTCACTGAGCACGGCGGTCATGTCGGTGTCCACGAAGCCGGGGGCGACCACGTTGACGGTGATGTTGCGCGGGCCGAGCTCGCGCGCCAGCGACCGGGCGAAGCCGACCAGGCCGGCCTTGGAGGCGGCGTAGTTGGCCTGGCCCGGGGAGCCGGACAGGCCCACCACGGAGGAGATCAGCACGACGCGGCCCTTGCGGGCGCGCATCATCAGCTTGGAGGCGCGCTTGACCACCCGGAAGGTGCCGGTCAGGTTGGTGTCCACGACGGAGGTGAAGTCCTCCTCGGACATCCGCAGCAGCAGCGTGTCGTTGGTGATGCCGGCGTTGGCGACCAGCACCTCCACCGCGCCGTGCGCCTGCTCGATCTCGGTGAAGGCGGCGTCGACCTGCGCGGCGTCCGTGATGTCGCAGCGGACGGCCAGGACGTCGTACTTGGCCAGCGCCTCGGGCACCTCGCCCGAGCGGCTGGTGATGGCGACCTTGTCGCCCGCCTCGGCGAAGGCCTGGGCGATCGCGAGGCCGATGCCCCGGTTTCCTCCGGTGACGAGAACCGAGCGGCTCAACGATCCACCTCTCTCCGTGTGTGCGCGTCCGTCGGAATGCGTACGCACTGTGACGCTATCGGGCGGCCGCCGACGGCGGCGCATCGGGCTCCCACAGCGCCTCACGGGCTGATCTGTGGCAATCCGACAATCCGCGCCCCTCCTCGCCGGCCCGGCGGCGGACACCGCCCCTGGCCCGGGCGCCGCCCGGATCGGGCCCACTGTCCGGGAACAACACGGGCGGGCGCGCCCGTTGCCCCCGTGGTGCGGGGCCGGCCCCGGGAGCGGCCGTACCGATTCCCGACCGTCCCGGCGAACGACGAAGGCAGAGCGGATGACCAAGGCACGGCCCGGGAGCACCCACCGACGCGGACGACTGCTGGCCCTCACCGCCCTGGCGGCCGGCCTGGGCGCGGCCGCCTGGTCGCTGCGCGACCTGCCGGCGGCGTTCGGGCGGCGGCCGGACGGCGAGCGCGAGGAGCGGGTGCGCAACTCCCCCCAGTACCGCGACGGCGTCTTCCACAACGCGCCCTCCACGCTCGCCCGCACCCTCGGTGCCCCCGGCTTCGACGGCGCCACCGCCCGCCGGATGCTGTTCGAGCGGGCCGGCCGGGTGCCCACCCGCCCGGTGCCGACCGTCCGCCCCGCGGGCCCGCCCGGGCCGGCCGCCGAGGGCGTGGAGATCACCTGGTACGGGCACGCCTCCGCGCTGGTGGAGATCGAGGGCTTCCGGGTGCTGCTCGACCCGGTCTGGAGCGACCGCTGCTCCCCCGCCGCGCACGTCGGCCCCAAGCGGCTGCACCCGGTACCGGTCGGGCTGGAGGAGCTCCCGCAGGTCGACGCGGTGCTGATCTCGCACGACCACTACGACCACCTGGACATGGCGACGGTCAAGCGCCTGGTGCGCAGCCAGTCCGCGCCCTTCGCGGTGCCGCTCGGCATCGGCGCCCACCTGCGCCGCTGGGGCGTCCCCGAGCACCGGATCATCGAGCTGGACTGGGACGAGACCTGCACCCTGGGCGGCCTGGTGCTCACCCTGACCGCGGCGCACCACTTCTCCGGCCGCGGGCTGACCCGCAACACCACCCTGTGGGGATCCTGGGTGGTCGCCGGCCCGAACCGCAGGGTCTTCTACACCGGCGACTCCGGCTACTTCGAGGGCTACGCCCGGATCGGCGCGCAGCACGGCCCCTTCGACGCCGCCCTGGTCCAGATCGGTGCCTACGACGAGGCCTGGGCGGATATCCACATGACCCCCGAGGACGCCGTCCTCGCCCACCGGGACCTGACGGCCGGCCTGCTGGTGCCCGTCCACTGGTGCACCTTCAACCTGGGCCTGCACCCGTGGGCCGAGCCGGTCGAGCGGCTGGTGAGGGCCGCGAAGGAGCAGGCCGTCCCGCTGGCCGTGCCGCGCCCCGGCGAGCGGGTCGACGTCGACAACCCGCCGGAGCTGGACAGCTGGTGGGAGGCCGTCGGCTGACGGCGCGGGCCGCGGCCGCACGGAACCGGCCGAAACCGCGGCGCACCGGCCGAAATGCGCTGGCCGGAATCCCGGTGGACGGGACATGATGCGGTGCGGGCGCCCCTGTGGCGCCGCACCGCCACCCACCGCGACCTGGGAGCCCGATTGCCTCCGACCCCTTCGGCCGATCACCCCGGCGCGCCGCACGGGCGCGCCGTCGACCCGCTGTTCCTCGCCCTGCCGCTGCGCCCCCTCGCCGACGCCGCCCTCGTCCGGGCCCGCGAACTGGGCGCGGGCCACGCCGACTTCCGCCTGGAGCGGATCCGCAGCGCCTCCTGGCGGCTGCGCGACGCGCGTCCGGCCGGCACCTCCGACAGCGTGCGGCTCGGCTTCGCCGTGCGGGTGCTGCTGGACGGCGCCTGGGGCTTCGCCGCCGGGGTCGACCTCACCCCCGACGCCGCGGCCCGGGTCGCCGAGCAGGCCGTGGCGGTGGCCCGCCTCTCCGGCGGGATCAGCCGGGCGGCCGGCTCCGCCGAGCGGGTCGAGCTGGCCGACGAGCCGGTCTACCGGGACGTCACCTGGGTCTCCTCCTACGAGGTCAACCCCTTCGAGGTGCCGGACGCCGAGAAGACGGCCCTGCTCGCCGAGCGCAGCTCCCGGCTGCTGGCCGCCGACGGCGTCTCGCACGTGCGGGCCGCGCTGCGGACGGTCCAGGAGAACAAGTTCTACGCGGACACCGCGGGCACCGTGACCACCCAGCAGCGGATCCGGGTCCACTCCGACCTGGAGGCCACCTCGGTCGACGAGCGCACCGGCGCCTTCGACTCGATGACGACGCTGGCCCCGCCGGTCGGCCGCGGCTACGAGTACGTCACCGGCACCGGCTGGGACTGGGACGCCGAGCTCGCCGAGCTTCCCGTCCTGCTGGCCGAGAAGATGCGGGCCCCGAGCGTCCGGGCGGGCCGCTACGACCTGGTGATCGACCCGACCAACCTCTGGCTGACCATCCACGAGTCGGTCGGCCACGCCACCGAGCTGGACCGCGCGCTCGGCTACGAGGCCGCCTACGCCGGCACCTCCTTCGCCACCTTCGACCAGCTCGGCTCCCTGCGGTACGGCTCCGAGCTGATGCACGTCACCGGCGACCGCACCGCCGAGCACGGCCTGGCCACCGTCGGCTACGACGACGAGGGCGTGGCCACCCAGTCCTGGGACCTGGTCCGCGACGGCGTCCTGGTCGGCTACCAGCTCGACCGCGCCATGGCCGCGCTGAAGGGCTTCGAGCGCTCCAACGGCTGCGCCTTCGCCGACTCCCCCGCGCACGTGCCGGTGCAGCGGATGGCCAACGTCTCGCTCCGGCCGGCCGCCGACGGTCCGGACACCGCGGGCCTGGTCTCCCAGGTCGAGGACGGCCTCTACATCGTCGGCGACCGCTCCTGGTCCATCGACCAGCAGCGGTACAACTTCCAGTTCACCGGGCAGCGGGCCTACGCCATCAAGGACGGCGAGCTCGCGGGCCAGGTCAGGGACTTCGCCTACCAGGCCACCACCACCGACTTCTGGGGCTCGATGGCGGCGGTCGGCGGCCCGCAGACCTACCGCCTCGGCGGCGCCTTCAACTGCGGGAAGGCGCAGCCCGGTCAGGTCGCGGCGGTCAGCCACGGCTGCCCGTCGGCGCTGTTCCGCAACGTCAACGTGCTCAACACCCAGCAGGAGGCCGGTCACCGATGACCGCGAAGCAGCCCCACGAACTCGTCGAGCTGGCGCTCGGCCTCTCCCGCGCCGACGGCTGCGTGGTGATCGCCGACGAGGAGTCCACCGCCAACCTGCGCTGGGCCGGCAACGCGCTGACCACCAACGGCGTCACCCGCGGCCGCCGCCTCACCGTGATCGCCACCGTGGCCGGCACCGAGGGCACCGCCTCCGGCGTGGTCTCCCGCGAGGCCGTCACGGCGGCCGACGTGGAGGGCCTGGTGCGGGCCGCCGAGGAGGCCGCCCGCGCGGCCGGCCCCGCCGAGGACGCCCGGCCGCTGATCGCCGGCCAGCCCGCGTCCCCGGACTTCACCGAGCCGCCCGCGGTGACCTCCGTCGAGGTGTTCGACGCCTTCGGCCCGGCCCTCGGCGAGGCCTTCGCCCGCGCCCGCGCCCAGGGGCAGCTGCTGTACGGCTTCGCCCGGCACGAGCTGACCTCCAGCTACCTGGGCACCTCCACCGGCCTGCGGCTGCGCCACGACCAGCCCACCGGCATGGTCGAGATCAACGCCAAGACCGCCGACCTCTCCGGTTCTGCCTGGGTGGGCGCGTCCACCCGGGACTTCGCCGACGTGGACGTCGACGACCTGCACGCCGAGCTGACCAGGCGGCTCGGCTGGGGCGCCCGCAAGGTGGAGCTGCCGGCCGGCCGGTACGAGGCGCTGCTGCCGCCCTCGGCCGTCGCCGACATGCTGGTCGTGCTCAACTGGTCCTCCGGCGGCCGGGACGCCCAGGAGGGCCGGACGGTGTTCTCCCGGCCCGGCGGCGGCACCCGGATCGGCGAGAAGCTCAGCCCGCTGCCGCTGACGCTGCGCTCCGACCCGCACGAGCCCGGCCTGGAGGCCGCGCCGTTCGTGCTCGCCCACGCCAGCGGCGGGGACTCCTCGGTCTTCGACAACGGCCAGCCCGTCACCGCCACCGAGTGGATCCGCGGGGGCGTGCTGAACGACCTGGTCACCACCCGCCACTCGGCCGCCCTCACCGGCCTGCCGCTGCGCCCGGCGATCGACAACCTCGTGCTGGAGACGGCCGACCAGGAGTCGGCGCCGACGCTGGACGAGATGGTCGCCCGCACCGAGCGCGGCCTGCTGCTCACCTGCCTCTGGTACATCCGCGAGGTGGACCCGGCGTCGCTGCTGCTCACCGGGCTCACCCGGGACGGCGTCTACCTGGTGGAGAACGGCGAGGTCGTCGGCGAGGTCAACAACTTCCGCTTCAACGAGTCCCCGGTGGACATGCTGAACCGGATCACCGAGGTGGGCCGCACCGAGCGCTGCCTGCCCCGCGAGTGGAGCGACGACGTCACCCGCACCGCGATGCCACCCGTGCGTGTCGCGGACTTCAACATGAGTTCGGTCAGCCAGGCCTCTTAGCCGCCGGTCCACGGGGGGATACGAAGGACATGATGGACGAGAAGCGCGCGACGAGGTCGAGCCGGATGCTGTCGCGCATCCTGCGGCACGAGCCCGGGCTGGCGGGGGTCACGCCGGACGGCGCGGGGTGGGTCCGGGTGGACGAGCTGCTGGCCGGGCTCGCCGCCCGGGGCAGGCCGCTCACCCGGGCCGAGCTGGACCACGTCGTGGCGACCAACGACAAGCGCCGCTTCGGCTACTCGCCGGACGGCCTCTCGATCCGCGCCAACCAGGGCCACACGGTGGCGGTCGACCTCGGTCTGGCCGCCGCCGTGCCGCCGCCCGTGCTGTACCACGGCACCGCCGACCGGCACCTGGCCGCGATCTTCCGCGAGGGCCTGCGGCCGATGGCCCGCCGGGACGTCCACCTCTCGGCGGACACCGAGACGGCCACCCGGGTCGGCGCCCGGCACGGCCGCCCGGTGGTGCTGACCGTGCACGCGGCGGCGATGACGGCGGCCGGCCACACGTTCCGGATCAGTGAGAACGGCGTCTGGCTCACCGACGCCGTCCCCCCGCGGTACCTCTCCCGGCGTTCGTGACCGGGTGTGCGAAGGGCCTGTCCGCTCCGCCGGACAGGCCCTTCGCACACCCGGTCGGGTGGGTCCGGCCCACCCGGTCTCGTCGCCGGGCGGCTCCGGGCGTACCGTGAGGAGGCCGCGCGGCCAGGCGCGCGGGTGCACGACGAGGGCGGTAGGACACATGGGCAAGAGCGCCGACGGCGGGCAGGTCTTCCGGATCACGGGTGCGCGCAGCAGCCTCACCGAGGACGTCCGGGGACGCCAGCGCCGGTACGTCATCTCGATGCTGGTCCGCACGGCCTGCGTGCTGCTCGCCGTGGTGCTGTGGGACGTCCAGCGGGTGCTGGCGTTCGCCGCGCTGGCGGGCGCCGTCCTGCTGCCGTACTTCGCGGTGCTGATCGCCAACGCCGGCCGGGAGCGGGCCCCGGGGCTGCCGAGCACCTTCGATATCCCGCTCGACACCCCGCTGATGCTCGGCCCCGGTGGGACGGGTGGGGCGGGTGCGAAGCCCGGTACAGGGGAGGCAAAGGCCGTTCCCACCGATCCTTCACAGGACGTGGACTGACGGTCCGTTTCCTGCTGGTTCGCCCGCTCGGGCCTCGACGAAAGCTCAAAAGAAGCTCAGATTAATCATGCAGGACCTCCCCATCCGAGGGGGTCGGCGTGACATACTGCGTACGCGCTCCGCATCCCCCGTCGGAGCGACGGACCGACGCCGGGCGGCTCCCCCCGTGGCTGCCCGGCGTCGCCATGCCCGGATCCGCGGCGGGCCCGCGCGGGCGCGACGGGCCGCGTGACAGACTGGCGGTGCAGACGCCACCCGCCAATCGTTGAGGACGGCCCGATGGACACCCCGCAGGCACCGATCTGCTCCGCCAAGGGCTGCCGGGAACAGGCCGGCTGGGTGCTGGTGTGGAACAACCCGAAGCTGCACACCCCGGACCGCCGCAAGACCTGGCTCGCCTGCGACGGGCACCGCGAGCACCTGTCCGGCTTCCTCGGGGTGCGCGGCTTCCTCAAGGAGGTCGTCGCCTTCGCCGACTGGACCCCCGAGGGCGCCGACGGCTCCGGAACGCCGGCCTAGCCGGCCGCGCCTCGCGGCCGTTCCCTCCCTGCGTCCTGGCCGCGTCTTGGCCGTGCCCTGGCCGCGTCCTAGCCGCCGATCGCGGACATCGGCCGCTCGGGCTGGAGGAACTCCGGGTCGTCGATCCCCGCCCCGGCCTTCTTGCCCCACATCGCCGCCCGCCACAGCGCGGCCAGTTCGGCGTCGTCCGCGCCCGAGCGCAGCGCGGTGCGCAGGTCGGTCTCGCCGGTCGCGAACAGGCAGTTGCGCACCTGCCCGTCGGCGGTCAGCCGGGTGCGGTCGCAGGCGCGGCAGAACGGCCGGGTGACGGAGGCGATCACACCGACCCGGCCCGGGCCGCCGTCCACCACCCAGCGTTCGGCGGGGGCCGCGCCCCGGTGCGCGGGCGGCTCCGGGGTGAGCGTGAAGCGGGCGCCCAGCAGGTCCAGGATCTCCGTCGCGGTGACCATCGAGGAGCGGTCCCAGCCGTGCTGGGCGTCCAGCGGCATCTGCTCGATGAAGCGCAGCTCGTAGCCCCGCTCCAGGCACCAGGCCAGCAGGTCGGCCGCCTCGTGGTCGTTGACCCCGCGCATCAGCACCGCGTTCAGCTTCACCGGCGCCAGCCCGGCGGCCTCGGCGGCGGCCAGCCCGTCCAGCACGTCCTGGTGGCGCCGGCGGCGGGTGAGGGTGTGGAACACCTCGGGGTCGAGGGTGTCCAGCGAGACGTTGACCCGGTCGAGGCCGGCCTCGCGCAGCGCCGTCGCGGTGCGGGCCAGGCCGATGCCGTTGGTGGTCAGCGAGAGTTCCGGGCGCGGCTCCAGCTCCGAGCAGGCGGCGACGACCGCGACCAGCCCGGGGCGCAGCAGCGGCTCGCCGCCGGTGAAGCGGACCTCGCGCACGCCCAGGTCGCGGACGGCGACGGTGACCAGCCGGACGATCTCCTCGTCGGTCAGCAGGTCGGGCCTGGCCAGCCACTGCAGGCCCTCCTCGGGCATGCAGTAGGTGCAGCGCAGGTTGCACCGGTCCGTGAGGGAGACCCGCAGGTCGACGGCCTGGCGTCCGAAGGTGTCGAGCAGCACGTGCGTCCTTCCCGAGATGCGGCCGGCCCGGCCACCGTCACGGCGGGCCGGGCCAGCATAGTCATCGCGGGACGATCAGTGGGCGCCCAGCCCGGTCAGCGAGCGGACCTCCAGTTCAGCGTACTTCGCCGGGTCGGGTCGCTCCCTGGACAGCAGCGTGCCGAGCCAGCCGGCCAGGAAGCCGACCGGGATGGAGACCAGGCCGGGGTTCTCCAGCGGGAACCAGTGGAAGTCGGAGTGCGGGAAGAGCGAGGTCTTCGCGCCGGAGACCACCGGCGAGAACACCACCAGCGCCACCGAGGTGACCAGTCCGGCGTAGACCGAGCTGACCGCGCCGACGGTGGTGAAGCGCTTCCAGAACAGCGAGTAGAGCAGGGTGGGCAGGTTGGCCGAGGCGGCGACGGCGAAGGCCAGGGCGACCAGGGCGGCGGTGTTGAGCTTGTCCGCGAAGAGGCTGAGCACGATCGCCACCGCCCCGATCGCGAACGCGGCCCACTTCGCCGACAGCACCTCCTCGCGCTCGCTCGCCTTGCCGCGCCGGATCACGTTGGCGTAGAGGTCGTGGGCGAAGGAGGCCGAGGAGGCGAGCGTGAGCCCGGCGACCACGGCGAGGATGGTGGCGAAGGCGACGGCCGAGATCACCGCGAGCAGGACGGCGCCGCCGGTGGTCCCGGCGCCCCCGCCGAGCGCCTCGGCCAGCTGCGGGGCCGCGGTGTTGCCGGCCGCGTTCGCCGACTTGATCGCCTTGGAGCCGACGAGCGCGGCCGCGCCGAAGCCGAGCGCCAGGGTCATCAGGTAGAAGACGCCGATGATGCCGATCGCCCAGAGCACCGACTTCCGGGCGGCCTTGGCGGTGGGCACGGTGTAGAAGCGGACCAGGATGTGCGGCAGGCCGGCGGTGCCGAGCACCAGGGCGATGCCGAGGCTGATGAAGTCGAGCTTGGCGGTGCCGCTGCCGTACTTCTGCCCCGGTTGGAGGAAGGCCTCGCCCTTGCCGCTCGCGCTCGCCGCCGCGCCGAGCAGCTCGGAGGGGTTGAAGTGGTACTTGGCGAGCACCAGGACGGTCATCAGCGCGGCGCCGACGATCAGCAGCACCGCCTTGACGATCTGCACCCAGGTGGTGCCCTTCATCCCTCCTATCACCACATAGATGATCATCAGTGCGCCGACCCCGACGATGGTCCAGCGCTTGGCGGCGTTCCCCTCGGCCCCGAGCAGCAGGGCGACCAGGGTGCCGGCCCCGACCATCTGGGCGAGCAGGTAGAAGATCGACACCACGATGGTGGAGACGCCCGCCGCGGTGCGCACCGGGCGCTGGCGCATCCGGAAGGCGAGCACGTCCGCCATGGTGAAGCGGCCGGAGTTGCGCAGCGGTTCGGCGATCAGCAGCAGCGCGACCAGCCAGGCGACCAGGAAGCCGATCGAGTAGAGGAAGCCGTCGTACCCGGCGAGCGCGATGGTTCCCGCGATGCCGAGGAAGGAGGCGGCGGACATGTAGTCGCCGGAGATGGCCAGGCCGTTCTGGAACCCGGTGAAGCCGCGGCCGCCGGCGTAGAAGTCGGAGGCGCTCCTGGTCTGCCGTCCGGCCCGGACGGTGATCGCGAGGGTGGCCAGGACGAAGGCCCCGAACAGGGTCATCGTCAGGCCGCGGTGCTCGGTGGCCGAGCTGGCGAGGAGCATCATTCGGCGGACTCCCGGGGGGCGTGGACGACGGCGCCGTGCGCCTCGCGGATCGCCGCGGCGGCGGGGTCGATCCGCCGGTCCGCGTAGCGGGCGTACCAGGCGGCGATGGCGAAGGTGGTCGCGAACTGCAGCAGCCCGAGCACCAGGGCCACGTTGACGTGCCCGAGGACCTTGGCGCGCATCAGTCCCGGGGCGTAGCAGGAGAGCAGGACGTAGAGCAGGTACCAGAGCACGAAGCCGACGGTGACCGGGAAGGCGAAGCTCCGGAACGAGCGCCGCAGTGCACGGAACTCCTCGCTCCCGTCGATGTGTCGGGCTTCCGTGGCGTCGGTGGCGAGGGGCGGCGAATCCACGCTGTCTCACTCCTTCGGCGTATTCGTCACACGGGGCGATCGAACGTGAGGGGCGTCACATGTCTGGTGTGCGCCGCGCAATGCTAGGAGCGTCCTGCCCGCCCCGGAAGGGGTTGGCCGCGATCAGTCGACCGTTCACCCCCTCGCACCATCCGATTGGCCGAAAAGCAGCCCATCCCAGTGAACGCACCGCCCACGACCGGCCCCCGAAACGGCTCCGGCCCGTGCCGCCCCGGTCGGGGAGCGGTACGGGCCGGAGCCGGGGAGCGGGGGCCTTCAGAAGGCGATCCGCACCTTCAGGGCCGAGCGGTCGTCCATCGCGCGGTAGCCGTCCGGAACGCCGTCCAGCCCGACGGTGCGGTCGAAGACCAGGCCCGGCTCGATGGCGCCCGAGAGCACGTCCGGCAGCAGCTCGGGGATGTACGCCCGGGCCGGGGCGACGCCGCCGTTCAGGGAGACGTTCCGGCCGAACATCTGGCCGATGTCGACGCCCGCGCTGCCGCCGTGCGGCACCCCGACGTAGCCCACCGCGCCGCCGTCCCGGGCGATCGAGACGGCCGTGCGCATCGACTCCTCGGTGCCCACCGCCTCCAGCACCGCGTGCGCGCCCTGGCCGCCGGTCAGCTCCTTGACCGCCTCGACCGCGGCGTCCCCGCGCTCGGCCACCACGTCGGTCGCCCCGAAGCGCCGGGCCAGCTCGGTGCGGGCCGGGTGCCGCCCCAGCGCGATGATCCGGCCCGCGCCCAGCCGGTGCGCCGCCAGGACCCCGCACAGGCCCACCGCTCCGTCGCCGACCACCGCGACCGTCGCCCCCGGCCGCACCCGGGCCGAGACGGCCGCGTGGTGCCCGGTCGACATCACGTCGGACAGCGCCAGCAGCCCCGGCAGCAGCTTCTCGTCTCCCGCCGCCTCCTTCGGCAGCTTCACCAGCGTCCCGTCCGCGAACGGCACCCGCACCGCCTCGCCCTGGCCGCCGTCCGAGCCGACCTGCCCCCAGAAGCCGCCGTGCGGGCAGGAGGTCTGGAGGCCTTCGAGACAGAAGTCACACGTCCCGTCCGACCAGACGAACGGCGCCACCACCAGGTCCCCCCTGGTGAAGCCGCGCACCTCGGCGCCGACCTCCTCGACCACGCCCAGGAACTCGTGGCCGATCCGCTGGCCGGCCACCCGCTGCGCCACACCGCGGTACGCCCACAGGTCGCTGCCGCAGATACAGGCGTTCACCACCCGCAGCACCACGTCGGTCTGGTGCTGGATCACCGGGTCCGGCACCTCCTCGATACGGATGTCGTTCGGGCCGTGGATCACGGTGGCACGCATGCGCTGTTCCTTTGTTGAAACGGTTTCGACCAGGTGTACGACACCCCCGCCGACCACTCTATTCCGGCCGCCCGGTCGGAACATTCCGGCCGGAGCCCCCCGCCGCGCCCCTTATCCTGTTGGACCATGCAACCGATCCAGCCCGAGACCCTCGGAGCGCCGCGGACCGCCCCGGTCCCCGCCCAGCGCTCCGCCGCGCCCAGCGGGGGCTTCGCGGTCGTCGACGTCGAGACCACCGGTCTCGGCCGCTCGGACCGCGTCATCTCGGCGGGCGTCTACCAGCTGGACCACGACGGCGACGTCGTCGACCACTGGTACACCCTGGTCAACCCCGAACGGGACCCGGGCCCGGTCTGGATCCACGGCCTCACCGCCGAACTGCTCGCCACCGCCCCGACCTTCCCGCAGATCGCCGAGGAGTTCGCGGCCCGGCTGCGGGGCCGCGTCCTGGTCGCGCACAACGCGCTCTTCGACTGGAACATGATCTCCCGCGAGTTCTCCCGGGCCGGCCTGCGCGCCCCGGTCGACCAGCGGCTGTGCACCATGGTCCTCTCCCGCGACCTGCGCCTGCCGCTGCCCAACGGCAAGCTGTCCTCGCTCGCCGCCCACTTCGGTGTCCGGCAGCGCCACGCCCACAACGCCCTGGACGACGCCCGGGTGCTCGCCGAGGCCTTCCGCCCCAGCCTGCACCTCGCCCGCGACGGCGGCGTGCCGCTGCCGCTGCAGAACTGCGTCGCGGTCACCGACCTCGGCGAGGACGAGCCCGCCTCCCCCGCCCGCAGCACCTGGACCGGCTCCACGTACCGCCAGGCCAGGAAGCGCCCGCCCTGCCCCTACCCCAACCCGGGGCGCTGGGTGGACGGCAAGCCGCTCGTCCAGGGCATGCGGGTGGCCATCACCGGCGACACCGCCACCGACCGCGAGGTCCTGGAGGACCGCGCCGTCGAGGCGGGCCTGCACATCGCCACCTCGGTGAGCCGCCTCACCAGCCTGCTGGTCACCAACGAGCCGGACAGCTGGAGCGGCAAGGCCCGCAAGGCCCGTGAGGTCGGCACCCCCGTGGTCGGCGAGGACGCCTTCCTCCAGCTGCTGCGCGAGGTCGCCCCGCACCCCGGTGCGTGAGCCGGTTGTGAGGTCGGCGTACGGTTCCGGTGTGTACCGTTTTCTGCTGACCCGACAGTGGCTGACCACCATGCTGGTCGCGCTGCTGCTGATCCCCGCGACGATCAAGCTGGGCTTCTGGCAGCTGCACCGCCACGAGGCCCGGGTGGCCCGGAACGAGCTGATCGGCCAGGCCCTGACGGCGGCGCCGGTCCCCTTCGACACCCTGTCGCCGACGCCCGGCTTCGCCGTCCCCAAGGACCTCACCTGGCGCACCGCGACCGCCACCGGACAGTACGACCCGGCGCACGAGTTCGTGGTCCGCAAGCGGACCGACTCCAGCGGCACCATCGGCTACTTCGTCGTCACCCCCTTCCGGCTCGCCGACGGCAAGGGCACCGTCCTGGTCAACCGCGGCTGGGTCGCCTCCGGCACCGGGGCCACCGAGTACCCGCCCGTCCCGGCCGCCCCCGCCGGCGAGGTCTCCCTCACCGGCCGCCTGCGCGCCGAGGAGACCTACGGCGCCAGCGGCATCAAGGACCGCACCGGCCTGCCCGACCGCCAGTACAACCTGATCAACACTGACGAGCAGGCCAAGCGCACCGGCACCCCCCTCCTCGGCGGCTACCTCGAACTCACCGGCACCACCCCGGCCCCGGCCGAGCAGCCCCAGCTGATCCCCGAGCCCAACCACTCGGACATCGGTCCCCACATGGCCTACGCCATCCAGTGGTGGCTGTTCACCGCGATGATTCCGGTCGGCGTCTGGGTCCTCGCCCGCCGCGAGGCCAAGGACCGCGCCAAGCAGGCCGCCGAGGCCGAGGTGCCGCTCGACGCCGTCCCCGCCTAGGAGGGCGGGGCCCGTGTCGCCGCGGCCCCGCGTAGCTAGAGCACGTCGTCCAGCTCCCGCAGCAGCCGCGCCTTCGCCCGCGCCCCCACCACCGAGCGCACCGGCCGCCCCTCCCGGAACACCATCAGCGTCGGCATCGACAGCACCCCGTACGCCGCCTGCGTCCGCGGGTTGCGGTCCACGTCCACGCTCACCACCCGCATCCGGTGCGCCTCCTCCCGCGCGATGTCCGCCAGCACCGGCGCCATCATCCGGCACGGCGGGCACCAGTCCGCCGTGAAGTCGACCAGCACCGGCCCCGGCGCCGCCAGCACCTCCTGCGCGAACGTCTCGTCCGTCACCGCCGGCACACCCGTGATCTCCACCACCGTCTACTCCTTCGTCAGTTCGCACCGCGGCGGTTCCCCGACGGCGGCCAGCCCGTCCCGGGCCTTCACCGCCCGGTCGAACTGCCCCGCCACCTGCGACCGCACCTCCTGGAGCCGGGCGATGCACGCGTCCAGCTCCCCCAGCTTGCGCCGGTAGACCTCCAGGGAGGCCGGACACGAGTCCCCCTCCGGGTGCCCGGCCCGCAGGCACTCCACGAACGGCCTGGTCTCCTCCAGGCCGAACCCGAAGTCCTGCAGCATCCGGATCTCCCGCAGCAGCCTCAGGTCCCCCTCGTCGTACGCCCGGTACCCGTTGCCGGCCCGCCGGGCCGGCAGCAGCCCCAGCTGCTCGTAGTACCGCAGCGCCCGCGTGGTCGTCCCCGCGCGCCGCGCCAACTCACCGATCCGCACGCCGAACCACTCCTCCCGCGCCTCCGGCAACGACGGTAAACCTTCCCCCCGGCGTCAACGCCAGCCCCACCCGCCCCGTCCGGCAGGCACTATGTCCCCATGGATCTCGGACTGAAAGACAGGGCCTACATCGTCACCGGCGCCACCCGGGGCCTCGGCCTCGCCGCCGCCCGCGAACTCGCGGCCGACGGCGCCCACGTGCTGGTCAGCGGCCGCACCCGGCAGGCCGTCGACAACGCCGTCGCCGAACTCGGCGCCCTCGGCAGCGCCCGCGGCCTCGCCGCCGACAACGCCTCCCCCGACACCCCCGAACGCCTCGTCGCCGAGGCCCGGCAGCAGTTCGGGCGCCTCGACGGCATCCTGATCAGCGTCGGCGGCCCGCCGGCCGGGCCCGTCGCGGCCGCCCCCGAGCAGGCCTGGCGGGACGCCTTCGAGTCGGTCTTCCTGGGGGCGCTGCGCCTCGCGCGCACCACCGCGGACGCGCTCCCGGACGGCGGGGTGATCGCCTTCGTGCTGTCCAGCTCCGTCCGCCAGCCGATCCCGGGCCTCGGCATCTCCAACGGGCTGCGGCCGGGCCTGGCCATGGCCGCCAAGACCCTCGCCGACGAGCTCGGCCCCCGCGGCATCCGGGTGGTCGGCCTGCTCCCGGGCCGGATCGACACCGACCGGGTCCGCGAGCTCGACGGCCTCGCCCCCGACCCCGACGCGGCCCGCGCCCAGGCCTCCGCCGCGATCCCGCTCGGCCGCTACGGCACCCCCGAGGAGTTCGGCAGGGTCGCCGCGTTCCTGCTCTCCCCCGCCGCCTCCTACCTGACCGGCGTCATGGTCCCCGTCGACGGCGGCGCCCTGCGCAGCCTCTGACCTCCGCCGACCGCCGCCCCGGGGCCTACTCCACCCGGGACCGCCGCCCCCGCCGACCCCGCCGCCCGTGCCGCGGCTCGGCGGGGGCCGCCTGGAGCACCCGGATCCGCAGGTCGGCCGGCAGCTCGGCGAGCCGCAGGCTCCCGCACGCGTCCGCCCGGGGGCCGTCCTCGAAGTGCTCCACCAGCGCCGCCGGGTCCCCGCCCGGCCGCAGCCGCACCGCCCCGCGCAGCCGCGGGTGCCGCGGCGCCCGCACCAGCCGCACCCCCGCCCGCTCGACCTCCGGCAGCACCGCCGTCCGGTCCTCCACCGCCTCCTCCAGGGCCCGCGCCCCGACCCGCAGCCGCAACCCGCCCACGCCGGGCGTCGGCACCGCGACGCTCGCCAGCCCGGCGCGCCGGAGCTGCGCCACCAGCCACCACGCCGCCCCCGCCACCAGCGCCGCCAGCCCGCCGATCACCGTCGGCCACCACCACGCCGAGCCCACCCACCGCCCGCGCGTGCGGGTGCTCACCACCGGCTGGTCGGGCGAGGTGAGCGGCCACCACCCCGGCGGGTGGACGCCCAGCCGCCGGTACAGGTCGAGCCCTCCCGCCAGCACCAGCACCCCGACGCCCACCAGGACCGCGCCCACCACGCCCAGCAGAACCCGGTTGACGACCGTCCTGCTCACAACGCCACCCCTTCTTCCCCGCCGCCGACCGTCCCCGGGCCCTCCCCCGCGGCCCCCCGCACCGCCCGCACGTCGAGCCGCAGCGGCCGCGCCAGCCCCACCCGCTCCAGCTCGTCCCGCAGCTGCCGCTGCACCAGCGCCGGGTCCGCCGGCCCCACCAGCGAGACCCGCACCCGCCGCCGCCCGACCCGGATCCGCAGCTCGTCGATCCCGTCCAGGCCCGCCGCGCGGTCCGCCAGCAGGTGCCCGACCCCGGCGCGGTCGACCGCCGCGGTCGTCCCCCCGTAGGGCCGCAGCACCAGCCACCGCCGCAGCCCGGGCGCGAGGGCGAGCCACAGCAGCCACCCGCCGAGCGCGGTCACCGCCCCGGCGCCGACCAGTACCGCCAGGTCGTCCAGGTGCCGGACCGCCAGCTCGTCCGCGATCTGCGCCCGCCACCGCCGCGCCGGCTGCCCCACCCGCACCGCCACCACGTCGTACAGCAGCGCCCCCGCCACCACCAGCACGCCCGTCGCCACCAGCGCCGCCGCGGCCGTCCGGGGCGCCCGCAGCCGGCGCGCCCGGCCCGGCGCGCGCCGCCCGTCAGCCTCGCCGCTCACGAAGCGCCCCCCGTCACCAGCTTCTCGACCACGACCACCACGTCCGACACCCTGGTCCCGGTCAGCCCCGCCACCCGTTCCGCGATCCGCCTCCGCACGGCCACGGCCAGGGCGGCGACATCGGAGGGGAACGGCAGTTCCAGCGCCACCCGGACCTTCACCGTGCTCCCCGGCACCGTCACCGAGACGTGCGGCGGCGCCCCCTTCGCCCGCCCGGCGGGCCAGGCGTCCGCCAGCGCCTCCCGGGCGGCCCGCGCCGCGATCCGGGCGTAGACCCGGTCGGCGACCCTCAGCCGCCCCCGGCGCCCCGGTACGGACGCCGGGTCCGGGCCCGCCCCGGCCCCCGGAGCCGGCTCCGCGGCCACGACCGGCCCCGCCATCAGCGGCGGCGCCGGTCGCGGCCGCGGAGCAGGTCCCCGAGCTCGCCCAGCTCGATGTCGCCCTCCAGCAGGCGCCCGGCCACGAAGCCGACCACCCCGAGCGCGGCCACCAGCAGGAAGGCCGCGAACCCGCCGAAGTACCCGGCGAAGCCGAGGGCCATGCCCACCACCAGGCCGACGATGGCCAGGTTCATCCGCTTCTCCCTCGTCTCCGCTGCTTCCCGGCGGCCCCGCCGCCGGGCGCGCTACTTGAGCTTCGGCCGCTGTCCGGAGGCCGCCGCCGGTTCCTCTTCCTCCTCGAACTCCGGTTCGTCCGGGAGGTGGACGTCGTTGACCGCGATGTTGACCTCGACGACCTCCAGGCCGGTCATCCGTTCGACCGCGCCGATGATGTTCTCCCGCACCTGGCGGGCGAGTTCGGGGATGACCACGCCGTACTCGACCACCAGGGCGATGTCGATCGCGGTCTGCTTCTCGCCGACCTCCGCCTTGATGCCCCGCCCCACGCTCGGCTTGCCCCCGGGCACCCGGTCCCGCATCGCCCCGAAGGTCCGGGCGAGCCCGGAGCCGAGCGCGTGGATCCCGGGCACCTCCCGGGCCGCCATTCCGGCGATCTTCTCCACCACCCCCACGGCCAGCGCGGTGTGGCCGCGCTCGCCCACCGGCCGGGCACCGCCGCCGCCCCCGGACGGGCCGGAGGGCGGGGCGCTGCCGCCGCCGGGGTGCTTGTGCATGGTCGCGGGCGTCGGAGTGTCAGGCATGAGCGCTTCTCCCGTCGTACGGCACCAGCTATATCGCAAACCTCCCCAACTCTGGCATTTCGCCACGTTCCCCGCCCGCCGAGCCGGGACGGCCGGCGCCGCAACGAGAGCGGGCCCGGCCCCGGGAGAACTCCCCGGACCGGGCCCTGCGCCGTGGCCGTACGGTCAGTCGCCGATCCCGGCGAGCTCCCGAAGCCGGCGGGCCTGCGCCGCCCGTTCGGCCGAACGCTGCTCGTCGAAGGAGCGTCCGGCGGCCCCCTGCAGCAGGGCCTTGGTCTCGATCACCGCGCCGCGCGGCGCCGCCAGCAGGGCCGCCGCGAGGTCCCTGGCGGCGGCGTCCAGCTCCTCGCCGGGCACCGCCAGGTTGGCCAGCCCGATCGCGGCGGCCTCCTCGGCCCCCACCCAGCGGCCGGTCGCGCAGATCTCCAGCGCCCGCGCGTAGCCGACGAGTTCGGTGAGCGGCTTGGTGCCCGCCAGGTCCGGGACGAGGCCCAGCGAGGTCTCCTTCATCGCGAACCGGACGTCCTGGGCGACGACCCGCAGGTCGCAGCCGAGCGCCAGCTGGAAGCCGGCGCCGACGGCGTGCCCCTGGACCACCGCGATGGAGACCACGTCCGGGCGGCGCCACCAGGTGAAGGCCTCCTGGTACGCGGCGATGGCCTCGTCCAGCTCCTGGTCGGTGGAGGCGGCCAACTGGAGGAACGTGGGCTCGCCCGGGATCCCCTCGGGGGTGAACATGGCCCGGTCCAGCCCGGCGGAGAAGGAGACGCCCTCCGCGCGCAGCAGCACCACCCGGACGCTGCCGGGCAGGTCGCGCCCGGCCCCGGCGAGGGCGCGCCAGAGTGCGGGCGACTGGGCGTTGCGCCGCTTCGGCTGACACAGGGTGACGACGGCGAGCTCGCCGTCGACCTCCAGGCGGACGCCGTCCCGCTCCCAGCTCGGGGCCTGCGGGTCGGTGGCGGAAGCGGTCATGCGGGGACCTCCGGTGGCGAGGGATATGGCTACCGGAGAGTAACAAAACTCGACGCACAGGGGCAGGGGCCCGGCCCCGGAAAGACGGACGGGCCGGAAAGCCCGCCGGGAACGGCCCCGGTGAGCGGACGGGGGACGGACGGGGAACGGGCGCGGGGGACGGACGACACCCCGGACATGACGATCGGCGGCCGGTCCACACGATCCGAGGGCGGACGCCCGACCGTGGTCAGCCGTCGTCTCCCCGGCCGGCGTCCTGCCGCCGCGTCATCCAGCCAATGGCAGACGAACCGTCAGGAACCGGCCCCGGCAGTCGCCTTGCTCTTGCCCCGCGTGGCACCGCCGCGGCCCCGGAGGATCACTCCGGACTCGCTCAGCATCCGGTGCACGAAGCCGTACGAACGACCGGTCTCCTCCGCGAGAGCGCGAATGCTCGCCCCGGAGTCGTACTTCTTCTTGAGATCGGCCGCGAGCTTCTCACGCGCGGCACCGGTCACCCGGCTGCCCTTTTTCAGAGTCTCGGCCACCCGTGCCTCCTCGTAGCGTTGCTCGGTCAGATTCCCATGATCACCCATCCACCGCGTCCTGGCCACCCATTCGACAAGGTCGATGTCGGAAATGCGTGGTCCGCCGGTGGTGATCCGAGCGCACCGGGGCGCTCACACAGAGTGCGCGCCCCCGGGAGATTGCCGCCATTCGCCGAGAAATAGCTGATCAGCAGCATCGGCCCGACCACGATCGAGTGGCGGGCCGACGGAAAGTCCTTAAACGGAATCCGGGTCTACTTCATTCCCGGACACGCCGAATGGACTAGATATTCTCATCTGAATAGCGGACCTTGCGTCTACTTCCGGTCAGGCCAGGGAGACCAGATCGGCGTAGGACGGGTTCCAGAGGTCCTCCACGCCGTCCGGCAGCAGGATGATCCGCTCCGGGTCGAGCGCCTCGACCGCGCCCTCGTCGTGGGTGACCAGCACGACCGCCCCGGAGAACTCGCGCAGCGCGCCCAGGATCTCCTCGCGGCTGGCCGGGTCGAGGTTGTTGGTGGGCTCGTCCAGCAGCAGCACGTTGGCGGAGGAGACCACCAGGGTGGCCAGCGCCAGACGGGTCTTCTCACCGCCGGAGAGCACCCCGGCCGGCTTGTCCACGTCGTCGCCCGAGAACAGGAAGGAGCCCAGGATCTTGCGGATCTGCACCAGGTCGGTGTCCGGCGCGGCCGAGCGCATGTTCTCCAGCACGCTGCGGTCCGGGTCCAGGGTCTCGTGCTCCTGGGCGTAGTAGCCGATCTTCAGGCCGTGGCCCGGGATCACCTCGCCGGTGTCCGGCTGCTCCACCCCGGCCAGCATCCGCAGCAGGGTGGTCTTGCCGGCGCCGTTGAAGCCCAGCACGACGACCCGGGAGCCCCGGTCGATCGCCAGGTCGACGTCGGTGAAGATCTCCAGCGAGCCGTAGGACTTCGACAGGCCGCTGGCGGTCAGCGGCGTCTTGCCGCAGGGGGCCGGCTCCGGGAAGCGCAGCTTGGCGACCTTGTCGCTCTGGCGCACCTGCTCCAGCCCGGAGAGCAGCTTGTCGGCGCGGCGGGCCATGTTCTGCGCGGCGACCGTCTTGGTCGCCTTGGCGCGCATCTTGTCGGCCTGCGCGTTCAGCGTCGCGGCCTTCTTCTCGGCGTTGGCGCGCTCGCGCTTGCGCCGCTTCTCGTCGTCCTCGCGCTGCTGCTGGTACTGCTTCCAGCCCATGTTGTAGACGTCGATGCAGGAGCGGTTGGCGTCCAGGTAGAAGACCTTGTTGACGACCGTCTCGACCAGGTCGACGTCGTGCGAGATGACGATGAAGCCGCCCTTGTACGTCTTCAGGAAGTCCCGCAGCCAGACGATCGAGTCGGCGTCCAGGTGGTTGGTGGGCTCGTCGAGCAGCAGCACGTCGGAGTCCGAGAAGAGGATCCGGGCCAGCTCGACGCGGCGGCGCTGACCGCCGGAGAGGGTGTGCAGCGGCTGGCCGAGGATGCGGTCCGGCAGGCCCAGCGCGGCGGCGATGGTGGCGGCCTCGGCCTCGGCGGCGTACCCGCCCTTGGTGAGGAACTCGGTCTCCAGCCGGGCGTACTTCTTCATCGCGTTGTCCCGGGTGGCGCCCTTGCCGTTGGCCATCCGGTCCTCGTTCTCGCGCATCTTCTTCAGCACGGTGTCGAGGCCGCGGGCGGACAGGATGCGGTCCTTGGCGAGGACGTCCAGGTCACCGGTGCGCGGGTCCTGCGGGAGGTAGCCGACCTCTCCCGTACGGGTGACGGTGCCGGCGGCGGGCAGGCCCTCGCCGGCCAGCACCTTGGTCAGCGTGGTCTTGCCCGCGCCGTTGCGGCCGACCAGGCCGATCCGGTCGCCGGCGGCGACCTTGAAGCTGGCGGACTCGATCAGGATCCGGGCACCGGCACGCAGTTCGAGGGCGTTGGCGGAAATCATGGCGGGGGTCTGCTCCTGGGACGTGGGCGGGCGGCCGGGTGGACGACGGACCCGGGGCCGGTCTGGCGTGAGGGGGGCTTCATCGGCGGTCGGCGCGGCCCTCGCTCGCGCCGCCACCCGCTATTGCCCGGAGAAGATGGCCATGACGGAAAGTCTACCGGGCCCCGCGTCACCCCTGCGGGTGTACCGCCCCGGGGTATCCGCCCCCGGTCGGTGCCGGGGTGTCGGTGCCGGGGTGTCCGGCCCGGCTACCGCGGCGCAGCGCCCGGCTGGTCCCCGGCGGGGGCTCCGGCGTCCGGCGCGTCCGGCGCGTCCGGCGCCTGCTCGACCGGGAGCTCGGCCGCGCAGCCGCCCTGCGGACGGACCGCCGCGAACGGCGCGTCCACGCTGCCGCAGGGCGTCTCGGGCGCGGCCGCCCTGGTGTCGAACACCCGGGGCGGGACGATCGGGCCGTCGGTGACCTCCACCCGGCTGCGGTCCAGCACCCTGACCGTGGCCGCCGGGCCGGTGCTCGTCGACCAGCCGTTGCTGTCCAGCCGGTAGCCGGTGATGCCGCCGGAGACGGGCTGCCCGCTGCCGTTGGTGCAGGTGCGCGGGATCAGCACGGCGTAGTCGGTGTGGACGGTGCGCAGCGGGTCGTAGACGCAGCCGCCGGCGGGCTTGTCGTTGTAGCGCAGGTCGCCGTCGGCGTCGCGCAGGCCCATGGTCAGGTTCGGGGTGACCAGCGCGAGCCAGGGCGAGCCGTCCCGCTGGACGGTGTGCAGCGCGGCCTCGGCCCGCTGCTTGGCGAGCGCCTTGCGCTGGGCGTCGGTCCGCTTGTCGGCGCCGGGCTCGCCGTCGCCGCGCAGCCAGTCGGCCAGGCCGGGCACCGCGCGGTGCCAGCGCACCTCGTGGTCGCCCGGGCGCACCGAGGTGACGAGGCCGTCGTCCCAGACCACGATCGCGTTGTCCCCGGCCATCGCCAGGTAGAGCGCCTCGGCGCCCTCGCGGCGGTAGGACCAGGCCTGCTCGCCGGTCTGCTGGTGGAAGGCCTCCAGGCCCGGGCCCACCCGCAGGTCGAGGTCGGCCGCGCCGAGCGTCTCGGAGTTCACCGGCGTCGCCCCCGCGTCGCCCGGCCCCGCGACCCGGTCGCCGAACGGCACCGGCTTGTTGACGTGCGCCGCCGCTCCGGCCGCAAGGACCAGCATCACCGCCGAGGCAGGCAGGATCGAGCGGGGGGTCAGTACACGCAGCGGCTTCCAGGACACGGCCGGAGCGTACCTGTCACCGGGCACGCGAGTCAGCCCGGTTGTGCCGTCGCGTGTCCGCGCCGGGCGTCCGCCTTGGCCCGCGCGCCCTCCCCGCGCGCCCGCCCGCCCACCTGCGCCGTCGGGGCTCCGGGCACCGCGCGGGGCCGGCCGGGACGGGCCGGACGGGCCCGACGGGACCGTTACAGAGCTGTTACCCGCTCGCCGGTCGCCGGGGGTTGCGGCAGACGGCGTTCGATTGGCGCCCACTTTAGGGTGACTTCCGGCTTTTTCCTCCCCCTGCGGGCCTACTGTCGGCGAGCGGGGCGCCACGGTCCGTCCACGCCGAGACCGTGCGCCCCGCCCACGTGACGTCCGGAGGAGAGCCCCATGCGAATCGGCCGCCTGACGCTGGCCGCCGCCACCCTGCTGCTGATGGCCACGGCCAGCGTCCCGGCGGGGACGCCGTTCAGCCAGACCGAACGGCACACTCTCTCCTCCGACGCCGTCGAGCCGCGCGGCGCGGCCCCCCGCCCCCAGGTCCAGCGGCCGAGCCACGAGCCGCCGTTCGGCGCCTTCGTCGGCTCCTGGGACGACCACATCCCGCAGATCCGCCGGTACGCCCAGTGGCTGGGCGACGCGAACATGCAGGTCGGCCACACCTACCTGGCGGGCAACGGCTGGAGCGACATCGAGGGCGAGGCGATGGTCCTCGGCCTCTGGTCGCAGTGGCGTCAGGCCGACCCGTCCCGGCTGCTGGTGCTGGGCGTGCCGATGCTGGTGCCCAACGAGGCGAACGTGCCGGACGGCGAGGTCGCCAGGCTGCTCGCCGAGGGGGAGCGCGGGGACTTCGACGGGCACTTCCTCAAGCTCGCGCGCCGGCTGGTCGCCCTCGGCGGCGCCGACACCGTGCTCACCCTCGGCTGGGAGATGAACGGCACCACCTACACCCACCGCTGCAAGCCCGACCCTTCCGCGTGGAAGGCGTACTGGCGCCGGATCGTCGGGGTGATGCGCTCGGTGCCGGGGCAGCGCTTCCGCTTCGACTTCGCCCCCAGCCGCGGCCTGGACGCGGTGCCGTGGACGAAGTGCTACCCGGGTGACGACGTGGTCGACATCATCGGAATGGACAACTACGACCAGCCCGCCGGCGGCACCTTCGAGGACTACGTGCGCGAGCCGTACGGGCTCCAGGACCAGGTGGAGTTCGCCGCCAAGCGCGGCAAGCAGGTCTCCTACCCGGAGTGGGGGCTGTTCCGCAACGGCGACAACCCCGAGTTCGTGCAGCGGATGGTCGAGTGGATCCGCACCCACGACACCGCCTACCAGACCGTCACCGACTACTGCCCGCACGGCTTCTTCGAGTGCGACCGCAATCCGCGCTCGGCGGCGGCCTTCCGGCAGCTGATGTCCGGTTCGAAGGGGGCGCCGGCGCCGGAGGGGGTGCCCACGGCGCCGCCCGCCCCGCCGGCCTCCGAGGTGCCCGCGGCGCCGGGCCCGGCGAGCCCGCCGGAGGCGCCCGCCGTGCCGTCCGCGCCCGCCGTGCCCGGGGGCGGCGCCGCGCCGAGCCGGGCGGCGAGCCCGTCGGCCCGGCCGGCGGCGGCCAAGCCGTCGCACCGGCCGACGGACGCGCGGCACGCCCGGCACTGAGCGCTCAGCTCCGGCGGCGGGCCAGCAGCGCCTCCTTCAGGCGGGGGAAGCGGGTGCGCAGCTGGTGCGCCGCCGCCTGCCGGACGCGCACCGCCACGGCCCGGACGGCGGCCGCCGGGGCCGCCCCCGGCGGGCCGAGCAGCAGCCGGTGGTTGCACACCTGCTCCGGCCGCCAGCGCTGCTTGTACGGCTCCTGGCCGCGCAGCAGGCCGAGCACCGGGACGCCGGCGCCGACCGTCTCGTCCAGCGCCGCGCCGAACAGCAGGCCGGCGATGTCCAGCCGCTCGCGCAGCACCGGGTGGGCGCCGTACATGTAGAGCCCGCCGAAGGACGGGCAGAGCAGCAGCAGGTTGACCGCGACCAGCTGGCCGTCCAGGTGGAACCGGTGGACGGCGGCCCGGCCGGAGGCGACCAGCCCGGTGGTGGACTCCGTCAGGTGCCGGGCGAACCGCTCGGTGCGGTGCTCGGGCGTGACGCCGCGCGCCTGCCACTGCAGGAAGTGCAGCCGCAGCAGCCCCTCCAGGGCCTGCGGCACCTCGGCCACCGGCGTCGCGGTGACCTTCACCCCGGCCTCGGCGATCTTGCGCAGCTTCACCCGGCTGCGCTGGGCGGTCTTGCCCGGCAGCCGTTTGAGCAGCCGGTCCATCGGGACGGCCGGCAGGTACTGGCAGAGCGAGTCCCGGTAGCGGCGGCGGCTGCCGCGCCACTGCCGGTACACCCGCTGCACGGCCGCCTCGGGGTGCACCTCGCGCAGTTCCAGCCAGTGCCAGGGGCGGGTGAGCGGGAGCGCGGCGGCGAACTCGGCGGCGGCCCGGTCGGCGCACTCGTCGTCGAGCAGGACGTCGGTGTAGTCGACCAGCCCGCCGCCGAGGCCGGTCAGGCCGCCGAACGGCCCGCCGCGGCGCACGAAGGCGCCCGCGCCGACCAGCCGGCCGTCCCGGCGCACCAGCACCACGAGCAGGCGGCCGGGGCGGCCGTAGTGGCGCCACCAGGAGCGCTGCCAGTCGGCGGCCTGGAAGAAGGTGGCGCTGCGGCAGCGGGAGGCGAGGTCGTCCCACTCCTGCGCGAGGGCGTCCAGGGCGTCGTCCTCGCGGCGCAGCTCGGTGGTCCAGGCCGGCGCCTTCGCCTGGGCGGGCAGGCCGCTTCTGCGGGTGTCGGTGCTCATCGGCCGCTCCCGGCCGGGGCCTGCTCCTCGGCGGGGGCCTGCTCCTCGGCGGGGGCCTGCTGCCGGGCGGCGGGGGCCTGCTGCCGGGCGGCGGGGCCAGGCTTCGCCGCGGGCCCGGCTCCCGGCGGCGCGGTGGCCTTCGCGGGGGCCTGTGCCGCGCCCTTCGCGGAGACCTTCTTCTCCGGCTTCCGCTCCGGCTTCCGCTCGGCCTTGGCCCCCGCGGCTCCGGCTCCGGCCCCCGGCTCGGACGGCGCGGCGACGGCGGCACCGGCGGCTGCCCCGACGGCGGGCTCGGGCTTCGCCGCGGCCTTCGGCTCCGCCGTGGGGCCTGCCTTCGGCTCCGCCGTGGGCGGCGCCTCGCTGCGCGGGCGCGGTGTCGTCGCGACGGCCACCAGCGCGGAGGCGGCGGGGGCGGGGGCCTGCGCCGTCGGCGCCACCGGTGCCTCGGCACCGGTGGCCGGCTCCGGCGTCGCGGCGCCGCCCCGGCGGCGGGTCGTCATCACCAGCGCGCCCACCAGCAGTCCGGCCGCGCCGCCGACCGCGACGTCCAGCTTCCCGGACGGTGTGGTCGGCCTGTCCGGCGCGGCGGCCGGAGAGAGCGTCACCAGCCGGACGTTGGTGTCCCGGCTGCTGGTGTTGGCGAAGGCGACCAGCGAGCGGGCCACCGCGTCGGCCGTCCGGGCGGCGTCCTGGGGGCGGCGCCCGGTGCCGGTGATCTCGATCATCGGGGCGTCCGGGGAGGTCGTCCCGTGCACCAGCGACTCCAGCTGGGAGCGGGTGCGGCCGGTCTCGGCGGCGGCCGCCCCGAGCACCTGCGGCTGGCCGGCCAGCCGGCCGTACGCCTGGGCGAAGTTGGTCGCGGTCGCGGCCTCCCCGGGGTTCTGCGCGACCACCAGGACGTAGGCGTTGGCGGCGTACGACGGGGGCGCGGCGACGGCGTACCCGGCGCCGGCCGCGGCGCCCAGCGGAACCGCGAGCGCCACCGGCCACCAGCGGCGGACCAGGCGGCGGGCGCTTCGGCGCGGTGTGGTCATGGGTGCTGCTCCTTGGGTCTGGTACGGCGGTTCCGGCGAATGGCGGGCGGTCAGCCGCGGGCCAGCCGGTCGTAGAGGGCGCCCAGGTCGGCGGCGACCCGGGCGATGTCGTAGTGGCCGACGGCCGGGGGGTGCGGCAGCGGGTCGGCGGTGTGCCCGCTGAGCGGCCGCAGCTCGCGCAGCGCGGCGGCGTAGGCCGCGGGCTCGGAGGGGACGCGGCGGGCCTGCGGGGCGGCCCGGGGCGGCAGCTCGTCGAGCGCCGGGCAGGCGCTGTACCGCACCGGCAGCCCGGCCGCGAGGCCCTCCAGGACGCCGAGGCCGAAGGTCTCCGCGGTGGAGGGCGCGGCCAGCACGTCCAGGGCGGCCAGCAGTTCGGGCACGTCGTCGCGCTCCCCGGTGAGCACCAGCCGGTCCCGCACGCCGAGCTCCTCGGCCCGGCGCTCCAGCGCGGCACGCTGCGGCCCCTCCCCGACCAGCACCAGCCGGGTGGCCGGGTCGAGCGCGGCGAGCGCCTCGACCAGCACCTCGAAGCGCTTGCCGGGCACCAGCCGGCCCACCCCGCCGACCGCCCAGGCCCGGCCGGGCAGCCCGAGCTCGGCCCGCAGCCGGCGGCGGACGGCGGCCCGCTCGGCGGGCGGCAGACGGTAGCGGGCGGCGTCGATGCCGTTCGGGATCAGCTCGATCCTGGCCGGCGGGACGCCCCAGCCGCGCAGCGTCTGGGCGACCTGGCGGGAGACCGCGACGGTGGTGCTGCCGAGCCGTTCGGCCGCCAGGTAGAGCCCCTTGACGCCCCGGGTGACGGCGCGGCCCTCGATCACCCCGGCGTGCAGCGAGTGCTCGGTGGAGACCACCGCGCGCACCCCGGCCAGCCGGGCGGCGGTGCGGCCGTACAGCTGGGCCCGGTAGAGGTGGGTGTGCACCAGGTCGTAGCGGCCGGCCCGGACCAGCCGGACCAGCCGGGGCAGCGCGGCGAGGTCCCGGTTGCCGCGCATGCCGAGGTGGTGGACGGTGACGCCGTCGGCGCGCAGCGCCTCGGCGACGGTGCCGGGGTTGGTCAGGGCGAGCACCTCGCACTGCTGGTGGGCCGGCAGGTGCCGCAGCAGCAGGTGGAGCTGGCGCTCGGCCCCGCCGGCGGCCAGCCCGGTGACGATGTGCAGCACCCTCATGGCCGGGGCTCCCGCCGGGCTAGGCGCAGCTCGGTGACGGCGTCCCGCAGCCGGTGCCGGCCCTTCTTGGCGCGCAGCCGCCAGGCGCCGTCGCGATCGCCGACGTAGCAGCGGGGCAGGGCGAAGCGGCCGGTCAGCGGGGAGTGCGCGATGGCGCAGGCGTAGTCGTACCCGGCGTCGCGCACGGCCTGCGCGGCGGGCCGGTCGACGGCTCCGTAGGGGTAGCAGAAGCCGGTGACCGGGCCGCCGACGGCCTCCTCCAGCAGCCGCCGGCTCTCCCGGGCCTGGACGGCGAGGGCCTCGGCGGGCAGGCCGGGCAGCGCCTGGTGGCCGAGCCCGTGCGAGCCGATCTCCCAGCCGGCGGCGGCGAGGCCGGTGACCTCCTGGGCGGTGAGCAACTGCTTGCGCGGGCCCTCGGCGTCCCAGCCGTTGTCCCGGCCGAGCAGGTCGGCGACCACGTACGCGGTGGCGGTGAAGCCGTACGCCTGGAGGATCGGCACCGCGTACCGGGCGAAGTCGGCGTAGCCGTCGTCGAAGGTGAGGCCGACGAGCCTCGCGTCCTGCCCGAGGGCGCGGGCGCGCATCAGCTCGCGGACGGAGACCCCGCGCCGGCCGCGCCGGTGCAGCCAGGCGATCTGCTCGGCGAACCGCTCGGGGCTGACGGTGAGCCGGTAGGGGTCCTCCTTCTCGACCGCCACCGAGTGGTACATCAGGATCCACGGCGAGGCGGAGCCGGGGATCGGCGGTTCACCGGCCGGGGGGCGGCTCCTGGGCGGTCGTGCCCGGTGCGGCGGTGCGCTGCCCGCGCCCGCCCGGGCCGAACGGACGGCTCCCCGTTCATTGTCCATCGGGACGCTTCCCTTCTTCGGCGACGGTTGGCGGGTTCCGTCCGGGCCCGAGGGCCCGGACGACGGCGAGGACCGGGCCGCGCACCTCGCGGGCGCCGAGCCCGGTGCCGAGGGCCGCGAACGCCAGCGCGACGGTGAGGCCTCCGAGGAGGGTCGAGAGCAGGGGGTCGGCGGCCGGTGCGGCGGCGGCGGCGCCGAGCACGGCGGCCCCGGCGGCGGCGGCCACCAGCCGGGCGTGGCCGCCGAGCACCAGGTTCAGCCGCAGCGGGATGCCGCGCAGCACCAGGCCGCGCAGCAGCAGGGCGGCGGCGGCGGTGATGCCGGCCGCGTTGCCGGCGGCCAGCCCGAGGGCGCCGAAGCGGGGCGTGGCGAGCAGGCCGGTGGCGACGGTGACGCCGAGGCCGAGCACCATCGCGGCGGCCGGGTACCAGTCCAGCAGCCGGCGGCGACCGTCCCCGGTGCCCGGGTCGTCGGCCCGGCGGACCACCGGGCGCAGCGAGAAGTACGGGCGGATCATCACACCGGTCAGCGCCTGGGCGGGCAGGCCGAAGCTGTAGACCCGGATGACGGCGGCGGTGGCGGCGGTGTCGTGCGGGCCGAAGGCGCCGCGCTCGAACAGCAGCGAGACCACCGGGGGGGCGCAGGCCATCAGGAAGGCGGTGCCGACCAGGACGACGGCCGCCGCCTGGCCGAGGTCCTTCTCCACCCGGTCGCGGGCGGCGGTGAGGTCCCCGGCGGCGAGCGCCCGGGCGACCAGCGGGAAGGTGACGGTGCAGATCAGGATGGCGGCCGTCATGGCGAGTTGGGAGACCTTGGCCGCGTAGTTGAGGTGCGAGATGGTGCCGGGCGGCAGGGCCGAGCCGAGGTAGCGCTCGACGAAGACCTGGGCCTGGCGGGTGAGCGTGAAGGCGGCCACCGGCAGCAGGGCGAGCGGCATCAGCACGAGGGTCCGGCGCGAGCGGCGGCCGCGGCCGGCGCCGGGCGGCCCCTGGCGCAGCCGGTTCAGGAACGGGCCGACCAGCAGGCCGGCCATCAGCAGGCTGCCGGCCGCGACGCCGAGGGCGGCGGAGCGCACGCCGAGGCGGGTGTGGAGGCAGAGCAGGACGGCGAGGATGCCCAGGTTGTAGGCGACGTAGATGCCGGCCGGGGCGGTGAAGCGGTGGTGGGCGCGCAGCGCGGCGGCGAGGTAGCCGGCCACCCCGAAGGGCAGCACGGTGATCGCGGTGATCCGGGTGCAGGCGACGGCCAGCGCCGGGTCGGTGAGGCCGGGGGCGAGCAGGTCGACCAGCTCCGGGGCGCCGAGGGCGGCGACCAGCGCGAGGGCGCTGAGGGCGATCAGCAGCCAGGGCAGGGTGGCGCGGACGAGCTGGCGGACCGGGTCGGGGGCGTGCGGGTCCTCCTCGCGCAGCACCAGGGCGAGGGCGAAGGCGGGCACCATGAGGAAGGACATGGCGTCCTCGATCAGCAGCGGTGCGGCGGTCTCGGGGACGGTCCAGGCGACCAGGAAGGCGTCGGTGCCCTGGTTGGCGCCGAAGTAGCGGGCCAGCAGGAGGTCGCGCAGCAGGCCGAGGCCGGAGCCGGCGGCGCTGAGCAGGGCGGTGATGCCGAAGGCCCGGGCGAGGAAGCCGCGCCGGGGGGCGGCCGGGCGGGGCCCGGTGGACGGGTTCCCGCCCGGGGCGCTGCGCGGGGCCGGGAGCGGGGAGGCGACGGTCGCGGGCGGGTCGGTGGTCACCGGGCCGCTCCGGCGGGCGCGGGGGCGGCGACGGGCAGGCCGGGGGCGGCGGCGGGCAGGCCGGGCGCGGCGGCGGGCAGGCCCGGGGGGTGCTCCGCCGCGCGGGCGGCGAGGCCGAGGACGACGGAGGTCAGCACGGTGGTGGTGCCGCCGATGTCGGCGTACAGGAAGTCGACCAGGACCCAGGTGAGCAGGGCGAGTGCGGCGGTGCCGGGGCCGTGGCGGTGGCGCAGGCAGCCGGCCAGCAGGGAGAGGAAGAGCGCGGCGTACGCGGTGATGCCGATCAGGCCCTGCTCGCTGAGCACCAGGAAGTACATGTTGTGCGGGGAGAGCAGCGGTTCGCGCTGGAAGCCGATGGTGGCGTCGGCGGCGTCGCTGCCGGAGGACAGCCGCAGCGGGGCGTGGCTGTCGCGCAGCTGCTGGAAGGCCTTGGGCCCGGCGCCGTGCACGGGGTGGTCCTGCCAGATCCGGACGGCGGTGGACCACAGGTCGTAGCGGTCGGAGACGGACTGGTCGGGGGCGGCGGAGACCGAGCCGATCGAGCTGAGGCGCTTGGTGACGCCGGAGCCGCCGAGGCCGAGGCCGCCGACCAGGACGATCCCGGCGGCCAGGGCGAGGACGGCGCCGCGCACCAGCAGCCGGGCGTCCACGCGCAGCAGCAGGACGGCGGCGGCGAGGCCGGTGGCGATCCAGCTGCCGCGGCTGAAGGAGACGGCCAGCGGGAAGGAGAGGAAGGCGGCGGCGGCGAACATCGCGCGGCGCAGCGCGGCGTTGCCGCCGGCGCGGCGCTCGCCGAGGGCCAGCGCGAGGGCGGCGAGCAGCCCGTAGCTGACGACGCTGGACATCGCCATGATGTCGAGCGCGCCGAAGGTGCCGACGGCCCGGATCGGCTGGCCGGTGTAGGAGGCGCCGGTGCGGGTGAGGAACTGCTCGGTGCCGACGGCGCCCTGGACCAGCGCGGCGAGCACGAAGGAGCCGAGCACCAGGCGCTGGTCGGTGCGGTCGCGCAGGGAGCACAGGACGGCGGTGGGGACCAGGACGAACACCTGGGTGAGCCGGACGAAGCCGGTGGCGCCGGCGGCCGGGTCGAGGGAGCCGAGGGTGGCGACGGCGGCGGCGGCCACGATGCCGGCGAACAGCGCGCAGGTGGTGCGGCCGGTCGCCGGCAGCCGCCCGCGCAGCAGGTTGACGGCGGTGAGCGCGACCAGGGCGAGCGAGGCGAGGTCGGCGGCGGTGACATGGACGGCGGCGGCGACGTCCTTCTCCCCGGTGGGCACGCAGACCAGCAGGACGGTGGCGGCGGCCAGCGGGCTGGTGCGCTCGGTGAGCGCGGGCAGGGCCTTCCGTAAGGCGGGGCGGGGGAAGGCGGGGAGGGTCAGGGCCACGAAGCGGTCAGCTCCCGTCCGGGTGGAGCATCAGAACCGCGGTGCGGCACAGGATCTTGACGTCCTGCCAGAGGCTCCAGCTCTCGATGTAGCGGTTGTCGAAGCGGGCCCGGTCCTCGATGGAGGTGTCCCCGCGCAGGCCGTTGACCTGGGCCAGGCCGGTGAGGCCGACCGGGACCCGGTGGCGGTCGTCGTACTCGGGGTAGGCCTGGCCGAACCGCATGACGAAGTACGGCCGTTCGGGGCGCGGGCCGACCAGGCTCATGTCGCCGCGCAGGACGTTCCACAGCTGGGGCAGCTCGTCCAGCGAGCTCTTGCGCAGCAGCCGGCCGACGGCGCCCATCCGGTGGTCCTGGGAGATGTTCCAGCGGGTGGCGGACTCGTGCTCGTTGCTCGGGCGCAGGGTGCGGAACTTGAGGACGGTGAAGACCCGGCCGTCCAGGCCGGTGCGCTGCTGGCGGAAGAGCACGCCGGGGCCGGTGTCGAAGCGGACGGCGAGGGCGCAGAGCGCGAGGACGGGGGCGAGCAGCAGCAGGCCGACGGCGGCGGCGGTGATGTCCAGGGCGCGCTTGGCGGCCCAGCCGGGGCGGCGCATCGCGGGGCGGGGGACCCGCAGGCAGGGGTAGCCCCACAGGTGGTCGCCGCCGGTGACGGGGCCGGCGGGCAGCGAGCCGTACTCGCGCAGCGCGGGCACCAGCCAGACCTGGCAGCCGAGCCGGGCGGCGTCGCGCAGGGTGGCGGCGGTCTCGGCCTCGTCGGTGGCGCCGGCGGTGGCGATCACGTGCTGGACGCCGTGCCGGCGCACCTCGCGCTCCAGGGCCTCGCGGCCGCCGAGCACGGGCAGGTCGGTGTCGCCGGGCAGCAGCGGCGGGTCGGCGTCGAGGAAGCCGACCGGGCGCATCCCGTACTCGCCGTGGGCGCGCAGGGCGGCGGCGATCCGGAGGCCGAGCCGGCCGGCGCCGAGCACGAGGACGGGGCTGGGGTGGGCGCGGCGGATCCGCCGGACCAGGTGGTAGAGGACGGCGCGGCCGACGGCGGCGATCAGCAGCTGGGCGCCGAGCAGGACGGTGAGCCGGGCCGGGCCGGCCGGGCCGCAGTCGGGCCACAGGCCGCCGAGGCAGCCGGAGAGGGTGACGGCGAAGGCGGTGGCGACCACGGCCCGGGCGAACAGGGCGGGCAGCTCGTCCAGGACGGACGGGGTGAGCCGGGAGCGGTAGAGGCCGCCGGTCAGGTTGAGCAGGAGCAGCAGGGGCAGGACGGCGGGGACGCCGAGCAGCGGGTCGAGCGGCGCGGCCGGGTCGAGGGCCCGGTTGGCGATGCCGCCGGCGGAGCACAGCGCGATGGTGTCGGCCTGGACCAGGGCGAGCGACAGGGCGAGCCGGGAGCGGACCGTCCCGCCGGTGCGGCGCGCGGCCGGGACGGCCCGGGGGTGCGCCGTTCCCGCCGGCCGGTCGAGCAGCCCGGTACCGGGCCGGCGGGGGCCGGCCAGGGGCCCGCCCGATCGCGGCACACTGTCGTGGTCAATGGTCATCAGCGCACGATCTCCCCTGCTGTGTGCCCGGGGTGACGGTGCCCCGGCACCGGTTGGCACGGGGCGGCCGTCCCGGCCCGGTGGACGCGGTCCTGACAGCGCCTGCTGCCGCTCGCGGCTTCCGGACGTCCGGTGGCGGGGCCGGTGGTGGCGGGACCGGTCACGAAACGGTCGGTCGCGCGGGGCCCCGCCGAGAATTCCCGGCGTGAAATAAGAACGAAGCAGGCAAAATCCGACAATACCGAACCGGGCGGTACAGGCAGGAAGTTGACTTGCCGATTCATTCCAGCCGCCTATTAATAGGTATTTCGGATTTGACGCCTCGCCCCTGTCACCAACCGGGGGTGCGAATACGACAACGCCGGAAACGGCGGGCATTCACGGCATGTGAAACGATCAGATCCGCTCCGGGACACGGGCCCGGCGCCGCCCCGGAGCCGGTCCCGCACCCAGCAGGTGGCGGTACAGCGCGTCCACCTGTTCGACCACGGTGCGCACGTCGTGCCGGCCGACCACGTGCTCGCGCAGACGGGCACCGCGCCGCTCGCATTCGATCGGATCCGACAGTGCGTCCCCCATTCGGGTGGCGAGGGCCCGGGCGTCCTCGGGCGGCACCACCGCGTGCGCGAGCTCGGCCGGCGGCAGGCACTCCCGGGCGCCGGGCACGTCCGTCAGCAGCACCGGACGGGCGGCCGCCATCGCCTCCAGCGGGGCCAGCGCCATCCCCTCCCAGCGCGAGGGCAGCACCACCAGGTCCGCCGCCGCCAGCCACGGGCGGGGGTCCGGCACGTCCCCGACCAGCCGGACCCGGGCCGGCTCGGCGCTGCGCCGGACCAGCTCCGCGATCCGCTGCTCCTCCGGCCCGCCGCCGACCAGCGCCAGCCGGGCCCGCGGCACCCGGCGCAGCACCTCCGGCCAGGCGGCCAGCAGCACGTCCTGGCCCTTCTGCCGGCACAGCCGCCCGACGCAGACCGCCAGCGGGGCGTCCAGGTCCAGGCCGAGCGCGATCCGGGCGGCCCGGCGGTCGGCGGGCGCGTAGTGGCGCACGTCCACGCCGTTGGGCACCACCGCCCAGTCCGCGTGCACCCCGGCCGCCACGCCGTCGGCCCGCTCCTGGACGCTGACGCACAGCAGCCGGTGCGCCCAACGGGTGGCGAAGCGCTCCCAGCGCAGGGTGGCGGCGGCCAGCGCGCCGTCGACGGCGGCGAAGGACCAGGCGTGCGGCTGGAAGACGGTCGGCACCGTGCCGCGCACCGCCAGCCGCCCGGCCAGCCCGGCCTTGGCGCTGTGCAGGTGGACCACGTCGGGCGCGGCCGCCCGGACGATCCGGCGCAGCCGCCAGGCCTCGGCGGGGGTGCCCGGGCCGGGCGGGCGCCGGGCGGGCCAGTCCTGGACCAGCGCGCCGGCCGCCGCGGCCTCCGCGGCCAGCCGGCCGCCGCTCGGGCAGGCGACCAGCACCCGGTGCCCGGCCTCCCGCTGGCCCCGGACCAGGTCGGCGACGACACGGGCGACCCCGCCGTCCACCGGTTGGGAAATGTGAAGGATCGTCATATGCACGGCGGCGAGCCTAGGGTGGCCCGCCGGTGCCGGGCGGCCCGCGTCACCCGCAGGTGGTGGTTCGGCCACCCGTACGGCTTCCGGCTCGCACGGGAGACCGAACTCCTCGAATCCACGGGCGATTCGACCACCTCGATGGTGCTACCCGCCCGAATCGTGCGGCGGGCGATTCCGGGGGCGCGGCGGGCCCGGCCCTCCCCGCCAGGCCCCCGCGCGGGGCGGGCCCCGGCGCAGGGGCCTCAGCGCACCTCGGCGGCGAGGTTCGCCAGCACCTGGTCGTGGATCCGGTTCAGGCCCTTCGGGGCGAAGGTGCGCTCGAAGAAGCCGCCGATGCCGGTGGCGCCCTGCCAGGTGGCGGTCACGGTGACCTTGGAGCGGCCCTCGCCGACGGCCGAGACGGTCCAGGTGATCACCATGCTGGAGTTGGCGTCCTTCTCCACCAGCTGGTCGGGCTTGGGCGCGGAGACGGTGAACAGGCAGTCGCGCACGCGCTTCTCGGTGGCCTGGAGCCGCCAGTGCACCTGGGTGCCGGCACCGGTGCCGCCGACCCGCACCTCGTACTCGCTGTACTGCGCGGGCAGCAGCTTCGGGCGGGTCACCTGGTAGTCGGCCAGCGCCTCGTACACCCGCTCGGGCGCGGCGTCGTAGACCCGCTCGGTGGTGGCCTGCACCTGTCCCATGACCTTGCTCTCCTCGTCTGGGGGGAACCGCTCTGTCCGGCAAGCCAATCACAGGCTCACGCCCGCGACGCGGCGGGATAGGGTGGCCGGTGTGCTCGATCTGGTGACTGCTGTGCGCTACGTCGACCCGCTGCGGGCCGGCGGCTCCGTCCCCGGCGTGGTGGAGACGGACGACCTGGGAACGTACGTGGTCAAGTTCACCGGGGCCGCGCAGGGCCGCAAGGCGCTGGTCGCCGAGGTGATCGTCGGCGAGCTGGCCCGGCGGCTGGGCCTGCGGGTGCCGGAGCTGCGGCTGGTGGACTTCGACCCGGCCGTCGCCGCGCAGGAGCCGGACACCGAGATCCAGGACATGCTCAGGGCCAGCGCCGGCCTCAACCTCGGGATGGACCTGCTGCCCGGCGCGCGGGACTTCCGGCCGGGGATGGTCGCGGTGGACCCGGCCGAGGCCGGGCGGGTGGTCTGGCTGGACGCCCTGACCGGCAACGTCGACCGCACCGTGCACAACCCCAACCTGGTGGTCTGGCACGGGCGGCTCTGGCTGATCGACAACGGCGCCGCCCTGATCTTCCACCACCGCTGGGAGGCGGCCGGGGCCTCGGTCGGCCGGCGCTACGACCTCAGCGCGCACGCGCTCGGCGGCTCGGCCCCGGACGTCCGGCTGGCCGACGAGGAGCTCGGGCCGCTGGTCACCGTGCCGCTGCTGGAGGAGGTGGTGGGGCTCGTCCCGGACGAGTGGCTGGCCGACGAGCCCGGCTTCGACTCGGCGGACGCCGTCCGGCATGCCTACGTCACCCATCTGGCCGCCCGGGTGGTGCTCTCCGCGCAGTGGCTGCCGGAGGGCTTCGCCACGCCGGAGCAGCTGCGCGACGCGGAGCGGCGGCAGGCGGCGCGCACCAGGGCCGGGCGGCCGGCCTGGCTGCGGGAGGTGCCGGACCTGCACGGCAAGCCGTCGGTGGAGACGGTCTGGGAGCGGCACGTCGACGAGGGCCTGGCGTAGCGCGCTCCTCCCCCGCTCGGAGTACCGGCGGACGGACGCGACCGGGGAGCGGGGCCACGTGGCCCCGCTCCCCGGTTCGGCGTTCAGGAGTGTCCGCGGTCAGCGCGTCAGCGCCACCACTGGACCGCCTTCTCGGCGTTGACCAGGCCCGCGCCGTAGAAGCCGTTGTCGTTCACGCCGCCCTCGCAGGTGGCCTTCCAGGTGCCGGCGCCGCCCGGGTTGAACTCGCCCTTCGGGCACGGGACGGACTCGGCGTGGGTGGTGAGCAGCTCGGTCAGCTCGTCCGGGCTGGCCCACGGGAAGGTGCCGGCGAGCAGCGCGACCACGCCGGTGACGTGCGGGGTGGCCATCGAGGTGCCCTGCATGTAGCCGTACTTGCCACCGGGGATGGTGGACAGGATGCGGCCGTCCTTGTCCGGGGTGTCCGGGAGCTGGAAGCGGCGGTCGCCGCCCGGGGCGGTGACGGACACGACGCCCTTGCCGTAGCTGGAGTAGTAGGCCTTCACGCCGGCGGAGCCCACCGCGGAGACGGCGACGACGCCGGGCAGCTCGGTCGGCAGCGACAGGCAGTCGTTGGTGACCGGGCGGCTGCCGGGGGTGGTGTCGTCCGGGCTGGCCACGTCGACGGTCTTGTGGGCCAGGTCGATGTTCTCGTTGCCCGCGGCGGCGATGTTGAGGACGCCCTTGCGCTGCGAGAAGGCGACGGCCTTGCGGACGGCGTCCGAGATGGCGGCCTGGTCCTTGTCCGTCTTGCAGTTGAACATCCACGGGTCGACGAAGTAGCTGTTGTTCGTGACCTTGAAGCCGTGCTCGCCGGCCCAGACGAAGCCGCAGACCGCGTTCTCCGGGTAGATGAACCCGCCGTCGTCGACGACCTTGACGGCGGCCAGCTTCACGTTCGGCGCGACGCCGACGATGCCCTTGCCGTTCTTGGCGGCGCCGATGGTGCCGGCCACGTGGGTGCCGTGGTCGCTGGTGGTCGGCTGCCAGGCCTTGAAGTCGGTGTTCGTCCTGCCGTCGATGCAGGAGACCGACTGCGAGGCGTCCACGTTGGCGGCCAGGTCCTCGTGGGTGGCGTCGATGCCGGAGTCCAGCACGCCGACGGTGACGTTGCGGCTGCCGAGCGAGGTCTTGTGGGCCTTGTCGGCACCGATCTGGCGCATGTCCCACTGGTAGGCGTCGTACGGCTCCTGGCCCGGGGCGGCCGAGGCGGCCGGCTCGGCGGCGACGTCGGCCTTGCCCTGGTCGGCGGCCTGGATGCCCTTGGTGCGGCTGGCACCGACCGAGTCGACGCCCTTGGCCAGGCGCAGCTTCTCGGCGAACTTGGTGTCGTTCGAGCGGGCGACGATGACGCCGACCTGCTCGTAGGACTGGACCACCGTGCCGCCGAGGCCGGCGATAGCCTTCTCGACCTTCTGCACCTGGCCGTGGTTGGCCTTGGTGTTGACGACGTAGCTCATCAGCGGACCGGTCGTCGAGTCGGCCGCGGGGGCCGCGACGGCGGTGCCGGCCGGCAGCGCGAGGGCGCCGGCGGTGGCGAGCACGACGCCCACGGCCGCGTACCGGGTACGGCTGATCCGAGGAACACGCATGAGGGTTGGCCTCCCGAGTCGTCAGGCGTCAGCTGCGGTGGGCAGGTGCGCTTGGGAATGACCGGGACGCTAATGAATATTTGCTTATAAGCGCAAGAGGTAGTCATCTAATCGTCACATCTAGACCAGAACCCGGGGTTAGGGGCACTCGGACCCAACACCGGAAACAGAGTCAAGAGTGTTAAAAAGTGATGGTTCGCCGGCGTTCGTCCGCGTCCCTCGCGGCCTCGGCCACCAGGACGGATCGTGCCGCTACAGCGCGTACAACCGACGCGCGTTGCCGGCCGCCACCAGTGCCGCCAACCGCTGCGCGTCGGCCGCCGAGCAGGCGCCGTCCGCCCGCCAGCGCGCGAGCACCGCATCCAGTCCGTACCGGAACTGACAGGTCCCCACCAGATACAGTTCGGGGAGCCCGTAGGCGTCGGTGGAGAACAGCAATTTCCCGAACGGGGCCAGCTCCAGCATCTCGCCCAGCACCGCGGCCACCCGCGGCCCGGTGTAGGAGGCCGTCAGCCCGAGGTCGGTGTACACCGTCGGGAAGGCCTGGGCCAGCCAGGCGGCCTGCCGGTGGTACGGGTAGCCGTGCAGCAGCACCAGCGGGACGCCGCTGGGCTCGGCGGCCCGCACGAAGTCCGTCAGCAGCGACGGGTCGGCCCGGTGCAGGGTGAGGTCCGGATCGCCGAAGCCGGTGTGGAGCTGGAGCGGCAGCCCCAGGTCGGCGCAGACGTCCACCGCCGTCCAGAGCAGGTGGTGCAGCAGCACCGGGTCGGTCAGCCGGGCCCGGCCGCCGCGCAGATGGGCACCGGCCGCGGCCACCACGGCCCGGGCGGCGGGGCGTTCGGCGGGGGCGGCCAGGCCGTGCCGGTAGGCGAGCACCGACTTGACCGCGACGGCCCCGGCGGCGGCCGAGCCGAGCGCCTGCGCGACGGCCCTCGGCCAGCCCGCCGCGCCGTCCGTCACCGTCTCGGCGACGGACTCCAGCCGGACCACCTCGCGCACCGACGCCCCGGTGGCCCGGGCGAGGTCGGCGAGCGGCAGCAGCTCGTGCCCGGCGGCGGCCGTCAGCCCGGTGTCCACCAGGCAGGCCTCCAGCCCGGCCGCGGCCAGCAGCCGCCCGGTGGCCTCGGCCGCGCCCAGTTCCCGCCGCCGGGCCAGGTAGTCGGCGGCCGGGGCGTGCGCCGGCAGGCCCAGGACGGGCGGGCACCAGCGCCGCACGGCGAGGCCGAGCGCGCTGTCGAACGGCGAGCAGCCCGGCGCGGGCGGGCGGTCGGACTCGGTGAGCAGCCCGGCCAGGGCGTCGTCGTCGAGCTCGGCCGCCACCACGCTGTGGCAGTGGTGGTCGACCAGCGCCGGCCCCTGCGGCCGGGCGGGCGCCGGCCCCGGTGGCCGGGCCACCGCTCAGTACCGCCAGCGGGTGGCCGCGACCAGCTCCTGGGGCGTGGCGGCCGCGTACTGCTCCGCCTCCGCCCGGCGCACCGCCAGCACCGCCTGGTAGAGCGGCTCGCCGAGGGCCTCGCGCAGCACCGCCGAGCGCTCGTAGGCAGCGATCGCCTCGGCCGGGGCGGCCGGCAGCCGGGGCACCGTGCCGGGCTCCGCGGCGGCTGGGTCCCCCGTGAACTCCGGTGGCAGCGCACGGCGCTGGTCCAGCCCGGCGAGGCCGGCCGCGATCACCCCGCCGACCATCAGGTACGGGTTGGCGCTCGCGTCGAAGCACTTGACCTCGGCGTTGGCGGTGGCGGACCGCTCCCCGGCGGAGCCCGTCACCAGGCGCAGCGCGGCCTCGCGGTTCTCCAGGCCCCAGCACTGGTAGGCGCCGGCCCAGTGCGAGGGCACCAGCCGCAGGTACCCGGCCGGGCTGGAGCAGCCGAGCACCAGCAGCTCGGGCAGCGCGTCGAGCACCCCGGCGAGGAAGCCCTCGCCCTCGGCCGTCAGGCCGTGCGGGCCGGGGCCGCCGTGGCCGAGGTTGCGCCCGTCGCGCCAGAGGCTGACGTGCAGGTGCCCGCCGTTGCCGACGCCGCCCGGCTCGACCACCGGCGCGAAGGAGACCCGCAGGCCGTACCGGGCGGAGACGGCTCGGACGGTGTGCCGGACCAGGACGGAGGTGTCGGCGGCGGCGACCGGGCCCTCGGCGGCGACCGAGACCTCGAACTGGCCCGGGGAGTACTCGGGGTGGATCTGCAGGACGCCCAGCCCCTGCCTGCCGAGGGCGCGCACCACGTCGCGCAGGTAGTCGGAGAGGTCGGTGAGCCGGTGCATCCCGTACGCGGGGCCGTGCGTCGGGTACCGCGGCTCCTCCTGCGGGGCGCCGACCAGCGCGACCGTCCACTCCACCTCGATGCCCGCCTTGAGGGCCAGGCCGCGCGCGGCCGCCGCCGCCACGGCCCGGCGGGCGAACAGCCGCTGGCAGCCGGGGTGCGGGGTGCCCGCCTGGGTGTACCTGTCCCCCGGGGCCCAGGCCCAGCCGGGCTGGGCGGCCAGCGGGACGATCCGGTCGAGGTCCGGGTAGAGCCTGAGGTCCCCGGTGGGGCCGCCGATGATCGGGCTGGTGACGATCACGTCGTCGGCCAGGAACACGTCGAAGCAGGGCGCGGTGCCGACGCCCCACTGCGCGGCGTGCGCCAGGCCGCCGAGCGGCACCGCCTTCACCCGGGTGATCCCGGCGTTGTCCACCCACGTGACGGCCACCGCCTCGACGGCCTCGGTGCGCAGCCGGTCGACGGCCTCCTCGGCACGTGCGGCCCGCTCCGCGCGCGGCGCCAGCGCGACGGCCGCCGCCGCGGCGGCGGCGAGCCGCTCCCCGGCGGGGGGCGGCTCGGCGGGGCCGGCGGCGGAGGAGCCGGCGGTGGAAGGTCCGGAGGTCATGCCGTCATGCTGCCCCGCCGGGCGGGGGCGGCTAACTCCCCTATCGGGTGGTCCGGTTGGCGCTCCCGTTCCACCGTTCACCCGTTCGGGTAAACGGTGGCCGACCCTCCCCGCGCCGGCCCGCCCGGCGAGTCCGGCGGGATCGGCGGGTCCGGCGGGATCGGCGAGTCCGGCGGGTCCGGCGGGGGTCGGCCCCGCGGCCGGAAACGGTTTTCCGCCCCGCCCTCTTCCTACTCGCGAGTAGCTTCGCTACAGTGGCCGGGCACGCACCACCGCCGGGCTTCGGGAGCCGCACCGGCGGCAGGCCGCGGTCGCCGTTCACCGGACGCCCGCGCAGTGCGCCTTCACCGGCCGGTGCCGCGGACCGCGGCAAACCGGGTTCCTTCCTCGCCTTCAGAGCCGCTTCCTTCACCTTCGAGCGCCTGAGCACCACGGCACACCCGCGTTTCGGCCGGAGCGGACCGGCCGCCGTCCGGGTGCGCCGGCACCCGTCACCTCCCCAGCCCCCGCGCGTGGACCCTCCCCCGGCGGCGGCCGCCCCCGGCGTACGGGCGCGGCGGCGCGCCCGCCGGGGCACGCGCGGGCCCTTCATGACTAGGAGTCAGGACAGATGGAGCGTCCCTTCCCCACCGTGGCCGTCGTCGGCCTCGGCACGATGGGTGCCGGCGTCGCGGTGGCGGTCGCCAAGAGCGGCCGCCGGGTGATCGGCATCGAGGCCTGCGAGGACTCCGCCGCCCGGGCCCTGGCCCGGATCGAGGAGGCCACCGCGCACGCGGTGGCCCGGGAGCGGCTGACCGCCGAGGAGCGCACCGGGCTGCTGGCCCGGATCTCGGTCGGGCACGAGCTGGCGGCCGCCGCCGGCGCCGACCTGGTGATCGAGGAGGTGCCCGAGCAGCTGGAGCTGAAGCGGGAGCTCTTCGCCGAGCTCGACCGGATCTGCCCGCAGACCACCGTGCTGGCCACCGGCACCACCGCGCTGTCGGTGACCCGGATCGCCGCCGCGACCACCCGTCCGGACCGGGTGCTCGGGCTGCACTTCTTCAACCCGGTGCACGGCATGAAGCTGGTCGAGGTGGTCCGCACCGTGCTGACCTCGCCGCGGACCGCCGAGGACGCCGCCGCGTTCGCCCGCGACCTCGGCAAGGAGCCGGTGGCGGCCGGCGACCGGGCCGGGTTCGTGGTGAACGGCCTGCTGTTCGCCTACCTGAACCAGGCCGCCGCGATGTTCGAGTCCAAGTACGCCTCCCGGGAGGACATCGACGCCGCGATGCGGCTCGGCTGCGGACTGCCGATGGGCCCGCTGGCGCTGCTCGACCTGATCGGCATCGACACCGCGCGCACCGTGCTGGAGGCGATGTACGAGCAGTCCCGGGACCGGCTGCACGCGCCCGCGCCGGTCCTCGGCCAGCTGGTCGCGGCCGGGCTGCTGGGCCGCAAGACCGGCCGCGGCTTCTACACCTACGAGGCGCCGGGCTCGTCCCGGGCCGTCGACGCGGCCACCGGGCCGGCCCTGCCGAAGGTGCCGGGCCGGGAGGTGCGCACCGTCGGCGTGTGCGGCTCCGGGACGATGGCCACCGGCATCGTCGAGGTGTTCGCCAAGGCCGGACACCCGGTGCTGCTGGCCGCCCGCAGCCGGGAGAAGGCCGACGCGGCCAAGGCCCGGCTGGCGAAGTCGCTGGAGCGCTCGGTGGCCAGGGGCCGGCTGTCCGCCGAGGCACGGGACGCCGCGCTGGCGCTGGTCACCCCGGTCGGCGGCTACGCCGAGCTGGCCGGGGTGGACCTGGTGGTCGAGGCGGTGGCGGAGGACCTGGCGGTCAAGCGGGAGCTGTTCGCCACCCTGGACAAGGTCGTCCGGCCCGGCGCGGTGCTCGCCACCACCACCTCCTCGCTGCCGGTGATCAGCTGCGCGACGGCCACCTCGCGGCCGCAGGACGTGGTCGGCATGCACTTCTTCAACCCGGCCCCGGCGATGAAGCTGGTCGAGGTGGTCTCCACCGTGCTGACCGCGCCGGACGTCACCGCGACGGTGCTGGAGCTGACCGCGAAGGTCCGCAAGCACCCGGTCGAGTGCGGCGACCGGGCCGGGTTCATCGTCAACGCGCTGCTCTTCCCCTACCTGAACGACGCGGTGCGGATGCTCCAGGAGCACTACGCGACGGTGGACGACATCGACACCGCGATGAAGCTCGGCTGCGGCTACCCGATGGGCCCGTTCGAGCTGCTGGACGTGGTCGGCCTGGACGTCTCGCTGACGATCGAGCAGGTCCTGCACCAGGAGTTCCGCGAGCCCGGCCTGGCGGCCGCGCCGCTGCTGGAGCACCTGGTCGCGGCGGGCTGCCTGGGCCGCAAGACCGGCCGCGGCTTCCGCGACCACGCGCGCCGGTGACCACGCCGCAGGCCGGGGGCGGCCCGCACGAGCCGCCGTACGAGCTTCCGTACGAACCGCCGTACGGGCCGCCCCCGGTCGGACCGCAGGCCGCGCCGCCGCACGGCCCGGCGCCCTCCGGGGCCCCCGTGCGCCCCGCCTGGGGCCCCGGGACGGTGCCCGCCCGGTGGCCCCGCCCGGCCGTGACCGGGCCGGTCGCACCGGTGCGGCGGGGAAGGGCCGCGGCCGGGCCGTCCGGGCCGTGTAGCGTTCCGGACATGGATCGGGCTCAGTCAACCTCCCCGCAGCACCCCTCCGGGCCGCACGGCGGCGCCGACCGGGCCGGCCCCTCGGCCGGGGGCACCGGGCCGGACGCCGGGCCGGGCAGCCGCCGGGCGGCGGCGCAGCGCCAGCAGATGCGCCAGGACCTGGCCACGGCCGCGATGGAGCTGTTCGCCTCGCAGGGCTACGAGGAGACCACCGTCGACCAGATCGCGGCCGCCGCCGGGGTGGCCCGGCGCACCTTCTTCCGGTACTTCCGGTCCAAGGAGGAAGCGATCTTCCCGGACCACGACGACACCCTGGTGCGGGTGGCGGACCTGCTGGCCAGCGCGGAGCCGGAGGAGCACCCGCTGGACGTGGTCTGCCGCGGCATCAAGGAGGTGCTGAGGATGTACGCCTCCACCCCGGGGGTGTCGGTGGCGCGGTACCAGCTGATCCGTCAGGTCCCGGCGCTGCGCGAGCGGGAGATCGCCGTGGTGGCCCGCTACGAGCGGCTGTTCACCCGCTACCTGCTGGGGCGCTTCGACACCGGCGAGTCCATCCCCTCGGGCTGGCAGCGCGGCGGCGAGGACGACTCGATGCTGGCCGAGGTCTCGGCGGCGGCGGTGGTCGCGGCGCACAACCACGTGCTGCGGCGCTGGCTGCGGGCCGGCGGCCGGGGCGACGTGGAGGCGCAGCTCGACCACTCCTTCGAGGTGATCCGGCGGACCTTCTGGGCGTCCAGCGCGCCGGGTGCCAGGCGCCGGGGATCGGTGGTGGCACCGGGTGCCACTGTGACCCCGGGGGAGCTCGGGGCGGAGAGCGCACTGAGTGCCAGCCCCGGAGGTGAGGTGCTCATCACAGTCGCCAGGACGGACGCTCCGCTGGAGGTCGTGGTGGACAGCATCCGGGCCGCGCTGAGTGGTACCCGGGAGTCTTAACCAGGGAATTTCCCCAGGTCAGAGCAGTAGTGAGGGCCCGCGCCGGACAGTCGGCGCGGGCCCTTCGGCTGCCCGCTCAACGCGCGTCACCCGGGCGCCGAACTCGTCGTAATTCCTGGCACCCGGTGTCTTTACGAGTGGCACAGGGTGCCACTACCTTGTTACCCACCAGTCGCGGCGCCGCGGCTCCCCACCTCGGCGCGCCGCCGTCCGGTGTTCCCACACCCCGGGAGCAGAGCCAGCCCGGCCCGGTCCACCCCGGGCCCCCAGCCTGACCCGCCCACCACCCACCCCATCGAAGCCGGTGTCCGCTCCCGGCTCCCCCAGACGCCCTGTGACCCTCACACAGGTACGCCTTCGGAGGCAGCCATGCAGGAAATCCTCGACGCGATCCTCAGCACCGACAGCACGTCGGCGGACTTCGCGGCGATCAAGCTCCCCGAGTCCTACCGGGCGGTGACGCTCCACAAGGACGAGGAGCAGATGTTCGCGGGCCTCGACAGCCGCGACAAGGACCCCCGCAAGTCCCTTCACCTCGACGACGTCGCCCTGCCGGAGCTCGGCCCCGGCGAGGCCCTGGTCGCCGTCATGGCCAGCTCGGTGAACTACAACACCGTCTGGAGCTCGATCTTCGAGCCGGTCTCCACCTTCGGCTTCCTGGAGCGCTACGGCCGGCTGTCGCCGCTGACCAGGCGCCACGACCTGCCGTACCACGTGCTCGGCTCCGACCTCGCGGGCGTGGTGCTGCGCACCGGCGCCGGGGTCAACTCCTGGAAGGCCGGCGACGAGGTCGTCGCCCACTGCCTCTCGGTCGAGCTGGAGTCCCCGGACGGCCACAACGACACGATGATGGACCCGGAGCAGCGCATCTGGGGCTTCGAGACCAACTTCGGCGGCCTGGCCCAGATCGCCCTGGTGAAGACCAACCAGCTGCTGCCCAAGCCGCGGCACCTCACCTGGGAGGAGGCCGCCTCCCCCGGCCTGGTCAACTCCACCGCCTACCGGCAGCTGGTCTCGCGCAACGGCGCGGGCATGAAGCAGGGCGACAACGTGCTGATCTGGGGCGCCAGCGGCGGCCTCGGCTCGTACGCCACCCAGTACGCGCTGGCCGGCGGCGCCACCCCGATCTGCGTGGTCTCCAGCGAGGCCAAGGCCGACATCTGCCGCGCCATGGGCGCCGAGGCGATCATCGACCGCTCCGCCGAGGGCTACCGGTTCTGGAAGGACGAGCACAACCAGGACCCGCGCGAGTGGAAGCGCCTGGGCAAGCGGATCCGCGAGTTCACCGGCGGCGAGGACGTCGACATCGTCTTCGAGCACCCCGGCCGGGAGACCTTCGGCGCCTCGGTGTACGTCACCCGCAAGGGCGGCACCATCGTCACCTGCGCCTCCACCTCCGGCTACATGCACCAGTACGACAACCGGTACCTGTGGATGTCGCTCAAGCGGATCGTCGGCTCGCACTTCGCCAACTACCGCGAGGCCTACGAGGCCAACCGCCTGATCGCCAAGGGGAAGATCCACCCGACCCTGTCCAAGGTCTACTCCCTGGAGGAGACCGGCCAGGCCGCCCTGGACGTGCACCACAACAAGCACCAGGGCAAGGTCGGCGTCCTGTGCCTCGCCCCCGAGGAGGGCCTCGGCGTCACCGACCACGAGCTGCGCGCGAAGCACCTGCGCGCCATCAACCTGTTCCGCGAGCTCGACGAGCGGAACGTCCAGCCGAGCCGGAACGTGTGAGAGCCCCTCCGATGACCGAGCCCCAGAAGCGCGACCGCCCCTGGCTGATGCGCACCTACGCCGGCCACTCCACCGCGAGCGACTCCAACGCGCTCTACCGGCGGAACCTGGCCAAGGGCCAGACCGGTCTGTCCGTCGCCTTCGACCTGCCGACCCAGACCGGCTACGACTCCGACCACGTCCTCGCCCGCGGCGAGGTCGGCCGGGTCGGCGTCCCGGTGGGGCACGTCGGCGACATGCGCACCCTGTTCGACGGCATCCCGCTCGAACGGACCAACACCTCCATGACGATCAACGCCACCGCCATGTGGCTGCTGGCGCTCTACCAGGTGGTCGCCGAGGAGCAGGGCGCCGACATCGCCGCCCTCACCGGCACCACCCAGAACGACATCGTCAAGGAGTACCTGTCGCGCGGGACGCACGTCTTCCCGCCCGGCCCCTCGGTGCGGCTGATCACCGACATGATCGCCTACACCGTCGGCCACATCCCCAAGTGGAACCCGATCAACATCTGCAGCTACCACCTCCAGGAGGCCGGGGCCACCCCCGTCCAGGAGATCGCCTACGCGATGTGCACCGCCGTCTCGGTGCTCGACGCCGTGCGCGACTCCGGCCAGGTGCCGGCCGAGCGGATGGGCGAGGTGGTCGCCCGGATCTCCTTCTTCGTCAACGCCGGCGTGCGCTTCGTCGAGGAGATGTGCAAGATGCGCGCCTTCGCCCGGCTGTGGGAGAAGGTCGCCCTGGAGCGCTACGGCGTCACCGACCCGAAGCAGCGCCGCTTCCGCTACGGCGTCCAGGTGAACTCGCTCGGCCTGACCGAGGCGCAGCCGGAGAACAACGTCCAGCGGATCGTCCTGGAGATGCTGGCCGTCACCCTCTCCAAGGACGCCCGCGCGCGGGCCGTCCAGCTGCCCGCCTGGAACGAGGCGCTCGGCCTGCCCCGGCCCTGGGACCAGCAGTGGTCGCTGCGCATCCAGCAGGTGCTGGCGTACGAGTCGGACCTGCTGGAGTACGGCGACCTCTTCAACGGCTCCGAGGTGGTCGAGGCCAAGACCGCCGAGCTGCTGGCCGGCGCCGAGGCGGAGATCGCCAAGGTGCTGGAGATGGGCGGGGTGATCCCGGCCGTCGAGTCCGGCTACCTGAAGTCCAACCTGGTCGCCTCGCACGCCGCCCGCCGGGCCCGGATCGAGTCCGGCGAGGACAGGATCGTCGGGGTGAACTGCTTCGACACCACCGAGCCGAGCCCGCTCACCGCCGACCTCGACACCGCGATCATGGTCGTCGACCCGGCGTCCGAGCAGTCCGTGCTCGCCGCCCTGGAGGCCTGGCGCGCCGGGCGCGACGAGGCCGCCGTCCAGGAGTCGCTGGCCGCGCTCAAGGCCGTCGCCGCCACCGAGGCCAACCTGATGCCGGCCACGCTCGCCTGCGCCCGGGCCGGCGTCACCACCGGCGAGTGGGCCTTCGCCCTGCGCGAGGTCTTCGGCGAGTACCGCGCGCCCACCGGCGTCGGCGGCGCCCCCGTGGCCGTCCCCGCCGAGCCCGGCGGGGAGCTGGAGCAGGTCCGCGCCGCGGTCGCCGCGACCGCCGAGGAGCTGGGCGCCGGCAAACTGCGCCTGCTGGTCGGCAAGCCCGGCCTGGACGGGCACTCCAACGGCGCCGAGCAGATCGCCGTCCGGGCCCGCGACGCCGGGTTCGAGGTGGTCTACCAGGGCATCCGGCTGACCCCGGAGCAGATCGTCTCCGCCGCCGTCGCCGAGGACGTGCACTGCGTGGGGCTGTCCATCCTCTCCGGTGCCCACGGCGAGCTGGTGCCCGACGTCCTGAAGCGGCTGCGCCGCGCCGGGGTGGAGGATGTCCCGGTGATCGTTGGTGGCATCATCCCGGCAGCGGACGGCGAGGCCCTGCGGGCCGCCGGCGTCGCCGCCGTGTTCACCCCGAAGGACTTCGGCATCACCACCATCATCGGCCGGATCGTGGACGAGATCCGGCTGGCCAACAGGCTCCAGCCGTGGACGTCCGCACCGACCGCGGCTCCGAACTGACCAGCTGACCAGCTGACCACTGGGAAGGAACCCTCGATTCTTATGACTGCGCCCAACCGTCTGCGTCCGCGCCGCTCCTGCCTCGCGGTGCCCGGCAGCAACCCGCGCTTCCTGGAGAAGGCCCAGGGCCTGCCGGCCGACCAGGTCTTCCTCGACCTGGAGGACGCCTGCGCCCCGCTGGTCAAGGAGAGCGCCCGCCACAACATCGTCGACGCGCTGAACAACGGCGACTGGGGCGCCAAGACCCGCGTCGTCCGGGTCAACGACTGGACGACGCACTGGACCTACCGCGACGTGATCACCGTGGTCGAGGGCGCCGGCCCCAACCTCGACTGCATCATGCTGCCCAAGGTCCAGGACGCCGAGCAGGTCAAGGCGCTCGACCTGCTGCTCACCCAGATCGAGAAGACCATGGGCTTCGAGGTCGGCAGGATCGGCATCGAGGCGCAGATCGAGAACGCCAAGGGCCTGATCAACGTCGACGCCATCGCCGAGGCCTCGCCCCGGCTGGAGACCATCATCTTCGGCCCCGCCGACTTCATGGCCTCCATCAACATGAAGTCGCTGGTCGTCGGCGAGCAGCCGCCCGGCTACGGCGCCGACGCCTACCACTACATCCTGATGCGCATCCTGATGGCCGCCCGCGCCAACGACCTCCAGGCGATCGACGGCCCCTACCTCCAGATCCGCAACCAGGAGGGCTACCGCGAGGTCGCCCGCCGCTCGGCCGCCCTCGGCTTCGACGGCAAGTGGGTGCTCCACCCGGACCAGGTCGCCGCCGCGAACGAGATCTACTCGCCCTCGCAGGAGGACTACGACCACGCCGAGCTGATCCTCGACGCGTACGACTACTGCACCTCCGAGGCGGGCGGCGCCAAGGGCTCCGCGATGCTCGGCGACGAGATGATCGACGAGGCCAGCCGCAAGATGGCGCTGGTCGTGGCCGGCAAGGGCCGGGCCGCGGGCCTCCAGCGCACCACCAAGTTCGAGATCCCGGAGAGCTGAGCCATGCAGTTCGGACGCACCTACGAGGAGTTCGAGGTCGGCGCGGTCTACAAGCACTGGCCCGGCAAGACCGTCACCGAGTACGACGACCATCTCTTCTGCCTGCTCACCATGAACCACCACCCGCTCCACATGGACAGCAACTACGCGGAGCGGACGACCGACTTCGGCCGGAACGTCGTGGTGGGCAACTACGTCTACTCGCTGCTGCTCGGCATGTCCGTCCCGGACGTGTCCGGCAAGGCGATCGCCAACCTGGAGATCGAGTCGCTGCGCCACGTCGCGCCCACCTTCCACGGCGACACGGTCTACGGCGAGACCACCGTCCTCGACAAGTGGCCGTCCAAGTCCAAGGACGACCGCGGCATCGTGTACGTCGAGACCAAGGGCTACAAGCAGGACGGCACGGTCGTCTGCCTCTTCCGCCGCAAGGTCATGGTGCCGACCGCGACGTACACCGAGGCCCGCGGCGGCGAGCAGCCCGGCCGCCCGACCCCGCTCGCCTGAGCCCGCTCTCCCCTATATAGACCCCGGACGGGGAGGCCGCCGTCATCGGCCGACCCCCACCCGGTTCGGGGGCCCTGCTGCCGCAGCCACGCCGGCGGGGCCCCCGGAAATCCCCCCCCGCCCTCTTCAGACATTCCGGAGCCGCACGATGGGACGCCTCGCACAGACCGACGGCCTCACCGAGATCCAGCGGGACATCCTCGCCACCGTGCGGGATTTCGTCGACAAGGAGATCATTCCGGTCGCGACCGGGCTGGAGCACCGGGACGAGTACCCGACCGCCATCGTCGAGGGGATGAAGCAGCTCGGCCTGTTCGGCCTCACCATCCCCGAGGAGTACGGCGGCCTCGGCGAGTCGCTGCTCACCTACGCCCTGGTGGTCGAGGAGATCGCCCGCGGCTGGATGTCGGTCTCCGGCATCGTGAACACCCACTTCATCGTGGCGCACATGATCAACGCCCACGGCACGCAGGAGCAGAAGGAGTACTTCCTGCCGAGGATGGCGGCCGGCGAGATCCGCGGCGCCTTCTCGATGTCCGAGCCGGGCCTGGGCTCCGACGTCTCGGCCATCTCCACCAAGGGCGTCCGGGACGGGGGCTCCTACGTCCTCAACGGCCAGAAGATGTGGCTCACCAACGGCGGCACCTCCACCCTGGTGGCGGTCCTGTGCCGGACGGACGAGGGCGGTAGCAGCCCGTACCGGAACATGACCACCTTCCTGATCGAGAAGGAGGCCGGTTTCGGGCCGAACCCCGCGGTCCCCGGCCTGACGGTGCCCGGCAAGATCGAGAAGATGGGCTACAAGGGCGTCGACACCACCGAGCTGGTGCTGCAGGACGTCCGGATCCCGGCCGACCGCGTCCTCGGCGGCGTTCCGGGCAGGGGCTTCTACCAGATGATGGACGGCGTCGAGGTCGGCCGCGTCAACGTCGCCGCCCGCGGCTGCGGCGTCGCCCGCCGCGCCTTCGAGCTCGGCATCTCCTACGCCCAGCAGCGCTCCACCTTCGGCAAGAAGATCGCCGAGCACCAGGCGATCCAGTTCAAGCTCGCCGAGATGGCCACCAAGGTCGAGGCCGCCCACCAGATGATGGTGATGGCCGCCCGCAAGAAGGACGGCGGCGAGCGCAACGACCTCGAAGCCGGCATGGCCAAGTACCTCGCCTCCGAGTACTGCAAGGAGGTCGTCGAGGACGCCTTCCGCATCCACGGCGGCTACGGCTTCTCCAAGGAGTACGAGATCGAGCGCCTCTACCGGGAGGCCCCGATGCTGCTCATCGGTGAAGGTACTGCGGAGATCCAGAAGATGATCGTCGGGCGCCGGCTCCTGGAGGAGTACCGGATCGCCGACTGACCCCGGGCCGCTGCCCGGCGGAGCACCCCGCCGGGCAGCACCCTCGAACCGCCGGTCGACGGGCGTGCGGGCCCGTCCCGGCGCGGGGCCGTGCCCCGTCACGGGCCCGGGCCTGGTCCGCCCGGGTCCGGCACGGCCCTCCGGAAGCGGCCGCAGGGCGTACAGCTGCGACGACGCGCCCTGCGGCCGCTTCCGCACACCCGCTTGCGGCCGCTACGGCCGTTTCGTCCGGCGGGTTCTGTCGGCGCACCCGTTGAGACAAGAGTCACCAGCGCTGTCCGGTCCCTTGGGAACCGGACCGGGTCGAGCTACGGTCGTAGCAGTGGACGCGCACACGCGCCGCCACCGGACACATGAACGAGCAGGCGGGTTGCCCACCCACCGTGTGCTCCCGATAGCATCCACCGGGACAGCAAGCCGTCCCTCTATTACCGATCCCGCGGTGGCCCCCGTCCAGCGGCCATGATCCCCCGCGACAAAGGTCTTCGATGCCCATCAGCCCGTCCCCTCACACCTCCGTCACGGACCGCGATGCCCTCGCCGCCCCGACGGCCGGTCGGCGACCCCGCGTGACCATCGCGCGCGGAGCCACCCCCTGGTTCGTCCCCACTCTCGCCACGGCCGCCGTGACCGCCGCCCTCACCCGGCGCAACGGCACGTGGGCCCTGGCGTCGGTACCGGCCTGTGCGCTCAGCGCGGGCATGCTGTGGTTCTTCCGCGACCCCGAGCGTGAGATCGGCACGGGCAGAGTGATCTCCCCCGCCGACGGCGTGGTGCAGAGCATCGACGCCTGGCCGGACGGCCGCACCCGGGTCGCGATCTTCATGAGCCCGCTGAACGTCCACGTCAACCGCGCGCCCCTGCCGGGCACGGTGACGTCGGTCGAGCACGTCGCGGGCGGCTTCGTCCCCGCGTTCAACAAGGACAGCGACCAGAACGAGCGGGTCGTCTGGCACTTCGACACCGAGCTCGGCGACATCGAGATGGTCCAGATCGCGGGGGCCGTCGCCCGCCGCATCGTGCCGTACGTGGACGCCGGCACCAAGGTCGAGCAGGGCGACCGGATCGGCCTCATCCGGTTCGGGTCCCGGGTCGACACCTACCTGCCGGCCGGCGTCGAGGTCGGCGTCGAGGTCGGCCAGAAGACCACAGCCGGGGTGACGCGCCTTGACCGTGACTGATCCTGAGACAATCGTCGGCCTGGACGACGAGGAGACGGCCCTGCGCCGCCGCCGCTGGGCACGGGACCGCGAGCTGCGGGCCCCGCGCTCCCCCCAGCACCTGTCCACGGCCGACTTCCTGACCCTGGGGAACGCCGTCTGCGGCTTCCTGGCGATCTACTCGATCACCACCGGGGTCCTCGTCCCGCACATCACCAACCCGGACGCCGCTCCGGACCGGCACAGCGCCGCCACCGCGGTCACGCTGCTGCTGATCGGCTCGATGTGCGACCTCTTCGACGGCCTGGTGGCGCGCAAGCTGCGCTCCTCCGCCCTCGGGGCGGAACTGGACAACCTCGCGGACCTGATCAGCTTCGGCATCGCGCCGGCCTACTTCGTCGCGGTCTGGGGCATGGTCTCCCCCGGTTCCAACAGCAAGCTGTCGGCGCTGATCGCGCTGACCGTACTGCTCGCCGTGGTGCTGCGGCTCGCCCGCTTCTCGGCGGTCAAGATGCGGCCCGGGGTGTTCCAGGGCATGCCCTGCCCGATGGGCGCGATGACGGTGATCGCCATCGTGCTGCTCGACCCGCCGTTCCTGCCCGGCCTGCTGGCCATCTTCGGCGCCGCGTACCTGATGGTCAGCCGGATCGAGTACCCCAAGCCCCAGGGGCTGCTGGCCACCGCCACGCTCTGCTGGGTGGTCGTCGCGATCGGCTGCCTGGCCGCCTGGGCGACCGGGCTGCCCGGCGGTGACAACCTGATGCACGTCGGCGCGTTCGCCCAGATCACGCTCGCCGCGATGGCGCCGCTGCTGGTCATCCGCCGCAAGGTGGGGCAGAAGGTCGGCGACGTCCGCGCCCGGCGCGCGGAGTCGCGGCTCGGCTGAGCCCCTCCCGGCACACGGGGAAGGGCCCGGAACCTGCTGGTTCCGGGCCCTTCCCCGTTTTCGTCCGTCCGTGCCGCCGCCGGGCTCAGGCGCCGCCGGTGTGCACGCTGAACGCCGAGCGGCGGGCCGCCCGGGCCACGCCCGGGTCCGGGTGCACGCTCGAGACCGCCGTCAGCACCGAGGCCGCCCGCGGGTGCCCGGACTGGCGGGCCCGGGCGAACAGCCGCACCGGGTCCCCGGCCGCGGCGCCCTCGACGTGGCCCACCAGCAGCTCGGTCTCGCCGTGGTCCAGCACCGCGGCCGCGGTGTCCACCCAGAGCCAGGCCGCGTCCTCCGCGCCCAGCACGTCCGCCGGGGAGACCCCCTCGTCCGCGCGCTCCGCCAGCCAGAGCAGCGCGTACGGGCGCAGCACCGGCTCGTCCACCGCTGCGCGCACCGCCTGCTCGGCCGGCCCGCCGGCCACCCGCAGCGCCTCGAAGGCCAGCCCGCGCACCAGCGCGTCGTCGCCCTGGGCGGCCTCCAGCAGCTCGCCCACCGCCCGGTCGGCCGGACGGGCCGCGACCCAGGCGCGGAACTCGGCGCGGGCCGGGCCCGGCGAGTAGTCCGCGCAGGCGTTCAGCAGCTCGAAGGCGCTCTGCTCGATGTGCCCGGCCGCGGTCTGCGCGACGGTGCAGATCTCCTCCAGCTTCGCCCGCACCGCCCAGTGGCCGAGCGGCGACAGCTCCGCGGCGTCGTTCCTGCGCTCCAGGGCGCCGACGGCCGCCAGGCCGTCCAGCATCCAGTCCAGGACCGCGGCCACGTCCGACGGCGCGGCCGGGGTGTCGATCTGCGGCGCCCGGCAGGTGCCGCGGACGGCGGAGACGGCCGAGGCGGCGTGCGGCACCGGCGAGAGCCCTGGCCCGCCGAGGCCGGCGCCGACCCGGCGCTCGTCCAGGCCGCGGCGCAGCAGCTCCAGCAGCTCGCTCTCGGCGACCGGGCCGTCCACCAGGTGCAGGAAGGAGAGCAGCTGCGGGGCCTGGTCCACGGCCTGGCCGGCCAGCACCGCGAACACACCGCGCAGCGCCGCGGGCGGCACCGGGGCGAGCAGCGTCCAGGCGTCGAACAGGGCCGACCAGCCGCGCACCACGGCCTCGTCGTCGTGCTCCCAGGCGTGCAGGCGCCAGCCTGGGCCGGCTCCGCCGTCCCGGGCCTCCACCAGGCCCACCAGCAGCGCCTGTCCCCAGGCCTTGGCGGCGGCGCCGACCGTCATGGCCAGCGCCCGGCCGGCCGCTCGGGCGTCCTCGGGGAGCAGCTCGCCGCGCTTGTCGACCTCGGCCAGCTCGCCGGCCCAGCGGGCGACGCGGACGGCGTCCACCAGCATCCGGCGGGCCAGCGGGGCGAGCTCGGCGGGTGCCGGGAAGCCCTCCGGCACGGGAACCCTGCCCCGCCCGGGGGCCGGAGCCGGCCCTCGCCTCCGGGGCACTCCGTTACGGGGGACTCCCGCCCCGCCCGGCCTGCCACCGGCGGGCCGTTGGGCCGTTCCGGGGAGACGGGTCACCGTCGCACCGGTACCGATCGTCGGCGGGAGCGGGGCATCACGGTCGCGCGGGTTCCGAGACGTCACGTCGAGCAGTCTTCCCCTTGTACCGGCCTTCTGTCACATCCGGTTGTCCGTACGACCGGGCGAGCGCCGGTGGCACCTCCGCAAGATCGGGCAACCACGGCAAACCGCCTGGCCAAAAACGTGTGACCTGCCCATGCCATACAGGTCCGGCCGGTTGCCGGGAATGCTCGGACGGTCACCGTGCGTACGGGTGGGGGGTAAGGGTCCGGGACAATATGTGCCCCTGACAATCGGGATATTCGTACGGGGGCGATCCGCGTCCCTGGAGCTCCTCGGGAGTGTCCAGCCCGAATCCGGACGGATGGCGGGCGGCGCCGGGGGGTGCCCGTCGCCGGGGCCCCGGCCGGACCGGCCGTCCGCGCGCCCCCGAAGGAAAGGGGGGAAACGTTCATTCGCGGACGGTTTTCGTGCCCGGTATACGCGGATGGCTTCGCGGCCGGCTTTCGCGGGCGGTCCACGGACGGAAAGCCACCGGGAAAGCACGGCACGGCCCCGCGCGGACCGGCCGGAAATGCCCGCACGGGGAGGGGGGCCGCCACCGGCGGTGCGCCGCTACAACAGCGGCGTGAGCCAGCGCCGGAGGAGTTCGGCGTAGCGGTCGGGGGCGGAGTTCCACAGGGTCGCGTGGTCGGCGCCCGGGAAGGCCTGGAGGCTCACCACGTCCCGGCGGGCGGCGGCCAGTTTCTCGGCGGTGCCGAAGGGCGCGATCCGGTCCTCCCGCCCGGCCAGCAGCAGGGTCGGCACCCGCAGGTCGGTGCCCTCCGCGATGCGGCCGAAGTCGGCGAGGTCCACGCCGGTGCGGCCCTCGGCGGCGAGGGCGCCGAGTTCGGCGGCGACGCCCGGGAAGCCGGCCCGGGCGGCGTCCCGGCGGGCGGAGGCCGACAGGTCGAGCACGGGCGAGTCGAGGACCAGGCCGCGGACGGCGGGCGCCCAGACGGAGCGGGCCACGGTCTGCAGGACGGCGGTCGCGCCGACGGACCAGCCGTACAGGATCACCTTGCCCGCGCCGCTGTCGAGCGCCAGTCGTACCGCCGCCTCGACGTCGCGCCACTCGGTCTCGCCGAAGTGGCTGAGCCCGTCCGGGGAGGCGGGGGCGCCGTGGTCGCCGCGGTAGGTGACGACCAGGGCGGGCAGGCCGAGCCGGTCGAGGACCGGGAGCACCGGGAGGGCCTGTTCGCGGTCGGCTCCGGGGCCGTGCACCAGGACGACCCAGGTCCCGCGCGTGCCGTCCAGCTGCCAGGCCGGCATCGGGCCCAGCTCGCCGTCGGCGGCGGTCTCGGCGAAGGCGAGGCCGAGCGCCTCGGTCGGGTTGCCGCGGTGGACCCGGGGGGTGAAGCGGACCTCGGTGCCGGGGGTGAGGGTGCCGCGGTCGGCGCGCACCAGGCGGCGGGTGACGCCCTGCTCGTCGCCGCCCAGGACCTCCTCGACCACCGCGTGCCCGCCGTCCGCCCACTCGACCGCCCAGCGGCCGGGCCGCAGGCTCTCGGGGGCCCGGGTGAAGGTGACCCGGCCGGGGGCCAGGCCGCGGACCAGCACCGGCCCGGACTCCTGGACGGCGGCCTCCGGACGGACCATCCGCTCGGAGGCCCGGCGGCCCACCACCAGCGCGGCGGCCCCGACCGCGGCGGCCGCCACGACGGCGGCGGTTCCCCAACGCATCTCGCTCCCCGCTCTGTTGCTCACGGATCCGTTGTGCACGGACCGGACGGTGTTCGAGCACCAGTCCACCGGCGCCCGGCCCGCCCGGCCACCGGACTGGGCCGTCCGGGTCACCCGGGCGGCTACCCGGCGGCGCCGGGGGGATGCCGGGGCGGTGCCGAGAGGATGCCCGGCACGGTGCTGAGGGAGCGCCAGGAGCGGTGGGCGGGAGTGCCGGCGCCGCCGGCGCCCGCGTGTGACCAACCCCTCCGTGACCTCGGTTGACTCCCGGTTCGGGCCCGTGATGGGATCCTGGGGCCAAACGGAGGCATGGAGAGGAAGCCGGTGGAAGTCCGGCGCGGTCCCGCCACTGTCACCGGGGAGCACGCTCGGAACATCGCCACGGCGGCCGTCGACGGCCGCTGGAAGGCTCCGGGTGTGCGTTCGACCCGGAAGCCAGGAGACTCTCGCCCCCGTCACGTCGAGCCAGGGCGCGGACCCTGAGTGAGGACACGCACGCGATGCAGGCTGCCCCGCCCCGCCGGACTCCGAGCTGCCGTCCGCCGTGCGGCCGATGACCGCGCGCACGCCCTCCCCCGCCCCGCACCCGCTGGCCCGCGCCGCCGCGTTCGCGCTCGGCGCCGTCGCGGGCCACGCCGCCGACGCCCGCTTCGCCGACCCCCGACGGGGCCACCCGGTGGCCGTCTTCGGCAGCGCCGCGACCCGCCTGGAGCAGCGGCTGTGGCGCGACGACCGCGCCGCCGGGGCCGGGTACACCGCGCTGTGCGTGGGCGCGGTCGCGGCGGGCGCGCTCGCCCTGGACCGCACGGTGGGCCGCCGCCCCCTGGGCCGGGCCGCGCTGGCCGCGGCCGCGACCTGGACGGTGCTCGGCGGCACCTCGCTGACCCGGGAGGCGCGTGCCGTCGGCCGCTCGCTGGCCGCCGGGGACCTCGCGGCCGCCCGGGACCGCCTGCCGCACCTGTGCGGGCGGGACCCGAGCGCGCTGGACGGGCCGCAGATCGCCCGGGCGGTGGTCGAGTCGGTCGCCGAGAACACCGCCGACGCCGTCGTGAACGCGCTGGTCTGGGGCGCCCTGGCCGGCACCCCCGGCCTGCTGGCCTTCCGCGCCGTGAACACCCTGGACGCCATGGTGGGCCACCGCTCGCCCCGCTACGCCCGGTTCGGCTGGGCCTCGGCCCGGCTGGACGACCTGGCGGGCTGGCCGGGCGCCCGGCTGACGGCGCTGCTGACGGTGGCCGCCGCGCCCGAGCCCCGGACGGCCTGGCGGGTCTGGCGGCGCGACGGCTCCGCGCACCCGAGCCCGAACGCCGGCCAGGCCGAGGCGGCCTTCGCCGGCGCGGTGGGCGTCCGGCTGGGCGGGCGGCTGCGGTACGGCGACCGGGTGGAGGACCGGCCCGTGCTGGGCGCGGAGCTGCGGCCGGTGACGGTGGACGACATCGAGCGGGCCTGCGCGCTCTCCCGGCGGGTGGGCGCGCTGGCGCTGGGTACGACGGTCGCGGGGCACGTCCTGCTGCGGGCACTGCTGGGGAAGAGGGGACGGGCATGAGCAACGCGCTGCTGGTCGCGGGGACGACCTCGGACGCGGGCAAGAGCGTGGTGACGGCCGGCATCTGCCGCTGGCTCGCCCGCCGGGGCGTGCGGGTCGCGCCGTTCAAGGCACAGAACATGTCGCTCAACTCCTTCGTCACCGCCGACGGCGCGGAGATCGGCCGCGCCCAGGCGATGCAGGCGCAGGCGGCCCGGGTGGAGCCGGAGGCCGCGATGAACCCGGTGCTGCTGAAGCCGGGCGCGGACGGCCGCAGCCAGGTGGTGCTGCTCGGCCGCCCGGTGGCCGAGGTGGGCGCGCTGGACTACCGCGAGCGCAAGCCCGTCCTGCTGGAGCGCGCCCTGGAGTGCCTGGCGGACCTGCGCCGCCGCTACGACGTGGTGGTCTGCGAGGGCGCGGGCTCGCCCGCCGAGATCAACCTGCGCGACCGCGACATCGCCAACATGGGCCTGGCCACGGCCGCCGCCCTGCCGGTGGTGGTGGTCGGGGACATCGACCGCGGCGGGGTCTTCGCGGCGATGTACGGGACGCTGGCGCTGCTGTCCGCCGAGGACCAGCGGCACGTGGCGGGCTGGTTCGTCAACAAGTTCCGCGGCGACGCACGGCTGCTGGCGCCCGGCCTGGAGATGCTGCACGGGCTGACCGGCCGTCCGGTGCTGGGCACCCTGCCGATGCTGCCCGGGCTCTGGCTGGACGCCGAGGACTCGCTGGACCTGTCCACGGTGGTGGACCGGGCGGACGGGCCCGGGCCGCTCGGCGCGGACGTGCTGCGGGTGGCCGTGGTGCGCTTCCCCCGCCTGTCCAACTTCACCGACGTGGACGCGCTCGCCCAGGAGCCGGGCGTGCTGGTGCGCTGGGCGACCAGGCCCGAGGAGCTGGCCGACGCCGACCTGGTGGTGCTGCCCGGCACCCGGGCCACCGTCGCCGACCTCGCCTGGCTGCGCGAGCGCGGCCTGGCGCCGGCGCTCGCGGCGCGGGCCGCGGCCGGGCTGCCGGTCCTCGGCGTCTGCGGCGGCTACCAGATGCTCGCGCACTCGATCGTGGACGAGGTCGAGTCGAAGGCGGGCGCCGTCGAGGGCCTCGGGCTGCTGCCGACGCACGTGCGGTTCGGCGCCGGGAAGGTGCTGGCGCGGCCGGTCGGCGAGGCGTACGGGCAGCGGGTCGAGGGCTACGAGATCCACCACGGGGTGGTCGCGGTCGAGGGCGGGGAGCCGTTCGTCTCCGACGGCCGCGGGCAGGGCCTGGACGGCTGCCGGGTCGGCTCGGTCTGGGGCACCACCTGGCACGGCGTGCTGGAGAACGACGGGTTCCGCCGCGAACTCCTGCGCGAGGTCGCCGGGTTGTCGGGCCGGGCGTTCGTCCCCGCGCCGGACACCTCCTTCGCCGCCGCGCGCGAGGCCCGGCTGGACCGGCTGGGCGACCTGATCGAGGAGCACGCCGACACCGACGCGCTGTGGAAGCTGATCGAGGGCGGGGTGCCGGCGGCCGGACCGCTGCCGTTCGTCCCGCCCGGGGCCCCTGGGAGTGACGCATGATCCGGGTACGACAGGAGTGGGGTACGGCATGAGTGACGTCCGCTATCCGTTCACCGCGATCGTCGGCATGGCCGACCTGCGGCTCGGGCTGCTGCTGAACGCGGTCTCCCCGGCCGTGGGCGGCGTGCTGGTGCGCGGCGAGAAGGGCACCGCGAAGTCGACCATGGTGCGCGCGCTGGCCGGCCTGCTGCCGTCCATCGCCACCGTGGAGGGCTGCCGCTTCGCCTGCGACCCGGCCGCACCCGACCCGCAGTGCCCGGACGGGCCGCACGCCTGCCCGTCCTCCTCCGAACGGCCGTCCCAGCTGGTCGAGCTGCCGGTCGGCGTGGCCGAGGACCGGATCGTCGGCTCGCTCGACCTCGAACGCGCGCTGGCCGAGGGCGTCAAGGCGTACGAGCCCGGGCTGCTGGCCAGGGCGCACCGCGGCGTGCTCTACATCGACGAGGTGAACCTGCTCCAGGACCACGTGGTGGACCTGCTCCTGGACGCCGCCGCGATGGGCCGCTCGTACGTCGAGCGCGAGGGCGTGTCGGTGCGGCACGCGGCCCGGTTCCTGCTGGTCGGCACCATGAACCCGGAGGAGGGCGAGCTGCGGCCGCAGCTGCTGGACCGGTTCGGCCTGACCGTCGAGATCGCCGCCACCCGCGACCCGGCCGAGCGCGCCGAGGTGGTCCGCCGCCGGCTCGCCTACGACGCCGACCCGGCCGCGTTCGCGGCCCGGTTCGCCGCCGAGGAGCGGGCGCTCGCCGAACGGATCACCACCGCACGGAAGTTGCTGCCCGAGGTCACGCTGACGGATGTGGCGCTGCGTCAGATCACCGCGGTGTGCGCGGCGTTCGAGGTGGACGGACTGCGCGCGGACATCGTGATGGCCCGCACCGCCGTCGCGCTGGCCGCCTGGGACGGCCGCACCGAGGTGCTGGAGGAGGACGTCCGCCAGGCCGCCCGGCTGGCACTGCCGCACCGGCGCCGGCGCAACCCCTTCGACGCCCCCGGGCTGGACGAGGAGCAGCTGGACCGCACGCTGGAGGAGCACGCGCAGCCGCAGGACCCGGAGCCCGAGGGCGACGGCCCCGGCCCGGACGGCGACGGCGGACCGGACGGCGACGGGCCGGGCGGCGGCCCCGGCGGCGGCGCGCCCGAGCCCTCCGACGCCGGCGGCCCCGAGGCGTCCGCCGCCGAGCCCGCCGCTCCGGGGGACGACTCCCCCGAGGGCGCCGGGGAGCCCGAGCAGCCGCCCGTCCCCGCCCAGCACCCGGCGCCCGCGCGGGAGTCGGCGCCGGTCGCGGCCGGGGAGCCGTACCGCACCCGGCTGTTCACCGTGCGGGGCACCGGGCACGGCGCCCAGGGCCGCCGCTCCCCCGCCGAGACCGCCGGCGGGCACACCGTCCGGGCCCGCCGCCCGCAGGGCGCGCTCGGCCGGCTGCACCTGACCGCGACCCTCCAGGCGGCCGCGCCGCACCAGGCCGCGCGCGGGCGCAGCGGGCGCGCGCTGGTGGTGCGCAAGGACGACTTCCGCGAACAGGTGCGCCAGGGGCGGGAGTCCAACCTGGTGCTGTTCGTCGTCGACGCCTCCGGTTCGATGGCCGCCCGCCAGCGGATGACCGCCGTCAAGGGCGCGGTGCTGTCGCTGCTGATGGACGCCTACCAGCGCCGCGACAAGATCGGGATGATCACCTTCCGCGGGGCGGACGCCGAGCTGGCGCTGCCGCCCACCTCCTCGGTGGAGGTCGGCGCGGCCCGGCTGGAGACGCTGCCCACCGGCGGGCGCACCCCGCTGGCGGCCGGCCTGCTGCGCGCCCACGAGGTGCTGCGGGTCGAGCGGCTGCGCGACCCGAGCCGGCGCCCGCTGCTGGTCGTGGTGACCGACGGCCGGGCCACCGGCGGTCGGGACGCGCTCGCCCGCTCGCGGCAGGCGGCCGCGCTGTTCGCGGCGCAGGGCACGGCGAGCGTGGTGCTGGACTGCGAGTCGGGCCCCGTCCGCCTCGGCCTGGCCCGCACCCTGGCCGGGGCGCTGGGCGGCACCGCCGTCAGCCTGGACGAGCTGCGCGCCGAGGGCGTGGCCTCGCTCGTCCGCGAGAACCGTTCCGCGCACCGCGCGGCCACCACGATGCGAAAGGCGGCCTGAGCCGACATGCCCAAGGGTGTCCCCGAGAGCGTCCCCGACGACGGTCTGACGACCCGTCAGCGCCGTACCCAGCCGATCACCGCGGTGCACACCGGCCCGGGCAAGGGCAAGTCCACGGCGGCCTTCGGCATGGCGCTGCGGGCCTGGAACCAGGGCTGGTCGGTCGGGGTGTTCCAGTTCGTGAAGTCCGCCAAGTGGAAGGTCGGCGAGGAGAACGCGCTGCGCGTGCTCGGCGCCTCCGGCGAGGGCGGCACCGTCGACTGGCACAAGATGGGCTCCGGCTGGTCGTGGATCCAGCGCTCCGCCGAGCAGGAGATGTCCAGCGAGGAGGCGGCCAGGGAGGGCTGGGAGCAGGTCAAGCGCGACCTCGCGGCCGAGACCTACCGCTTCTACGTGCTGGACGAGTTCACCTACCCGATGCACTGGGGGTGGATCGACCCGGCCGAGGTGGTGGCCGTGCTCGGGGAGCGCCCGGGCAGCCAGCACGTCGTCATCACCGGCCGGTACGCGCCCGAGGCGCTGACCGCGGCCGCCGACCTGGTCACCGAGATGACCAAGGTCAAGCACCCCATGGACGCCGGCCGCAAGGGCCAGCGCGGCATCGAGTGGTAGTCCGTTGAGCACCGGCCCCGTGAACGTCCCCCGCCTCGTCGTCGCCGCCCCCTCCTCGGGCGCCGGCAAGACCACCGTCGCCACCGGCCTGATCGCGGCGCTCGCCGCCCGCGGGCTGGCGGTGTCGCCGCACAAGGTCGGCCCCGACTACATCGACCCGGGCTACCACGCGCTCGCCGCCGGGCGCCCGGGCCGCAACCTGGACGCCTTCCTGTGCGGACCGGAGCGGATCGCGCCGCTGTTCCTGCACGGCGCGGCGGGGGCGGACGTCGCGGTGGTCGAGGGCGTCATGGGGCTGTTCGACGGGGCCTCCGGACGCGGGGAGCTGGCCTCCACGGCGCACGTCGCCAAGCTGCTGCGGGCGCCGGTGGTGCTGGTGGTCGACGGCTCCTCGCAGTCCCGCTCGGTGGCCGCGCTCGTGCACGGCTTCGCCTCCTGGGACCCTCAGGTGCGGCTCGCCGGGGTGGTCCTCAACCGGGTCGCCTCCGACCGGCACGAGCACCTGCTGCGCGAGGCCCTGGAGGAGGGCTCGGGCGTGCCGGTGCTGGGCGCGCTGCGCCGCTCGGCGGCGGTCGCCACCCCCTCCCGCCACCTCGGGCTGATCCCGGCGGTGGAGCGCTCGGCGGAGGCGCTGCGGGCCGTCGCCGACATGGGGGACCTGGTGGCCTCCTCCGTCGACCTGGACGCCCTGCTGGAACTCGCCCGTACCGCACCGGAGTTGGATGCCGAGCCGTGGGCCCCTTCGGCCGAGGTCACCCCGGTGGCCGGCCGGCCCAGGATCGCGGTGGCCGGCGGCCCGGCCTTCTCCTTCTCGTACGCCGAGAACGCCGAACTGCTGGGCGCCGCAGGCGCGGAGGTCGTCCCCTTCGACCCGCTGCACGCCTCCGCGCTGCCCGCGGGGACGGCCGGCCTGGTGGTCGGCGGCGGCTTCCCTGAGCTGTACGTGCGCGAGCTGAGCGGCAACGCCCCGCTGCGCGCCGCCGTCGCCGCGTTCGCCGCCGCGGGCGGGCCGATCGCCGCCGAGTGCGCCGGACTGCTGTACCTGGGGCGGGAGTTGGACGGACTGCCGATGTGCGGGGTGCTGGCCACCGAAGCCCGGATGACCGAACGCCTCACCCTCGGCTACCGGGAGGCCGTCGCCCTGCACGACTCCCCGCTCGCCCCGGCCGGCACCCGGGTGCGCGGCCACGAGTTCCACCGCACGGTCTGCGAACCCGGCGCGGGCGAACTCCCCGCCTGGGGCTGGCGCCTGCCGACCGGGCCGCGCACCGAGGGCTTCGCGGGCGGCAACGTGCACGCCTCCTACCTGCACCTGCACTGGGCGGGCACCCCGGGGCTGGCCTCCTCCTTCGCCGCCGCCGCGGCGGCCTTCGCGGCGGGCCCCCGGGCGCACTGACCCGCCCGGCCGGCGGCGGAGGGCGGCGCGACACCGGCGGGGGCTCCGTCCGGGCCTTAGGGCGTGTCTGACAATTCTCGCCGGGTGCGCGGCGTCGGGGCACGCCCTAGGCTGCGCGCATGCATGTGATCGTCCTCAACGGCGGCTCCAGCTCCGGCACGTCGAGCATCGCGCGGAACCTCCAGGAGCTGTTGCCGGAGCCCTGGCTGCACCTCGGCACGGACACCATGGTCGAGGCGCTGCCGCCGTGGCTGCGCGAGGGCGGCGAGGGCATCGGCGGGCTGACGGGCGGGGACGGGATAGTCGAGGTCGGCCCGGTCTTCGCCGCGCTGGACGCCGCCTGGTCGGTCGGGGTGGCGGCGATGGCCCGGGCCGGGGCGCGGATCGTGGTGGACGAGGTGTTCCTCGGCGGCGCCGCGTCGCAGGCCCGCTGGCGGGCGGCCCTGGAGGGCCTGGACGTGCTCTGGGTCGGGGTGCGCTGCGACCCCGCGGTGGCCGCGGCCCGGGAGGCGGCGCGCGGCGACCGGGTGGCCGGGATGGCCGCCGCCCAGGCCGAGGCGGTGCACCGGGGCGTCGCGTACGACCTGGTGGTGGACAGCTCGCGTGCGTCCGCGGCGGACTGCGCCCCGGCGGTGGCCGCGCGGGCGGCCGCCGCCGGCTGACATCCGGGCCGGCGGACCGCCGACCCCGCCCGGGCCCCGCCCGACCCCGGTCAGCCCGGCCGGCCGAAGGTGCCGTTGAGTGGGTCGGCGCGGTGGCAGGCCGCGCAGCGCAGGCGGGTCTAGATCGCCACCGCGCCCATGAAGACGTCCTCGCGCCCGTCGGCCGGGGAGGCGGAGGAGGCGGGCCCCCCGCAGTCCAGGCAGACCCGGTGCGGGCGGGCCGCGACGGAGCAGGCGCGGCAGATCAGGTGGGTCGGGTGCTCGGCGTGCACGACGACGGGCTGCGGCCCGCCGTACAGCAGGTGGTCGCACCAGGTGCAGGACTCGTCCTGCTGCGACGCCGGCATCCGGGCCCGGGTCTCCCGCTGCCACTTCGCGGCCTGCTGCAGCCGCACCCGGACGGGCGGGCCCCAGCCGGAGGCGGTCAGCCACTGGGCGCCCTCCGCCCCGGCGCCCCGCAGCTGGTCGCCGACGGCGATGTCCTTGGGGGTCTTCTCTTTCACGCGGCTCTCCTCCGGTGCACTTCCGGAGGGACAACTCTCCTCCGGTGCACTTCCGGAGGGACGACGCGGCCGGGCCGCCGCCGGACACGCCGCCCAGGGGGGCGCGGTGCCGGGCGGCACCGGGCGACGTGCCGGCTCCGGCGCCGGCTCAGAGGATCGGCTCGGTGTCCCCGTGGGCGACGAGCAGCTTGCGCAGCAGCGCGTCGAGCCGGGCGCGCTCCTGCGCGTCGAGCGCGGAGAGGATGCGCTCCTCGTTGCGCACGTGGCCGGCCAGCGCCCCGTCGATCAGCTCCTTGCCGGCCGGGGTGAGGCGGACCAGGACGGCCCGGCGGTCGGTCGGGCAGGGGTTGCGCTCGACGAGGCCCTTGGCGGAGAGCCGGTCGACCCGGTTGGTGATGGCCCCGGAGGTCACCATCGCCGACTTGAGCAGCGCGCGGGCGTTGAGCTCGTACGGCTCGCCCGAGCGGCGCAGGGTGGCCAGCACGTCGAACTCGGAGGAGTCCAGGCCGCAGGCGGTGAAGTACTCGCGCAGGGCGTTGTCGACCCGGACGCTGAGCCGTCGCAGCCGGCCGATCAGGGCCATCGGCGCGGCGTCCAGGTCCGGGCGGGCCCGGGCCCACTGCTCGACGATGTCGTCCACGGTGTCGCGCTGCTGCATGTCCGCCGTCCCTCCGAAGCCGCTGTCCCCGACCGTCCACTCGATGGAGATATCTTAACATTCACATACTTGACGTTCGCAGATCCTCGGCGTAGAAATTATCTCAACGTTCAGATAATCAACGTTCAGGGGGACGTCATGGACCGCAAGCGCGCAGGGATCGCCGCCGCCGCCGCTCTCGCCCCGGCCGCGTGGGGCACCACCTACCTCGTCACCACCCAGCTGCTGCCCGAGGGCCGCCCGCTGCTGCTCGCCGTGCTCCGTGCGCTCCCGGCCGGACTGCTCCTGCTGCTGATCGGCCGCCGACTTCCCAAGGGGCGCTGGTGGGGGCGCGCGGCCGTGCTCGGGATGCTCAACATCGGCTTGTTCTTCCCGCTGATGTTCGCCGGCGCCTACCGCCTGCCCGGCGGCGTCGCCGCCACCATCGGGGCGATCCAGCCGCTGCTCGTCGCCGGGTTCTCGATCGGCGTGCTGCGGGTGCGGCCCGGGCGGCGGGCGGTGGCCGCCGGGCTGGTCGGGGTCGGCGGAGTGGCGCTGCTGGTGCTCAAGAGCGGCGCCCGGCTGGACGGTGTCGGGATCGCCGCGATGGTCGCCGGGACCTCGCTGATGGCCATGGGCACCGTCCTGACCCGCCGCTGGGGCCGCCCCGAGGGCGCCACCCTGCTCGACCTCACCGCCTGGCAGCTGCTGGCCAGCTCGGTGTTCCTGGTGCCGCTCGCCGCCCTGGTCGAGGGCGCGCCGCCGGCCCTGAGCGCCGCCAACCTGGCCGGCTTCGCCTACCTCGGCCTGTTCGGCACCGCACTGGCCTACTCGCTCTGGTTCCGCGGCATCGAGCAGCTGGGCGCCGGGCCGGCCTCCTTCCTGGGCCTGATCAACCCGGTCGTCGCCACCGTCGGCGGCCTGCTCGTCCTCGGCCAGACCCTCACCCCCTGGCAGGTCCTCGGCCTGCTCCTCGCCCTCGCCGCCATGCTCGCCGGCCAGGCCCCCGCCCGCCGCACCCCGACCCCGGCCCCGGCACAGGCCCAGGGCCAGGCGCCGGCCGCCGTCCCCACCCCGGCCGAGACCCCCGCCCCTCGCCCCGAACCCGCCGCCACCGCCGCCCGCTGACCCCTCCCGCACACCTTCGAGCCCCGCCGGGCGGACCCGGCGGGGCTCGGAAGTGTGCGCCGCCCGGGGTCAGCCGGTGGCGCGGATGTAGATGTCGGCGGCGCCCGGGAGGCCGCCGGGGATGGTGGCGACGTAGATGCGGCGGGCGGCGGAGGAGCGGGCGGGCAGGCCGGTCGGGCTCGGGCCGGGCACCCAGGTCGGGCTGGGCGCGGCCGTGTCGGGCGCGGGGGCGGCCGGCGCGGCGGACTCGTCCGGCACGGGCTCCGGGTCCTCGCCGTCGTCGTCGGCCTGGTCCGGGGCGAGGGCGGGAGCGGCGGCCGGGACACCGGACGGGTCCTCGGCCTCGGGGCCGCCGGGCTCCGGTGCGGGGCCCTCGGCGGGGGTGGCGGAGGGGGAGGGCGTGGCGGGCGGCGGCAGCGGGGACGCGGGGAGCTCCGGGGCCTCGGCCGGCTCGTCGCCGCCGAGGGCGGCGTGCAGGTCGGCCGGGAGCGGGGCGGCCGGGCCGGGCGCGGGCAGGTCGTAGGCGCTGAGGAAGTCGCCGAGGCCCGGGGCCCGGCCGCCGCCCAGGCGGTAGTGCAGGTAGGCGACCGGGGCGCCGTCCGAGGTGTGGGTGTAGACGGCGCCGACCGGGACGTAGAAGCGGCCGACGCCGGGGTGCTGCGAGGGGTGGAGGCCGGCCAGGCGTTCGGCGCGGTCGCGGTCGGTCTCGCGCCCGGTGCTGCCGGCGGTGAGCGCGTTGACGCCGCGCACCACGAGGGCGGCGGCGACGGACACGCAGAGCACCAGCCCGACGGCGACGGTTCGGCGCAGGACGGGGCGGCCGTGCAGGGCGGGCCAGGAGTCGGCCACCGTGCGCTCGGGTGGGATGGAGTCCACGGTCGGCTTGCTCCCCGTTCGGTCGGACCGCTCGTTCGGGACGTCCGGTCAGCACACCTGGTCGAGGTGCCCGGCCCGGACGTCACACTCTGCTCGACGTGGCACGGTAGCCCAGAGTTCCTCAGCTGGGGTAGGCGGGGGCGACCGCGGCCCCGGTGACCAGCGCCGCGCTGCCCGAGCCGTCCGCCGGGACGCTCCACAGGTCGGCGCCGTAGTCGCCGGGCAGGGCGTACAGCAGGGTGCCGTCGCCGGACCAGAGCGCCTGGTCGTCGATGTTGCGCTGCTCGGCGGTGGCGGTCTCGGCCATGGTGGCGAGGTCGAGCACGTACAGTCGCCACGGGGCGTCGGCGGGCAGGCCGGGGACGCGCTTCTTGTACGCGACGCGGGTGCCGTCCGGCGAGAGCGAGGGGCACTCGACGTTGTCGTGCAGCGTGGTGAGGGTGCGGGCGGCGAGGTCGCCGCGGACGAGGTGGGTCCGACCGGCGCTGGCGAGGGTGGCGTAGAAGGTGGTGTCGTCGGCGAAGGTGACGCCCCAGATGTTGATGTCGTGCGCCTGGTACGGGCGGCCGTCCAGGACGACCGCGAAGTCCTCCAGGTTCTCCCGCAGGTTCCAGTCCCGGACGTCCACGATCGAGGTGCGGGTGGAGAAGTCGCTGCCCGCGTACGAGTCGCCGCTGACGAAGACCGTCCAGGCGGCGAGGTGCCCGGACGGCGAGACCCGGGAGCGGGTGGGGATGCCGGCCGCCGGGAAGGAGCGCAGCTCGCGCAGGTGGTCGTCCAGGACGACGGCGCGGTAGGTGTCCTCCAGGGCGCCGTGCCGGGCCTGGAGGCAGATGCCGGTGCCGGCGGCGGCGTGGAAGCGCAGGCACTGGACGCCGGAGGCGGTGCGCGGGCCGTTGGGGCGGTCGGCGGCGACGGCGGTGACCTCGTCCCGGTGCGGGCCCCAGGCCATGTTGCGGAAGAGCAGCTGCCGTCCGCCGCCCTGCGCCCGGAGCGACACCGGCCCGGACTCGACCGAGGGGCCGCCGGGCTGGGCCTGGTCCCGGCGGGCGGTGCGGTCGGCGGCCTGGAGCACGGCGCCGGTGCCGACCGCGCCGAGCAGCACGACGGCGACCAGCAGGATGATCACCCTGGTCCGGTTGCGCAGGTTCATCGGGTCTCCTCCGGGGTCGTCCGGTCGACGGGTTCCGCGGCGGCTCCGGACGGGGCCCGGGTGGCCGCGGACGGGGCGCCGGCGGCCACGTGCGGGGCGCCCGCGGACGGGCGCAGCACCGCCGCCGCACCGAGCACGCACAGCGCCAGCGCGCCCGCCGACCAGCCCAGCGCCGCCGGGCCGCCGACCGCTCCCCACAGCGCGCCGAACAGCAGCGAGCAGGCGAACCGGGCCAGCGCCTGCCCGGTTCCGACCAGGGCGAGGCCCGCGCCGCGCTGCTCGGCGGGTACGGCGTCGGCGGCCGCCGCGGCGAGCACGCCGTCGGTGGCCGCGTAGAAGGCACCGTGCAGCAGGAGCACCCCGAGCACCGCCGGCAGCCCGCGCAGCGGCGAGAGCAGCAGCCCGTACGCGAGCAGCAGCACCCCGTGCCCGGCGAGGAAGAGCCGGTGGCGGCCGATCCGGTCGGCGAGCGCCCCGAGCGGGACGGCGAGCAGCAGGAAGGCCGTGGCGGTGCCCAGCGGCAGCAGCGGGAACAGGCCCACGGGCAGGTCCAACCGGCGCTGGACGAGCAGGTAGAGGAACGAGTCGCTGACGGTGGTGAGGCCGAGCAGGACGGCGCAGAGCGTGAGCCGGCGCAGCCCCGGCAGCCGCAGCAGCGCGAGGCTCGCGCGCGGCGAGGGGGCGGCGGCCGACGGGGCGTCGCCCTGCTGCCGGTTCGGTACGAACAGCAGCAGGACCAGCACGCCGAGCGCCGCGACGCACGAGCTGACCGTGAACACCGCGTCGTAGCCGTGCCGTTCCCCGCCGTCGGCGAGCAGCGGGCCGCCGGCCAGCCGCAGCACCAGGAAGGCGGTGAGCGGGCCGAGCAGGGCCCCGGCGGTGTCCATCGCCCGGTGCACCCCGAACGCCCGGCCGCGGTGGGCGGGTTCGGCGGCGAGCGAGATCATCGCGTCCCGGGGTGCGGTGCGCAGGCCCTTGCCGGTGCGGTCGACGGCGATCACGGCGCCGATCAGCGGCACGGTGTGGACGAGCAGCAGCAGCGGCCGGCACAGCGCGGACAGCCCGTAGCCGACGGCGGCGACGGCCTTGTGGCGGGCGGCGCCGTCGCGGCCGCGGCGGTCCGAGAGGTGGCCGCCGACCAGCCGGACCAGGGCGCTGAAGCCGTTCTGGATGCCGTCGAGCAGGCCGAAGCCGAGCGGGGACAGCCCCAGGCCGGTGAGCAGGTAGAGCGGGAGGACGGCGGTGACCATCTCGGAGGAGACGTCGGTGACCAGGCTGACCGTGCCCAGGGCGAGGACCGCTCCGGGCACGGCCGCCCGCCGCCCCGGCCCGGCGGCCGGACCGGCGGGTGCGGGGGCGGAAGCGGGGCCCGGGGCGGCGGCGGGGGCCGGCCCGACGGGCGCCTTCGAGCTGCGGGAGTCCGCGACGTACACGGGCGTCAGTTCCAGATTCCGGTGATGTCGGCGGCGTCCGCGGAGTGGCCCGCGTGGGCGTTGACCCCGGCGAGGTCCTCCAGGGTGTGCAGCACGTCGTAGTGGTTGTAGCCGGTGGCGGTGGCGCTGCCGGGCGCGACGTGGGCCCCGTAGACCAGGGTGGGGATGCGGTTGCCGGACAGCTTGTCGTCCTCGTCGAAGGTGAGCAGGAGCAGGCTGTTGTGGCTCTTCGCCCACTGCGCGTACCCGTCGAGGTTGGCCTGGAGCCAGGAGTCGCCGGTGTCGACGGAGCAGTCGTGCATGTCGTCGCAGAGGTCCGGGACGACGAAGGAGACCTTCGGCAGGGTGCTGTAGTCGCTCGGGAACGCGTCCATGCCGTACGCGCTGGAGGTGGGCACGTTGCCGAAGCCGAACCACGGGTTGTGCTTCTGCGCGTAGCCGCCGCTGCGGCAGTCGGTGGCGCCGGGGGCGGGCAGGCCCTCGTTGTAGCTGGCCCAGGACTGGCCGGCGCCGATCAGCTCGGACGCGAGGTTGGGCTGCTGCAGGGCGCCGACGTCCACGCAGCCGTCGTCGACGATGCCCTGGGAGCTGCCGGAGAACAGCATGTAGTAGTCGGGCTGGCTGGGGTGGGTGAGGGCGTGGGACTGGGTGAGCGTCGCGCCGCCGGCCACCAGGGTGCCGTTGACGTACGGGGCCTCGGAGCTGCCGATCACCTGGCCGTAGGCGTGGTTCTCCATGACGACGACGACCACGTGGTCCGGCGCGGGCAGCCCGGCGGCGGTGTCGGCGGCCGCGTCGCCGCCGGCGGCCCAGAGGCCGAGCGGGCCGGCGGCCAGGCCGAGGCCGGCGGCCAGCGCGGTGAGCGGGCGGCGGGGGCCACGGCGGCGGCTGGGGCTGCTGGGGCTGCCGGGGCGGCGGCGAGGGGCGCGGAGTCGTGCGAAGGCCATGACGTCCTCCGGATGTCGGGGCTTCCTGGCGGGAGCGCCCAGAACAGTAGGAGCGCGGCAGTGTCGTGTACCGCACAACTCAGGTGAAGAACAGGCGAACAGCTGCCGCGCCGGCCCCGGACGCGCGGCGCCCCGGCCCCGGACGCGCGGCGTCGGACGTCACACCCGCCCCGATTGACCCGTTCCGGCCGGGCGTGGTGGGATCACCGGAGCTTGGGACGAAAGGGTGCGGCACGTGAGCGGACTGGTCGCCGTCGCCCCCCGCACCCTGGTGGTCGGGATCGGCGCGAGCAGCGGCGCCGGGCGCACCGAGGTGCTGCGGCTGCTGACGGACACCCTCCGGGAGGCCGGGCTGGCCCGCTCCGCGGTGGCCCGGCTGGCCACCGTGACCGGCCGGGCGGACCACCCGGCGGTGCGCTGGGCGGCCGGGCGCCTCACCGGCGTGCCGGTGGACGAGCATCCGCCCGAGGCGCTGGCGGGCGTGCCGGTGCCCAACCCCTCCCCCGTGGTCGGGGCGGCCGTCGGCACCGCGAGCGTGGCCGAGGCGGCGGCGCTGGCGAGCGCGCCGGGCGGCCGGCTCGTGGTCGCCAAGCGGAAGTCGGCCCGGGCCACGGTGGCGGTCGCCCGGGCGGCGGCGGTCCCCGGACGGCTCGCCCTGCTCGACCTCGGCCCGCGCGACCTCGGCCCGAGCGGCGCCGATCGGCTCCCCTCCGGCCCCGCTCGGGTACGGGCGGAGCTGCGGAGCGCCTCGGCGGTGGTGGGCACGCCCGCGGCCGTCCGGGCGGTGGCCGGCGTGCTGCGGCCGGGCACCCGGCGGATCGCGGTGCCGGGCCCCGGCCCCGCGCCGTCGCCCGACCGCACCGCGACGGCCGTCGCGCTCGCCTCCCACGGCCACGCCGTCGTGCTCCTCACCCTCGGCGACGACGCCCCGGGGCCCGCGGCACCGCCACCGCCACCCGGGCCGTACGAGCTGTACCGCGTCCGCCTCCGGCCCTGACCAGCCCTGCCACCACCCCTGCCACCAGCCGGCACCACCCGGTACGAACCGCACCACCCGGACCACCCGGACCACCAGCGAGGAGCCCCCGTGACCACCCCCGAACCCGACCTGCGCCACCACGGCGACGCCGAGGTGCGCGCCGACGGGCTCGGCCTGGTCGACCTCGCCGTCAACGTCCGCACCGGCACTCCCCCCGCCTGGCTGCGCGAGCGCCTCGCCGCCACCCTCGGCGACCTCGCCGCCTACCCCGACCAGAGCGCCGCGCGCGCCGCGGTGGCCGCCCGGCACGCCCGCCCGGTCGGGGAGGTGCTGCTCACCTCGGGGGCCGCGGAGGCCTTCGTCCTGCTGGCCAGGGTACTGACGCCCCGTCACATCGCTGTCGTGCACCCGCAGTTCACCGAGCCGGAGGCCGCGCTCCGGGACGCCGGGCACCGGGTGCACCGGGTGCTGCTCTCCCCCGGGGACGGCTTCCGGTTGGGCGCCGTCCCGGAGGAGGCGGACCTGGTCGTCCTCGGCAACCCGACCAACCCGACCTCCGTGCTGCACCCCGCCGGGGCCGTCGCCGCGCTGGCCCGGCCGGGGCGCACCCTGGTGGTGGACGAGGCGTTCATGGACACCGTCCCCGGCGAGCGGGAGTCCCTGGCCTCCGTCCGGGACCTGCCCGGCCGGGTCGTCGTGCTGCGCAGCCTCACCAAGACCTGGGGCCTGGCCGGGCTGCGGATCGGCTACGTGCTCGGGCCCGCCCCGCTGATCGCCGAGCTCGGCGCCGCCCAGCCGCTCTGGCCGGTCTCCACCCCGGCCCTGGCCGCGGCCGAGGCGTGCAGCGGCCCGGCCGCGCTCGCCGAGGCGGACCGGGCGGCGGCCGAACTGGCCCTGTGGCGGGCGCACCTGGTGAAGGGCCTGGCCGCCTTCCGCTCGGTCCGGCTGTACGGCGAACCGGCCGCCTCGTTCGTCCTGGTGCGGCTGCCGGAGGCGGCGGCGGTCCGGCAGCGGCTGCGCGAGCACGGCTTCGCCGTCCGGCGCGGGGACACCTTCCCCGGCCTGGGCGAGGAGTGGCTGCGGATCGCCGTCCGGGACGAGGCCACCACCGACCGCTTCCTCGACGCGCTCGCGGCCGTGCTCGACCCGGCCTGACCCCCCGCGCAGACCGGGGCCGCGCCCGCCCCGGGACGAAGCGGCCCCTGCCCGGCAGGCGCCGGAGCAGCAGGATCCGGGCTCAGTCCAGCACGAGCCGGTCCCCGGTCCGCACCGTGCCGGGCACCAGCACCCGCGCGTACACCCCCGCGCAGGGCAGCGCCGGCATGCCCTCCAGCGGCACCACCCGGTTCCGCTCCGCCGGGACGCGCAGCGCCTCGGGGCGGCGCGGCAGCGGCCCGTGCCGCAGGGTGGGGACGGCGCACCGCGGGGTGGGGGCGAGGATCCGCAGCCGCAGCGTCGGCCCGATCGCCAACTCCCGCCCCACCCAGGCGTTCTCGACGAACCCGTCGCCCTCGGTGCGCACCACCAGGTTGGGCCGGTAGCGCTCGGCCTCGCAGCCGGTGGCGCGCAGCGTCGAGGTGGTGACCAGGTGCAGCGGCGCGAAGTCGAAGAAGCCGCCGTCCGGTGCGGCGCGGCCCAACTCCTGGACGGTGAAGGCGGTTTCGGCCGCGATGCCGCGGGCCGGCACCTCCTCCGGCACGGCGCGCTCGACGGTCGCGCCGGGCGGGCGCTCGCCGATCAGCGCGACCTCGCGGCCGAGCGCCCCGGACAGCTCCCGCTCGTCCGCGCCGCGCCCGTCCGGGCCGGTGACCGCCACGCCGCCGTCCGGCGTGGTCCTGGCCGCGTAGCCGAGCAGTCCGGCCCACAGCCGGGGGAGCTTGGCGCTGGCCACCCGGCCGGTGGCCAGGTCGAGCAGGGCCCGCCCGCGGTCCCCGGCCAGCCCCCGGACGGTCACCTCGGCCCGGTCCAGTTCCTCGCCGAGCAGGCCCTTCACCGGGTAGCGCCGCAGCCGTTCGACGGTGCCGTCCACCCGCCCGCCCTCCGTCGCCCCGCTCACCGTTCCTCCTCCTCGGCCCACTCGCGCAGGGCCGCGAAGTGCAGCTCCCGCAGGCCGGTCCGCGGGTCCACCCACAGGGCCAGTCCCGGTCCGGGGTGGTGCGCCTCGATCCAGGCGATGTCCTGCGGGCCCAGCTCGTCGTCCACCCAGGCGAACGGGCGCCCGGCCGCCCAGGCGACCACGTCCCTGGTCTTCCAGTGCAACCCGTCCGGATCCGTGCCGAACAGGTCGGACCAGCGGATGTACGGGAGCTCTGGCAGCCCGATGACCGGGCCGACGAAGGTGTTCGCCTCGTCCATCCAGGTGGTCGCCCACACCAGGTCGTACGGCAGCCCCAGCAGCTGCGCACCGTGCCGCGGGTTCAGCCGCACCGTGAGCGGCTCCACCTGCTCGGGCGGGAGCGGCGCGTGGCGCGCCACCCACGACGCGGGCAGCATCCGGTGCGTCCGGTACCCCGCGGGGCCGCCCTGCCCGGCCGCGGCGTAGGGGTTGAGCGGTCCGTCCACGTCGAGGAGGAGCAGCGGCCGCCCGATCACGCGGCCGCCGCCCACTCCCGCAGCCTGGCGAAGTCGTCGGCGAGCAGGCCGATCCCGGGGTCGACGTGCAGGGCGAGCGCCGGCCCGGGGTGGTGGGCGGCGATCCACTCCTCGTCCTGGGGGCCGAACTCGTCGTCCACCCAGACGAACGGGCGCCCGGCCGCCCAGGCGACCACGTCCCTGGTCTTCCAGTGCAGCCCGTCCGGATCCGTGCCGAACAGGTCGGACCAGCGGATGTACGGGAGCTCGGGCAGCCCGATGACCGGGCCGATGAAGGTGTTGGCGTCCCCCATCCACCCGGTGGCCCACACCAGTTCGTACGGCAGCCCCAGCAGCTCCGCGCCGTGCGCGGGGTTGAGCCGGACCCGCAGCGGCTTGACCCGTGTGGCGGGGGGCTTGGCGTGCCGGGCGCGCGTCGCCTGCCGGGCCCGGGCCGCGGCCAGGTGCTCCTGCTTGGCCACCCACCAGGCAGGGCGCAGCCGGTGGGTGGCGTAGCCCTCGGGCCTCCGCTTCGGCGCGGCGTAGGGGTTGAGCGGTCCGTCCACGTCGAGGAGGAGCAGGGGCTGCTGGGTCATGCCATGAATTCTCGGCCGGGGGGAGGTGCTTGACCAGCGGGTTGCAGGTCACGATCGGGCGCCGCACCAGGGGCTCCGGGCACGACCGGCAGGCCCGCACCGGGGGCTGCGGGTCTCGCGGGCGCAGCGGGCCTCACGGGCGCTCCCACAGGTTGCGGGCGGCGAGCAGCGGGAGCACGCCCTCGCCGAACCAGTACGCCTCCTCCAGGTGCGGCATCCCGCTCAGCACGAACTCGTCGATGCCCAGCCCGTGGTACTCGCAGACCAGGTCCGCGACCTCCCGGTGGCTGCCGACCAGCGCGGTGCCCGCCCCGCCGCGCAGCAGTCCGATGCCGGCCCACAGGCCGGGGTGCACCTCCAGCCGCCGGGCCGAGCCGCCGTGCAGCGCGAGCATCCGCCGCTGCCCCTCCGACTCGCTCTCGGCCAGGGCCCGTTGGGTCTCCCGCACCCGGTCCGGGTCCATCGCGGCGAGCAGCCGCTCGGTCTCCGCCCAGGCCTGCGCGGCGGTGTCCCGGGTGATCACGTGCAGCCGGATGCCGAAGCGGACGCTCCGGCCGCGGGCGGCGGCCAGTTCGCGGATCCAGCGGATCTTCTCCCGGACCTGGGCGGGCGGTTCGCCCCAGGTCAGGTAGACGTCCGCGGCCCGGGCGGCGACCTCGCCGGCGGCCGGGGAGGAGCCGCCGAAGTACACCGTCGGCACCGGGTCGGGCAGCCGGTTCAGCCGGGCCCCCTCGACGCGCAGGTGCGGCCCGTGGTGGTCGACCGTCTCCCCCGCCCACAGCCGCCGGGTGATGTCCAGGAACTCGCCGGTCCGCGCGTACCGGGCGTCCTTGTCCAGGAAGTCCCCGTAGGCGCGCTGCTCGGCGGACTCCCCGCCGGTCACCACGTTGAGCAGCAGCCGCCCGCCGGACTGCCGCTGGTAGGTCGCGGCCATCTGCGCGGCGAGCGTCGGGCTGATCTGCCCGGGGCGGAACGCCACCAGGTACTTCAGCCGTTCGGTCACCTGGGTGAGCATCGCGGTGGTCAGCCAGGCGTCCTCGCACCAGGCGCCGGTCGGCGTGAGCACCCCCTCGAAGCCCAGCTGCTCGGCGCTGCGGGCGATCTGGCCGAGGTAGCCGATGCTCGGCGGGCGGTCCGAGCCGGCCGTGCCGGGTGTGGAGCCGTGCCCGCCGCCGACGATCAGCCGGCTGTCGCCGTTGGTGGGGAGGAACCAGTGGAAGGTGAGAGCCATGGACGGACACGCTCCTGGGGCCGGTGCTGCCTGTGGTCGGTGGACGGAACCCTCCGACGGCGACATCCGGCGGCCCAGACCCGGCCCAGGTCCACGTGCAGTCGGCGCACGAGGCGGGGGCGGTCCGGAGCGGTCACGGACCGATTCTCCGGGACGGCCCCCGCCCGTTCAAGACCCGCCCGCCCGTTCAAGACCCGCCCGGGCGTGAAGCCGGGCCCGGCTTCACGGCCGACCCGGCTTCACGGCCGGGCCCGACCCCGTGTCCTGCCCGGTCGGCGTCCGTCCGCTCCGGGCGCCCCCTCGCCTACCGCGCCACCCAGGGGGTCCAGCTGCCGTCGGTGTCCCGGGCCCGGCTCCAGTTCCGGCCGTCGGCGCCGGGCACGTCGATGCGGAAGGCGCCGCCCGCGGTCTGCGCGGTGATCTCGACCTTGCCGGCCATGTTGCCGCCGAGGGAGGTCCAGTCGGTCATCCTGGTGGAGTTGGCGATCGTCGAGCGCGTGAACACCGCGTGGTTGGTGCCGACCACCAGGATCAGCCGGGTGCCGTCCCGGGAGGTGAAGAAGGTCGATCCGCTGCCGTAGGGGCCGCCGCAGTAGAACTTGCCGCCGAACTGCGGGTCGCCGCAGGTCGTGACGGTCGAGGCGTTCCCGCTCCCGGAGCCGCCCGGATCGGCGGCGAGGCTCCGGACCGTGCCCGGCGTGCCCGCCCCGGAGGCCGGGTGGCCGGTGGCGGCCGAGGCGGGGGCCGCGGCCAGGGTGAGGCCCGCGAGGACGACGGTGGACACGAGGGCCACCTTGGACTTCTTCATGCGCGCTCCTGACTGGACGGTTCGGGCCGGAGGCCGACCGGTCGGCGGGGACGCGCCCCGGCGGCCGCTCCGCTGGCCCTCACCGGTAGCAACGGCGGCCCCGGGCGGCCGAGTTCAACCGTCCGCCGACGGATTTCCGGCCGCCGGACGAACGACCGCCGGGCCTCCCCCACGGATGGCGGGGAGGCCCGGCGGGATGCTCGGGAGCGCGGCGGATCAGACCTGGCCGGCCTTCTCCAGGGCCTCGCAGCAGGTGTTGATCAGGAGCCGGGTGACGACGTAGGGGTCGACGTTGGCGTTCGGACGGCGGTCCTCGATGTAGCCCTTCTTCTCCACCTCGACCTGCCACGGGATGCGCACGGAGGCACCGCGGTCGGAGACGCCGTAGCTGTAGACGTTCCACGGGGCGGTCTCGTGCTTGCCGGTGAGGCGGGACTGGATGTCGTCACCGTACTGGTTGACGTGCTCCAGCACCTTCTCCTCGGAGGCGCCGAGCGACTCGCAGGCGGTGATGATGGCGTCGTAGCCCTCGCGCATCGCCTTGGTGGAGAAGTTGGTGTGGGCACCCGCGCCGTTCCAGTCGCCCCTGGCCGGCTTGGCGTCCAGGGTGGCGTCGATGCCGAACTCCTCGGCGGTGCGGTACAGCAGGTAGCGGGCGATCCACATGTCGTCCGAGACGGTCAGGGCGTCGACCGGGCCGATCTGGAACTCCCACTGGCCGGGCATGACCTCGGCGTTGATGCCGCAGATCGCCAGGCCGGCGTCCAGGCAGCGGTCCAGGTGCAGCTCGACGATCTCGCGGCCGAAGACCTCCTCGGCACCCACGCCGCAGTAGTAGCCGCCCTGCGGGGCCGGGAAGCCGCCCTCCGGGAAGCCGAGCGGGCGGGAGCCCTTGAAGAAGGTGTACTCCTGCTCGATGCCGAAGATCGACTCCTGGTCGGCGTACCGCTCGGCGACCGTGCGCAGCAGGGCGCGGGTGTTGGAGACGTGCGGGGTGCCGTCCGTCTCCAGGACCTCGCAGAGGACCAGGATGTGGTCGCCGCCGCGGATCGGGTCCGGCACCACGCGCACCGGGTCCAGCACGCGGTCCGAGGCGTGGCCCTCGGCCTGGCTGGTGGAGGAACCGTCGAAGCCCCAGGTCGGGATCTTGTCGGCGTTGGGCAGGACGCGAGTCTTGGAACGGAGCTTCGCGGTCGGCTTGGTGCCGTCGATCCATATGTACTCGGCCTTGATTGCCACGGCGGGTCCCTCGCATTGCTGGTGGTGGGTGCCCGCGTAGCGTTGCAAGCCGCCGTTTCCCGGTTGTTCCTCTCGTGTAACGCCCATGTGAACCAACCGTCCGCATCGGCACGGTCACGGTGCGGGAGTGCCGGGGGCGGCACTGCGGCCGTTCCGGGTGCCGTCGGTGACGGCACCCGGTCCGGCCAGTGACGATCCGCGGGTCAGTGCCGGCGCGCGTGCGCGGCGCGCCGGCGCCGGGTGGCCCACAGCGCCGCGGCCCCGCCCGCGACCAGGGCGGCGGCCCCCGCGGCCAGCGGGCCGGTCGCGCTGCTGCCGCCGGTGGCGGCCAGCTTCTCCGCCTTCTCCGCCTTCTCCGCCTTCTCCGGCTTCTCCACCGCGGGCTGCGCGGCGCGCGAGGCGGTGGTGTCCGCGACCGGCTGGGCGGCGGGCGCACTGGTGGGCGCGGCGCTCGGGGCGGCCGGGCCGGTCGGGGCGGGCGACGGCGCGGAGGGCTTCTCGCAGCTCACCGAGGCGACGGTGACCTTCCCGGCGACCTTGGCGACGTTCAGGTTGAGCGGGTTCACCTCCACCTGCACCTCCAGGGCGGAGGCGGCGGCGGTGGTCGTGGTGACGGTCTTCTTGGAGAACTCCACCGAGACGCTGCCGATCAGCGGCACGTCCACCGTGGTCGGCCCGTACAGGCCGATGGTGACCGGCTTGCCGAGCACGCTGAGCCTGACCGGCGCGACGACGTCGGCGGTCGGCTGCCCGTCGACCGGGCAGGTCGCCTCGGCGCTCATCGCCTCCAGGCCGAGCAGCGCGGTGGCGGGCAGCCCGGGGGCGTGCACGTCGGCGTTGACCAGCTTGACGGAGGCGCTGGCGCCCTTGGCGTCGACGCGGGTCACGGACTTGCCGATGTCCGCCTTGACCAGTTCGACCGGCCCGGTCTGGTCGACGCCGGCCACCGTGGCCGTCAGGATCGACCCGTCGCGCTGGGCCGGCGACTCCACCTTGTTCAGCGCGATGTTCACCGGGACGTCCACCGCCTTGTTCAACAGGCTGACGTCCAGGTTGAGTTCGGCGGTGACGGCGCGCGCCTTGCCGGGCGCCCCGGCGGTCGGCGCGGCGGTCGGAGCGGCGGCGCCCGCGGCGTGGACGGGCGCGGCGGTGAGCAGTGAACCCGCCACCACGGCGGTGGCCGCGGCGGCGGAAAGGATTCGGCGAGAAGACATGGCGGTACCCCCACACAGATGAAACGATGAGCCGCCAGTCTTCTCGAACAATCCGTCACATGAGTAACACAGAAAGTCATTTCACCCGTTGGAGTGAGATTGGCGTTCTGTGCTGACCCAGGTCTGCTACGGGGCTCGACGGCCGTCGTCCAGCCCTAGGGCAGGCGCCAGTCCACCGGCTGCGCCCCCTGGCGCACCAGCAGCTCGTTGGCCCGGCTGAACGGTCGCGAGCCGAAGAAGCCGCGGTCGGCCGACATCGGGCTGGGGTGGACCGACTCCACCGATGGGACGCTGCCCAGCAGCGGGCGCAGGTTGCGGGCGTCGCTGCCCCACAGGATCGCGACCAGCGGGCCGCCGCGCGCCACCAGCGCCCGGATCGCCTGCTCGGTGACCGCCTCCCAGCCCTTGCCCCGGTGCCCGCCGCTCTTGCGCGGCTGGACGGTGAGCACCCGGTTGAGCAGCAGCACCCCCTGCTTCGTCCACGGGGTGAGGTCCCCGTTGGACGGCTGCGGCAGGCCGAGGTCGGTGCCGTACTCCCGGTAGATGTTGACCAGGCTCGCCGGGATCGGCCGCACCTCCGGCGCCACCGAGAAGCTGAGCCCGACGGCGTGGCCGGGGGTCGGGTACGGGTCCTGACCGACGATGAGCACCCGCACGTCGGCGAAGGGCTGCTGGAAGGCGCGCAGAACGTTCGGGCCGGAGGGCAGGTAGGTGCGGCCGGCGGCCAGTTCGTTGCGCAGGAAGTCGCCCATCGCGGCGACCCGTCCGGCGACGGGCTCCAGGGCGGCGGCCCAGCCGGGCTCGACGATCTCGTTCAGTGGACGCGGTGCCATGGTGGCCACCCTATCGGCCTACACCGACAGGGCTTTCCGTGGACGATCATGCGGTCGCAGCCGGTCGCGAGCGGCCGCGACGCCCCACCGGCCGCCCCGGCGCCCCCGCACGCCCCGGCGCCACCGCCCGACCGACCGCCCCCGCGCCGTCCCCGCGCCGCGCCCGCGCTTCCCGCCCCCGGCGCCACTACCCCACCGGCCGCCCCCGCAGCACCACCAGCAGCGGGTCGGCGAGCACCCGGACGTCCGCCCGCGGGTCCTGCGCGTACACCACGAAGTCCGCCGACGCGCCCTCCTCCAGCCCCGGCCGCCCCAGCCACGCGCGCGCTCCCCAACTCGCCGCCGACAGCGCCTCGGCCGGGCCCAGCCCCGCCTTCACCAGCTCCGCCACCTCCTGCGCGACCAGCCCGTGCGCCAGCGAGCCGCCCGCGTCCGTACCGACGAACACCGGGATGCCCGCGTCGTGCGCGGCGCCCACCGTGGCGTAGCGGCGCTCGTGCAGCCGCCGCATGTGCGCCGACCAGGCCGGGAACTTGGCCTCGCCGCCGGCCGCGAGGGCCGGGAAGGTGGCGATGTTGACGAGGGTCGGCACGATCGCCACCCCGCGCTCGGCGAAGGCCGGGATCAGCTCCTCGGTCAGCCCGGTGGCGTGCTCGACGCAGTCGATCCCGGCCGCCAGCAGGTCCGGCAGCGACTCGGCGGCGAAGCAGTGCGCGGTGACCCTGGCGCCCTCCTCGTGCGCCGCCGCGATCGCCTCGGCCAGCGCGTCGCCGGGCCAGCAGGCGGCGAGGTCGCCGCGCTCGCGGTCGATCCAGTCGCCGACCAGCTTCACCCAGCCGTCGCCGCGCCGGGCCTCGGCCCGGACGTAGGCGGCGAGGTCGCCGGGCTCGATCTCGTGCGCGTAGTTGCGGATGTAGCGGCGGGTGCGGGCGATGTGCCGCCCGGCCCGGATGATCCGGGGCAGGTCCTCGCGCTCGTCGATCCACCGGGTGTCGGCGGCCGAGCCGGCGTCGCGGATCAGCAGGGTGCCGGCGTCCCGGTCGGTGAGCGCCTGCTTCTCGCTGGTCTCGGCGTCCACCGCGCCGTGCGCGTCCAGGCCGACGTGGCAGTGGGCGTCCACCAGGCCGGGCAGCACCCAGCCGGTCACCGTCCGGACGTCCCCGGCGGTCGGCGGGCGGGTGAAGCTCACCCGGCCGTCCACCACCCAGAGTTCGTCCCGGACGTCCTCCGGACCGACCAGCACCCGACCCCGTACGTGCAGCACCCCGCCATCAGTCATGGCCGCACTCTACCGACGGGGGTTGCCGGTGAGCAGTCACGATGGGGCAGACTCGTTCCCGGCACCCCACCCCCGCGAAAGGCGTTACCGACGTGAGTCCCTTCCTCGACCTGCCCCCGCTCAGCGCCGCCGAGTTCGCGGCGATCGAGGACAGGGTCGCCGCGCTGCTGCACACCGAGGCCGACGTGATCGTCACCCAGGGCGAGGCGCTGCTCCCCCTGGAGGCCGCGATCCGCGGCGCCGCGCACCCCGGCTCGACCGCCCTCAACGTCGTCACCGGCCCGTACGGGCAGACCTTCGGCAACTGGCTGCGCTCCTGCGGGGCGAAGGTCGTCGACCTGGCCGTGCCCTTCGACAGCGCGGTGAGCGCCGAGCAGGTGGCCGGGGCGCTGGCGGCCCACCCGGAGATCGACTTCGTCTCCCTGGTGCACGCCGAGGCCGCCACCGGCAACACCAACCCGGTCGCCGGGATCGGCGCCGTGGTCCGCGAGCACGGCGCGCTGCTGATGCTCGACGCGGTGGCCTCCGTCGCCGCCGAGCCGCTGCTCACCGACGCGTGGGGCGTCGACCTGTGCGTCATCGGCGGCCAGAAGGCGATGGGCGGCCCGGCCGGGGTCTCCGCCGTGTCCGTCTCCGAGCGCGCCTGGGAGCGGATCGCCGCCAACCCGGCCGCCCCGCGCCGCTCCTACCTCTCGCTGCTCGACTGGAAGGAGCGCTGGACGGACGCCGGCCGCGCCGTCCTGCCGCACGCCCCCGCCCAGCTGGAGATGCTCGCGCTCGGTGCCTGCCTGGACCGGATCGCCGCCGACGGCCTGCCCGCCGTGATCGCCCGCCACCGCGCCGCCTCCGCCGCCACCCGGGCCGGTGTCCGCGCGCTGGGCACCCTGGCCCCGTACGTCGTCGAGGACGCCCACGCGGCGCCGGTCGCCACCACCCTGCGCACCCCGGACGGCGTCGACGCGACCGCCCTGGCCGCCCGCCTCGACCCGGCCCTGCCCGTCCAGCCGGGCGGCGGCGCGCTGGCCGGCTCGATGCTGCGGGTGAACCACTACGGACGGGCGGCCGCGCCGGACACCGTCCTCGCCTGCCTCGCCGGCCTCGCCGCGGCGACGGACGCCGACCCGGCGCCCGCCCTGGCCGCCGCCGAGGCCGCCTGGAGCGCGGCCGTCGGGGGCTGAAACGGCCCCGAACTCCGTACGGTGGAGGCCCCCGCAGGACGTCCTGCGGGGGCCTGCGCCGCACCGGCCCGCGGCCAAACGCGCCTCAGTGCCCGTTGGTGTCCACCACCTCGACGCCGCGGATGTTCCGCTCGATCTCCTCCGCCGGCAGCGCGATCGCCAGCGCCCAGTAGTAGACGACCAGCGCGAACACCACCACCACGGCGATGTCCCACCACAGCGGCAGGTTCCCCCGCGCGCCCGCGCCGAAGGAGCCCTGCCAGGAGACCACGCCCATGCCGACCAGGTAGACCGGCAGCCACTGCCCGGCCCGGAAGTCCATCCGGGGCGCGTTGGGCAGCCCCTTCGAGCGCGCGTACCAGGAGTACCCGCCGAGCAGCAGGTAGCCGATCACGATGGCCAGGCCCAGCCGCCACAGCGTGTCCCAGCCGGACCAGTAGATGACCAGGCTCGCCACCACGAAGGCCAGCGGCGAGACCACCGCGCCGCCGGGCAGGTGGTACGAGCGCTCCATCCCCGGCAGCCGCTTGCGCAGCACCCCGAAGGCCAGCGGGGCGCCCGCGTACATCAGCACCACCGCCGAGGTGATGAAGCCGACCAGCCGCTGCCAGCTCGGGAACGGCAGGAAGCAGAGCACCCCGGCCACCCAGGCGACCAGCAGGCCGAGCCAGGGCACCGCGCGGCTGTCGGTGGACTGCAGCGCCTGCGGCGCGTAGCCGTTGCGGCTCAGGCCGTAGGTGACCCGGGAGCTGGAGGTGATGTAGACCAGCCCGGTGCCGGCCGGGGAGACGACGGCGTCGATGAACAGCACGGTGGCCAGCCAGCCCAGGCCGATCAGGGTCGCCAGGCCGGCGAACGGCCCGCTGATCCCGGGGTAGTCGAGCGTGCCCCAGCCGTGGGCGAAGGTCTCCGGCGGCAGCGCGCCGATGAACACCACCTGGAGCATCACGTAGACGACCGTGCCGATCACCACCGAGCCGAGCACGGCGCGCGGGATGTCCCGGCGCGGGTTGCGGCTCTCCCCCGCCCACTGGATGGCCTGCTCGAAGCCGAGCAGCGCGAAGATCACCCCGCTGCTGCTGATCGCGGCGAGCACGCCCTTGGCGCCGTCGGGGGCGAAGCCGTGCACGTCGAAGTTGGAGCCGTGGAACTCGGTGAAGCCGAGGGTGAGGACGGTCAGCACCGGGATGGCGACCTTCCACACGGTCGCGGCGCTGTTGGTGTGCGCCAGCAGCCGCACGCCGAGGAAGTTGACGGCGACGAAGACGCCGAGCAGGAGGGCTGCGACGACGAAGCCCCAGCCGGTCAGCGTCAGGTTCCGGTTCAGCAGGCCGTCCGCCCAGCTCCAGTGCTGGGCGTAGTTGATCATCGCCTGCACCTCGATCGGCGCGATGGTCGCCGCCTGGAGCCAGGTGAACCAGCCGAAGGACATCCCGGCGAACCCGCCGAAGGCGTAGTGCGGGTAGCGCGCCGTCCCGCCCGCCACCGGGAACAGCCCGCCCAGCTCGGCGTGCACCAGCGCCAGCAGCACGATCGCCACCGCGCCGATGCCCCACGACAGCAGCGCCGCCGGCCCGGCGGCCACCGCCGCCTTCTGCGCCCCGAACAGCCAGCCGGAGCCGATGATCGCCCCGACCGAGGCCCAGAGCAGGCCGACGACGCCGACCTCGCGCCGCAGCGCGGTGTGCCCCGAGCCGGACGGGCTGGAGGAGGGGTGGGCCACGGCCGATCGCCTCTCGACGCAGGAGGAATTCCTCCGACAGTGCCGCAGCCCCGCCCCCGCCCCGCCCCGCAACACCCGCCGGCCCGCCCCCCTCACCCGAACAGGCGCCCCACCCGCCCTGAACCGGCCACCAGGTCGGACGTCCGGGTGACTCAAGCCCCGGCCGAACGAGTCGGCCGGGGGCAAGACCCGCCCTAGTCCTCGTCCTCGTCGTGGGAGTCGTCATCCTCGCTGTCGGCGTCGTTCGGCTTCACGGCCCACAGTCGGTTGCCGATCTCCAGCGCGCACTCGTGCATCTCTGCCCATTGCTCGCTGCCTCCGAACAGGTCATGGGTGGAGACCTGCTCGCCGAGCTTGAGCAGCATGTCCAGCTGGCTCAGGGCATCGCTCAACGACTCCGCGAACGCGCGCCGTGCGCCGGCCATCTGCTGGAGGACGGGCAGGCCCGAGTCCTCCGCCGGCTCCGCCGTCGAGAGGGCCGGGCGCCATGGCACCTCCGGGTCCGACAACTTGCTGAAGACCGACGGCGCGGTCATCTTCAGCGCCCGCTGCTCGTCCGACGCCCAGACGACGTCCCAAGCGGTGAGGAGCACCTCGGCGCCGTCCTCGTCCCGCGCGATCCGGTCCGGCGCCGCCAGGTCCACCCGGACGTGCTGGTACGTATCGGTGTCCGCCGACAGCCCCAGCTCCTTCCGGAGATCGGAGTTGAGCGGCAGCTTTCCGGCCTGGAAGCGCTGGGCCGCCAGGGCCAGCGTCCACAGGCCCAGTTCGTTGCCTTCCTCGGCCAGTCCTCCGATCACCACGTTCACATCGGCGCGGAACGGCACCTTGCCCGGCCCTGGTACCTTCGCGACGGCCGAACCGACGTTGCGGGTGAGGAGCTTGTCGGCGATCAGCGCGATACCGCCCGCGACGGCCAGCGTGCACCGGGCGTCCCGGTCCCCCTTCAGGGCCGGTTCGACCAGGCTCGTGAAGTCCTCGGTCTGAACCGGGAGCCAGCCGTCGGCCAGAACGTCCTTGCAGAGCACCCCACCGTTGCTCCAGGCGTTCCGGGCCTGCTTGGTGGCCGACTTCTTGCCAGTGCGCCACGGTACGTCCACCACCGGGCCGAGCAGCCCCGCGTACCCCTTGGTAGACATCCGGCGATCGCCCTTGATCTCCTTGGCCCGGTTGTGGAGCGCGGTGTAGAGCCCCGGCCGGGTGAAGGTGTGCAACAGGCGCACAGCGCGCCACAGCGCCGTGCCGGGGATCGCAGCGTCCCCGTAGACGAGCGGGGTCTCCTGCTCGTCCACGCGCCCGACCGCCAGGTCGTACACGCGCTTGAGACCTTCCTCCTCCCCCCATTCGACGCCCTTGGTCTGGGCGACCAGCTTGAGCGCCCGGGTGGCCACCTCAAGGTTCTGGGCGGCGTCATCCCATGCCTTGAACTCGACGTGCACCGAGGCCAGGATCGAACGCATGGCGTCGTCGAACGTCTCCGCGGCGGACAGCACGCCGTTGGCGTCCGCCCGGACACCGACGGCGATGTGGGCCGGAACCAGGAAAGTCTGCGCTATCTGCACGGCACGCGACGAGGGCTGCTCGCCCGCCCACTCCTTGGCGAACTCCGCCCGTAGTGCCTTCCGGTAGGCCTCCCGCCCCAGTGCCATCAACTGCGTCTGGGACTTGACCGGCTCGGAAGCCGGCTGCTTGGCCTCGCTGAACAGCGCCTGCACCGCGCGGTCCGCGACCGCGTCGGCCGACGTGCCCGGCCCCGCGAGCACCTTCCACGCACTGGCGAGCCGGGTGATGCCGTCCCGCGCCAGCAATGCGGAGATCGGTTCGGTCCCGTCCTCGAACTCGAAGATCACGGGATGCACGATCAGGGCCCTGGTCACCTGGCGGGCCAGGATCGATTCCTCGTAGGAATTGAGCCCGATGGTCGCGTAGATCGTCTGCCAGACGTGGTCCTTCAGGTGGTTCGCGTTCCGGTAGCGGTAGCGCAGGATCGACTGCGGCTGGTCCCCCGCCGCCATACCGATCACCTTGGGGTCGGGGACCCCGTAGTCCTCCTGGCCGGTGCGCGGCTGGATACCCGGGAACAGCTCGCTCAGCCAGATCCGGGAGTGCACCGAGCGCAGTGTCGCGCCGTCGACGTGCTCCTCCAACAGCAGGCTCGCGCCAGAGTCCGTGGGCCTCAGCTGCAGCGCCACCAACTCCGGTGCCGCGCAGGCCCTGGCTAGTACGTGCCAGGAGTCCTCCGGGAGCACGGCCTCTCGGCTCGCGAGACCGGCCCGCACCAGTTTCCTCCGGTCGTCCACGCCGGACGGCTCCGGCAGGGGGCGGGAGACCTGGGACACGACGATCTCTTCTTTGCCCCAGGCGATCGTGATGGGGCCGGCGGACTCGGACGTTGACGTCATCACACTCTGTCCTTCGTGAGGGATGTGGAACACTGGGGCTGCGGTCCTGCCCCGAGTCATTCGGGTCTCCAGGTCCTGCCGGCTGGGCCCGGGGGTCACACCCGGGCCCAGCCCCTTTTCGTGTAGTGGCTGGTCAGCGGGCTAGAGCTGGTGCAGGTCGGCGTCGGCACGCAGCGCGAGGGCCGACCACCCCCACATGAACCGCCGCTCCTCGCGCTTGGCCACGTCCTGGTAGGCCGCGTAGGCCACCAGGTCCGCGGCCTGGAGGAGGTCGTGCTCCCGCGCCGGAGTGAACCGGAGCTCGCGGATCCGGAGGTCCGCAGGGGGAATCCGGCGGAGCCCGGTGCGCAGAGTGGCGTCCGTGCCGTTGCCGTCGACGATCACGACCCCGTACTCCCCGGCGGCGGCGAGCCGGGCGTTGATCTTCGCCATGAACGCCTCGAAGAGCGCGGGCCGGCCGTGCTTGTACGCCTCGGTGAAGCGGTAGACGACGCTGACGGTAACGTCCGGCATCGCGCCGACGGCCATCAGCCCGTGCCGGACAACTTCGCGGCAGCGGTCGAGGTGGGTGGCGTGGTGGGAGTCGCGTGCCTGGAACGCGGCCCGGCCCCGCCCGGCCACCAGCTCGTTCGCATGCAGCGGAGCGTCCTTCGGGATACGCAGCCCGACCTCGGACGCCAGTCCGGCGCGAAAGCCCGCCCAGGCACCCATCACGGAGCCGAGCCTGGACTGCGGGACTTCTATGCCCGCGAAGAAGGGGACGGTGCGACTGTCTCCCGAGTCGTCCACGAAGATGAGGCGCACGGGCGCCGACGCATCGACGGTAGCGGTCATGGCGACCACTCCTCCGGACAGCACATTCGACTCCCCGGCGCCATCGCCGGACCGTTCACCTGGGCCCCGGAGGCCGGAGCAGGAGCGTGGGGTGCCGCACCTCTCAACCACGCACGAGGCCGTCCGCCAGCCAGTGCGGTTGCCGCTCAACGGGAGATCAAGCCTATGAAGGCACACGCCACGCCAACAACAGCCCGCAACCTTGTCACTCGGGGCGACACAGGGGAGCAGGCCTCCAGGATTTCTCCTGGCCCCATACATCAGCGGCTTCACACCACGATGGCAACTGACTGTAGTAGATCAGGCCTAGGCGATCAAAACTCAAATGATGACCGCCCAGAATGACTTGACGGATCGTCGCCCGCGTCCGCCTCGCCATCTCCCGCCCAAACACTGCCGCGAACCGCCCCGCACCGCCGCGCGACAGTTCCCGCGGCGTTCACCCGGCGGGCACGTGGAACTCACCGGGGGCGGGCAGGCTCGCGGCAGGGCGGGAAGTTGGCTATACAACTCCACGCCGGACCCCAGCCGCAGTGCCGCCGAGGAGACGACCGATGACCGAGCTGCCGCCGTACTGGCTGCGCGACAACTGCCCCTGCGCCGAGTGCCGGGACCCGCGCAACGGGCAGAAGCTGTTCCGGATCGACGACCTGCCCGAGGGCCTGGCGGTGGCCGGGAGCGAGCGCGCCGACGGGCACCTGGAGGTGCTCTGGTCGGACGGGCACCGCTCCCGCTACCCGCTGGAGTGGCTCGACCGGGCGGACGGGGGCGACGGGCGCACCGAGCGGGGCAAGCGGCTGTGGACGGCGGCGGACTTCCCGGCCGGCCCGCCGGAGGCGTCCTGGGAGGCCTACCTGGCCGACCCGGCCGAGCGGGCCGCGGTGCTGGCCGCCGTCCGGGACGACGGCTTCGCCGTGCTGCGCGGGGTGCCGGCCGTCGAGCGGCAGGTGCTGCGGGTGGCGGAGAGCTTCGGGTACGTGCGGGTCACCAACTACGGCGAGCTGTTCGACGTCCGGATCGAGCCGGACCCGAACAACCTCGCCTTCACCAGCGCCGCCATCGCCCCGCACACCGACAACCCCTACCGGGACCCGGTGCCCACCCTCCAGCTGCTGCACTGCCTGGAGAACTCGGCCACCGGCGGCGACTCCGGGCTGGTGGACGGGTTCAAGGCCGCGGCGCTGCTGCGCGAGGAGGCTCCGGAGGCGTTCGCGGTGCTCGCCCGCACGCCCGTCCCGTTCGTCTTCCGCGACCGCCGCACCGAGCTGCGCGCGGAGCGTCCGCTGATCGGGCTCGACCCGACCGGCCTGATCCGCGAGGTCCGCTTCAACAACCGCTCGACCGGCACCCTGCGCGGCCTCGGCCCGGCCGAGCTGGACGCCTTCTACGCCGCCTACCGCCGCTTCGCCGCGATCACCCTGCGCCCCGGGCTCCGGCTCGCCTTCCGGCTGGACCCCGGCGACTGCCTGGTCTTCGACAACACCCGCCTGCTGCACGCCCGGACGGCCTTCCGGCAGGACGGCCACCGCCACCTCCAGGGCTGCTACGCCGACCTCGACTCCCTGCACAGCACCCTCGCCGTGCTGCGCCGCCGCGCCGCGGCCCTGGACACGATCGCCGCGCTGTTCGCCGGCGAGGGCGCCGGGGAGTACCTGGGCGAGGAGGTCACCATGGCCGAGCACATGCTCCAGGCCGCCGCTGCCGCCGAGGCCGCCGGGGCGCCGGACCACCTGGTCGCCGCCGCCCTGCTGCACGACGTCGGCCACTTCCGGGGCGCCCTGCACGGACGGGACCTGATGGCGGGCCGGGACAACCGGCACAGCGACTCCGGCGCCGACTGGCTGGCCCGCTGGTTCGGCCCGGAGGTCACCGAGCCGGTCCGGCTGCACGTGGCCGCCAAGCGCTACCTGTGCGCGGTCGAGCCCGGGTACCGGGAGCGGCTCTCCGCGGCCTCCGAGTACACCCTGGGCGTCCAGGGCGGCCCGATGGACGGCCGCCAGGCCGCCGCCTTCGCCGAACTCCCGGGCGCGCTGGACGCGGTGGCGGTGCGGCGCTGGGACGAGCAGGCGAAGGTGGCCGGCGCCCCGACACCCGGCTTCGCGCACTACCGCCCGCTGCTCGCCGCCCTCATGCGCTGAGCGAGCGCCCCCGGCGAAGCCCGCCCGGCGTCCGGGACGGCCTCAGTCCGTCTCCCGCGCGTGCCGCGAAAGCGCCGACGCGGCCAGGGAGTTGTGCACACTGAACGCCACCGTCCCGGGCAGGTAGCGGTCCTGGGACCACTCCACCGGCGTGCCCGTCGGGTCGGTCGTGCGGCGCCGCTCGCGCAGCAGCGGCCCGCCCCGGCGGCAGCCGAGCAGCCGGGCGTCCTCGGCGTTGGCCGGGACGACGTCGATGGTGTGGTCGGCGTCGGTGAACAGGATGCCGTGCTCGCGCAGCACTTCGGTGTGCGAGACCACGTCCGGCGGCAGCTCGGCGACGATCTCGCCGACCCGCGGCGGGTAGACGGTGCGCTCGACCATCACCGGCGTGCCGGACAGCGTCCGCAGCCGGACGATGACGTACACCTCGGCGCCCGGCTCCAGCCGCAGCTGCTCACGCTCGGCGGCGTCGGCCGGGCGGCGCACCAGCGAGTCGAGGATGCCGCCGGGCTCCTCGCCCATCGAGTACGCCCAGTGGGTGAAGCTGAGCAGTTCGGAGAAGCTCTGCACCCGGGCGCCCCCGAGCACCACCCGGCGGGTGCCGCGGCGGGAGGTGACCAGTCCGTCGGAGCGCAGCACCGCGAGCGCCTGGCGCACGGTGCCGCGGGAGACGCCGTACTGCTCGGCCAGCGCGCCCTCGGCGGGCAGCCGGCCAGCCTCGCCGTACGCGCCGGTGGTGATCGCCTCGCGCAGGTCGGCGGCCACCTTCCGGTAGAGCGCGCCGGGCCGTTCGGCCGCGGGCCGCGCGTCGGCGCAGTGGTCCCCGGCTGCCGGGCGCCCCTCGGTCCCGGGGCGCTGGGGCTCAGTTGCCACGTCAGTCAATGTCCCTCCTGGGGCGGTGTCCTGCGCAGCCGAACCGGCGCGGACAGCCCGACCTTATCCCGCTGCGCCTCCGAAGCATCGCACCGAACGGTTCACGCTCCGATGGCCGGATTCCACCGTTCCCGCACCCGACCCCGGTTCTGGGCCGTCCGTTCACCTTCCCGTCACCGGGCTCCGGCGTACTTACTGCTGTCAGCGAAGTTGGCTAGTCAACTCGGACGACGTCGATCGATCGCTCACCCGGCCGGTCCGTCGCCCTTCGCGAGACCCAAGCCCGCGGAACCCCCCCGCGAACGCCCCTCGCAGTACGCCCCCTTCAACAGGAGACTTCCCCGTGACCGTGCACCGCGCCCGCACCGCCGCCCTCGCGGCCGTACTGACCGCCGCTGCGCTCTCCCTCACCGCCTGCGGATCCGCCGGTTCGAGCGCCAAGTCCGGCGACGCCGCCCCGGGCGGGGCCAAGGACGCCAAGACGGCCACCTCGGCCGCCGACTTCGGCGGCATGGACGGCCTGGTCGCCGCCGCCAAGAAGGAGGGCAAGCTGCACGTCATCACGCTGCCCCGGGACTGGGCGAACTACGGCAAGATCATCGACAGCTTCAAGGCCAAGTACGGGATCGAGGTCGAGGAGGAGAACCCGGACGGCTCCAGCCAGGACGAGATCAACGCGATCAACTCCCGCAAGGGCCAGGACCGCGCCCCCGACGTGGTCGACCTGGGCAGCGCCTTCGCCCTCCAGGCGGTCAAGGACGGCATCCTCGCCCCCTACAAGGTCGCCACCTTCGACAAGGTGCCGGACACCATGAAGGACGCGAACGGCGCCGCGGTCAACGACTACGGCGGCTACGTCTCCATCGGCTGCGACGCCAAGAAGATCGCCAACTGCCCGAAGACCTTCGCCGACCTGCTCAAGCCGGAGTACAAGGGCCAGGTCGCCCTCAACGGCAACCCGACCAAGTCCGGCTCCGCCTTCGGCGGCGTCTACGCGGCCGCGCTCGCCAACGGCGGCTCGCTGGACAACATCCAGCCCGGCATCGACTTCTTCGGCAAGCTGAAGCAGTCCGGCAACTTCAACCCGGTCGAGTCGACCCCGGCCACCGTCGAGAAGGGCGAGACCCCGATCTCGATCGACTGGTCCTACCTGAACGCCGGCTACACCGACGAGTTCAAGGACAAGGGCGTCGACTGGAAGGTCTCCATCCCGACCGACGGCTCCTACGCCCAGTTCTACAACCAGGCCGTCAACAAGTGGGCCCCGCACCCGGCGGCCGCCCGCCTGTGGCAGGAGTACCTGTTCAGCGCCGAGGGCCAGAACCTCTTCCTCGGCGGCTACGCCACGCCGTCCACCTTCGAGGCCCTGAAGACGGAGGGCACCCTGGACACCACCGCCGCCGCCAAGCTGCCCACCGTCGAGAAGCCGTTCACCACCTTCCCGACCGTCGACCAGATCAACGCGGCCAAGAAGGTCGTCACCGAGAACTGGACCAAGGCCGTCGCGGGCTGACGCCCGGGCCACGTACCGCACTTCGGGCTGAGAAAAGGCACTCATGACCACGGCTCCCACCCCGGTGCCGACCACCCCCGCCGCCACCTCCCCCGGTGGCGGCGCGGGGGCGTCCGCCACCGCCACGACCACCTCCCCCACCACCACCGCCACGGCCGCCCCCGGCCCGCGGCGCCGGCCGCTCGCCCGCCTCGGCGGCGCGTCCTGGCTGGCGGCCGTCCCGCTGCTGCTGTTCTTCCTGGTCGGCTTCGGGCTCCCCTGCGTCGCCATCGTGATCGGCGCGTTCACCACCTCCGGCGACGCGGAGGGCGGGGCCGGCCAGTTCACCTTCGACAACCTGACGGCCTCCGTCCAGGGCGGCTACCGGACGGCCATGCTGAGCAGCCTCAAGCTCTCCGCGCTGACCGCCCTGCTCGCCACCGCGCTCGGCCTGCCGCTCGCCCAGGCCGTCGTCACCTCCCGGCACGGCTGGCTGCGCCAGGCGGTGCTCACCGCCTCCGGCGTGCTCGCCAACTTCGGCGGCCTGCCGCTCGCCTTCGCGTTCGTCGCCACCCTCGGCAACGCCGGCGAGGTCACCAAGCTGCTGCACCTGACCGACCACGGCTGGTCGCTGTACTCCTTCACCGGCCTGACGATCGTCTACCTGTACTTCCTCGTCCCGCTGATGGTGCTCACCATCACCCCGGCCCTGGACGGCCTGCGGACCCAGTGGCGCGAGGCGGCCCAGAACAACCGGGCCACCGGCCTCCAGTACTGGCTGCACGTCGCCCTGCCGATCCTGGCGCCCTCCCTGCTCGGCGGCTTCGTACTGCTCTTCGGCAGCGCCTTCGCCGCCTACGCGACGGCCGCCGCCATGGTCGGCGCGACCGTCCCGCTGGTCAGCCGCTCGATCGCGGACGCGCTCTCCGGCAACGTGCTGGTCGGCCAGGGCAACCTCGCCCTCGCCCTCAGCCTCAACATGATCGTGGTGGCCGTCCTGGTGATGGCCGTGTACCTCCCCCTCCAGCGCCGGAGCGCCCGATGGCTCAGCTGACCACCCCCGCCCGCCCCGGCCGACGCACCGTGCGCTGGTGGCGCGGCGCCGTGCTGCTGCTCGCCGGCGTGTACTTCGTCGTCCCGCTCGCGGCCTCCTTCTGGTTCTCGATCGACGAGCCCCAGGGCGTCTCCTTCGCCGCCTACACCGGGCTGCTCTCCGCCCCCGGCTTCCTGGACAGCCTCTGGCTGACCCTCGGGCTCGCCGTCGTCACCGTCGTGGTGCTGCTGCTCCTGCTCGTCCCGGCGCTGGTCGCCGTACGGCTCGGCTCGCCGAGGCTGCGGCCGGTCATCGACGTGCTCTGCACCCTGCCGCTGGTCGTCCCGCCGGTCGCCCTGACCGCCGGCCTCATCGGCGTGCTGCGCTGGGGCCCGGACTACCTGATGGACACCCCGTTCTTCCAGACCTTCGTGTTCGTCCAGAACCCGGACTTCCCGCTGGTGCTGGTCGTCGCCTACGTGCTGATGGCCCTGCCGCTCGCCTACCGCGCCCTGGACGCCGGCCTGCGCTCGATGGACGTGCGCACCCTGGTCGAGGCCGCCCGCAACTGCGGCGCGAGCTGGCCGCGCGCGGTGTTCACGGTCGTCCTGCCCAACCTGCGCGGCGCCCTGCTGAACGCCTCCTTCCTCACCCTTGCGCTGGTCCTCGGCGAGTTCACCACCGCCTCGATCCTCGGCTTCCAGCCCTTCCCGGTCTGGATCTACTCGGTCGGCAACAGCCAGGCCCACATGTCGGTCGCGGTCTCCATCCTGAGCCTGCTGCTCACCTGGCTGCTGCTGCTCCTGCTGGCCACCGCCGGGCGCGAGCGCCGCGCCAAGACCGCCACCTCCTGAACCCCCCGGAGTCACCAGTCATGACCACGGCCACCGCCACCGCCGCCACCACCGGCGCCCCGCTCCCCGCCGGCAGCGCCACCGTCGAGTTCCGCTCCCTGCGCCGCGCGTTCGGCGCCACCACCGCCCTCGACGGCCTGGACCTGAGCGTCCGGCCGGGCGAGCTGCTCGCCCTGCTCGGCCCGTCCGGCTGCGGCAAGACCACCGCGCTGCGCATCCTGGCCGGCTTCGAGCAGCACGACTCGGGCGAGGTGCTGGTCGACGGCCGGGACATCACCGCGATCCCCGCCCACAAGCGCGACGCGGGCATGGTGTTCCAGTCCTACAGCCTCTTCCCGCACCTGACCGCACTGGACAACGTCGCCTTCGGGCTGCGGATGCGCGGCACCGGCAAGGCCGAGCGCCGCAGGCGGGCCCAGGAGCTGCTGGAGCTCGTCGGGCTGCCGCACCGGGCCGACCACTACCCGCACCAGATGTCCGGCGGCCAGCAGCAGCGCATCGCGCTCGCCCGCGCGCTCGCCCTCCAGCCGCGCGTGCTGCTGCTGGACGAGCCGCTGTCCGCGCTGGACGCCAAGGTCCGCCTCCAGCTGCGCGAGGAGATCCGCCGCCTCCAGCAGGAACTGGGCATCACCACCCTGTTCGTCACCCACGACCAGGAGGAGGCGCTGTCGATGGCCGACCGGGTCGCCGTGCTGCGGGCCGGGCGGCTGGAGCAGTGCGCCACCCCGTCCGAGCTGTACGGCCGGCCGGCCACCGCGTTCGTCGCCGAGTTCGTCGGCACCATGAGCCGCATCCCGTGCACCCGCACCCCGGACGGCGTCGAGGTGCTCGGCCGCCGGCACGCGGTCGACGGCGAGGTCCCGGCGGACGGCGAGCTCCAGGTGCTCGTGCGGCCGGAGAACGTCGCCCTGGCCCCGGCCGAGGACGGCCCCGCACTGGTGGTCAACGCCTCCTTCCTGGGCGCCGTCACCCGGCTGACCGTCCGCCTGGACGACGGCACCGAGGTCAAGGCCGACCTGCCCACCGAGGCCGCCACCGCGCTGCCGGCCGGTGCCCGGGCCGCGCTCACCCTGCCGCAGCGCCCGGTCCTGGTGGACCGCCGCCCCGCCTGAGGGGCTCGCCGCCACCGCTCACGCGGGAAGCGTCCGGGCGGCGTCCGAGCGACACCCGAGAAGCGCCGACGAAGCGCCGACGAAGCGCCGAAGAAACGCCGAAGAACCACCGAAGGTACCGCCATGCCTGACACCGCCATGTCCGCGCCCCGTCCGTTCCCCGCCGCCGTCCTGTTCGACATGGACGGCACCCTGGTCGACACCGAGCAGCTGTGGTGGCAGACCGCCGCCGAGCTCGCCGAGGAGCTGCACCGCCCGCTCACCGAGCAGGACGCCCCCGAGGTGCTCGGCCAGGCCGTCGAGCACACCGCCGCCCACCTGCGCGCGGTCAGCGGCACCGCCCTCGACGAGGCCGAGCTCGCCGCCCGGCTGGGCGACTCCTTCGCCGCCAGGGTCGCCGCGGAGACGGTGCCGCGCCCCGGCGCGCTCGCCCTGCTCGCCGCGCTGCGCGACGCCGGGGTGCCGACCGCGCTGGTCTCCGCCTCCCCGCGCCGGGTGGTGGAGCTGGTGCTGGCCGCCATCGGCCGGGACTGGTTCGCCGTCACCCTGGCCGCCGAGGACACCGAGCGCACCAAGCCCGCACCCGACCCGTACCTCGCGGCCGCCGAGCGGCTCGGCCTGGCCCCGGCCGCCTGCCTCGCCGTCGAGGACACCCCGACCGGGGTCGCCTCGGCGGCCGCGGCCGGCTGCGCGGTGCTCGCCGTGCCGTCCACCCCGGCGCCGATGCCCGGCGGCGAGCGGATCACCCTGCTCGCCAGCCTGGAGCAGGCCGACCTCGCCCTGCTCGGGAAGCTCGCGGGCCCGGGCGCGGTTCGACCCTGACATGCCCTATCTCCTGCTCGCCCTGGCCATCGTCAGCGAGGTCTGCGCCACCAGCTGCCTCAAGCTCACCGAGGGGTTCACCCGGCTCTGGCCGAGCCTCGGCGTCGGTGTCGGCTACGCGCTCTCCTTCGTCCTGCTCGGCCGCGCCCTGAAGCACATACCGGTCTCGGTGGCCTACGCGGTCTGGTCCGGGGCCGGCACCGCGGCGGTCGCCGGGATCGGGGTGGTGGCCTTCGGCGAGTCGCTCGGCAGGCTCCAGTGGCTGGGGATCGCGCTGGTGATCTTCGGGGTGGTCGTGCTCAACCTCAGGGGCGGCCACTCCTGAGCGGTCCGCACCGGTTCTGACGGACCGTCAATTTCCAAGGGAAGCAGTCAACTCCCTTTCCGGGGCGGGAAGTCGGACGCGCCGACACCCCGCCCCGGACGCTTCGCTACGGTGTCCCCCATGACGGACCCCCGGCCACACCACTACCGCTTCGTCCACCGCGAGCTCGCCCGCCAGGTCCTGGAGTTCGGCCCGCGCGTGGCCACCCCGACCCCGGACGGCGGCAGCCTGCTGCCCGTCGTCACCCAGATCTGGGACGACCTCGGCCGCACCCTGCCGCCCGAGGACCGCCTGCCCGACCACGGCCTCGACTGCCGCCACCTGTCGGTCGACGGCCACCACATGCTGCTGGTCACCCTGCCCACCCCGGTCGGCGCCACCGAGGCCCACTTCGTCGCCGCCGTCCAGCCCCGGGGTTCCAGGGCCGTCCGCTACGTGACCCTGGAGCACGCGTTCGACCCCCTCGACGGCACACCCGGCACCGTCCTCGGCGAGTGGACCACCGGGAGCCACCTCAACCACGGCCCGGGGCCGTCCCCCGTCGCCGAGCTGTTCGTCACGGCCGTGGTGCGGCTCGTCACCCCCAGGAAGCGCGGCTTCTGGCGCCGCTGACCGCACATCGTACGTGTACGCCTCAAGCCCGGGCCGCCGACGTCAAGAACACGTCGACGGCCCGTAAAGGTCCCGCAAACATCCTCCCCGGGGCCCGCCTGCGGCGATCACCGGTGCGACGGCGGGGGCTATGCTCGCCCGGTCCGACAAACGACGCAACGGGGGGCGAAAGTGTCCGACTTCAAAGTCAGTACCGAATTCCTCGCCAAGCTGGCCCAGGACCTCAAGGGCTGCGGGGACGAACTGGAGCAGGGGCTCAAGGCCTTCGAGGCCGCCCGCCACACCGGGACCGGCTTCGACTTCCTGGACGAGGCCTGCGGGCACTTCAAGGACAAGTGGCAGTTCGGCCTGAAGAAGGTCCGCGAGTGCGTCAAGGTCCTGGACGAGGGCCTGGAGCAGGTGCAGAAGAACTACGACGGCACCGAGCAGAGCATCGTCAAGGTCCTGACTCCGGCGGGCCAGTCGTGAGCGCCCCGACGCCGCCGGCGCCCGACTGGTCCGGCCTCGGCTTCAACCCCACCCCCGGCGACGCCGCCGCCGTGACCGCGCTCAGCAACGGCCTGCGCCGGGTGGGCCAGCACCTGAGCGGCGTGCACACCACGCTCTCCCAGCTGTCGGCCGACCAGGGCGAGTGGACGGGCGAGGCGGCCAAGAAGTTCGCCGCCCAGTTCGGCAAGCTGCCCGGCTACCTCCAGGACGCCTCCGACTCGATCACCGCCGCCTACACGGCGCTCGACGTCTGGTACCAGGCGCTCACCGAACACCAGCCCAAGGCCGCCGAGTTGGCCGCCGCCGCGCTCACCGCCAAGAAGAACAAGGAGGAGGCGGACCGCGCCCACAGCGCCGCGGCCGCCGCCCCCGACCTCCGACTGGCCGGGCAGCACTTCCCCGACGACGCCAGCCTCGCCGCCGCCGAACAGCGCTACAACAAGGCGAAGAGCCACCTGGACTCGGCCGCCGAGCTGCTCACCAGCGCCACCAACGAGCTGGCCGGCCTCCAGAAGCAGGCCCACGAACTCGCCGGGACGCACAAGGCGGACGCCCACAAGACCGCCGAGGCCGTCCGCAAGGCGGCCGACAGCAAGGCCCCGCCGGAGCCCGGCTGGCTCAGCAAGGTCGGCGACTGGTTCAAGAACCACGGCGCGGACCTGCTGACCGTCGCGGCCGGCGTCTGCGGCGTCGCGGCGATCTTCTTCCCCGCCTTCGCGCTGCCGGCACTGCTGCTGAGCGCCGCCGCGGCGGGCGCGCACGCGACCCAGTACGCGGCCAAGGGCCAGCTGTGGCCGCCGCAGAAGAACATCGGCAACTGGCTGACCCTGGGCGGCGACGTCCTCGGCGCGATCCCCGGCGTGGGCGTCGCCGCCAAGGGCGTGACCGCCGTCCGCGAGGCCCGCGCCGCCGGTGCGGGCGTGCGCGGCGCCGTCTCCGCCGGATCCACCGAGGTCCGCACCGCCGCCCGGGCGATCGACCCGGCCAACCCGGTCTTCACCACGGCGATCGAGAAGCCGGCCATCAAGCTCGGCGTCTCCAAGGCCACCGCGATGAACATCTCCGACGGCGTCCAGGCCGCCACCACCGCCGGGCTCAACGCCCCGACTGCGTACGCGCTCACCCAGGACAACCCGAGCGACAACCTCACCAGTGCCGTCAACTACACCACCGGCGGCAACAGCGTGCTCGGCTCGGCGGGCATGGCGGCCGGCGGCGGCAAGGCCAACGTCATCATCGGCAGCGTCTCCACCGTCGGCAACCTGCTCGGCATGGGCGGATGGGCGGCCGGCTATGGCCGTTGACGCGCCGGGGGCCACCGCCCCACCGCTCTGGCTCGACCTGCCGGCGGGCTTCACCGCCGTCGACCTCGACGAGGACCCGGGCGACCGGATGGCCCGGGCCGCGGAACAGCTGGACGCGCTCTTCCCCGACGCCGGTGCGGAGCAGAAGCTCGCCGCCGTGATCGCCTCCGAGACCGCGCTCCAGGCCCAGCTGCGGGAGGGCGCCGTCCATGTCTCCGGCTGCCTGGTCCGGGCCTCGGACGGCGGCCCGATCCACGGCGTGCTCGCCGTCTTCCTCCGCCCGCAGGACCTCGGCGAGCCGGGCAGCTACCCGGCGCGGGTCGCCGCGGAGCTGGCCCGGGCCTGGCCGGACGCCGACGTCGGCGTGGTGGAGCTGCCGCTCGGCCGCGCCGCCCTGGCCGCCCGCGAGCTGACCGTCCCGGTGCCCGGCGCGGTCTGGGGCGTGCCGGAGCCGACCGTCCGCACGGTGCGCCAGCTCGAACTGCTGGTCCCGCACCCGTGGAGTCCGTACGTGGTCGCCGCCGTCTTCACCACCGAGGACGTCGACCACTGGGACGAGTGGCTGCCGCTCGTCGCCGCCGCGTACCGGGGCATCTCCTTCTACCCCCCGCTCGCCGGGACGCACGACGCCCTGCCGCCCGAGCGGCAGGACAACATCCGGAAGGCCTTCGGATGACGGTCGACCAGTCCGTTCGGCCCGGAGCGGAGCCCCGGCGGGGCTCCGCCCGGCTGACCACCGCCCTGGCGCTCGCCGCGCCGCTGGCCGTGGTCGCCCTCACCGCCTCCTACGCCTCCTACGGCTGGCCCGCCGGCCTGGGCGTCCTGGCCGTCGCCACCGCCGTCTTGTCGGCGGGCCTCGGCCGCCTGGCCGGCGGCCTGCGCGGTTGCCTCGCGGCCTTGGCCGTCCCGTTCCTGCTGGTCCTCGCGGCGTCGGCGACCAAGGACCTCCGCGACGACCTGGTGCTGTCCTCCGGCTCCGCGGTGACCGCCCATGTCGTGGAGAAGGACCGTCCCGCCGGGTCACGCGACCAGTCCTGGGACTACGCCCTGGCGGCTCCCGACGGCACCCCCGTCCCGGGCGGTCGCCTGAACCAGCGCAAGCCGGAGCTGCGGATCGGCGCCGAGGTCACCGTCCGCTACGCCTCCGACGGCACCGCCAGGCCCAAGCGCCCTGAGCAGATCGACCTGGGCGACGACGCCTTCTGGGCCGGCACCGTCCTGCTCGGCGCCGGTCTCGCGGTGGTCGCCGTCGGCATCTCCGCCCGGCCCACCAGTCCCCTGCGCGGCCGCCTCACCGCCGCCGCCCGGGCGATCCGTACCCGTGCCGCCGACCTCGGCACCGTCCGCACCGCCCTCGTGTGGGGCTCCCTGTCCGTCGGCTGGCTGGCGCTCTTCGCGCTCGCTCGGCACACCTTCGGCAGCCCGCTCACCTCAGCCCTCTGCCTCGGCTACCTGCTCGCCCTGTTCGCCTGCGCCTACCCGATCCTGGAGAAGCCCACCGCAGGACCTGCCACCGCACTGCTCGCCACCGGCACCGCCTCCCTCCTCCTGACGATCCCCCTCTGATCGGCCCGCCGCCGGGCGCAGACGCCTGGGACGCGACGACCACCGTCCTCGGCGGAGCCGTCCTCGGCACCGTCGAGGCCACCACCGTCGACCTCGCCGTCGAGGCCCTCGGACCCCGCCTGCGCGCGCGAGAGGAACGGGAAGGTGAACGGGGATTCCGCTCGGTCGGTGGGAGACCGGCTCGGGGCCGTCGAACGGTCGGCCCCTCGGGACGCCCGGCAGAAGGCCTTTCCCGCGCAGCGCTCACGAGGGAGTGCCTCCGGGATCCGCGACGGCCGGCCGGCGAGCTCTGACAGGCCGCCCCCGGCCGGGGGGCCCGCGCCCGGGGGCGCCGGCCCCCCCGGGGGGGGGCGGGCGGGCCGCCCCCCCCGGCCGGCCGGGGCGCGCTACAGCCCAGGCCC
>NZ_JBISAI010000007.1:121129-239017 GCF_044391605.1 Kitasatospora sp. NPDC018619
CCGCAGCGCCGGGTCCCGCCCTCGGGGGGGTCCGCCGCGCGGTGCCGCGGGGGCGGGGGGGGGGGGGCCCCCCCGCCCCCGGGGGGGGGGGGGGGGGGGGGGGGGCGCCCCCCCCGGCCGGGGGCGGTGCGGCCGGTCAGCCCAGCAGTGCGGGCAGTTCGGCGATCGAGCCGAGGACGTGGGTGGCGCCGTCGGCCCGCAGCCGGGCCTCGTCGTGGGCGCCGGTGAGGACGCCCGCCACGACGGAGGCGCCGGCCCGGGTGCCGGACAGCATGTCGTAGCCGGTGTCGCCGGCCACGGCGATCTGGCGCACGGAGTCGGTGCCGGTGCGCAGCAGCGCGGTGAGCACCATGTCGGGGTACGGCCGGCCGCGGCCGGCGTCGGCGGGGCAGAGCGTGAGGTCGGCGACGGACTGCCAGCCGAGGGCGTCCAGGATGCGGTCCTGGGTGGTCCGGGAGAACCCGGTGGTGAGGACCACCGTACGGCCCCGGCCGCGCAGTTCGGCGATCGCCTCGGCGGCGCCGGGCAGGGCGGCGCAGTGGCCGGCGCCGACCAGGTCGTCGTAGGCGGCCTCGAAGGCGGCGTTGGCCAGCCGGGCCTTCTCCTCCTCGCCGAACAGGTGCCGGAAGACGGAGATCTTGGACTCGCCCATGGTGGCCCGGACGTGGGCCAGCATCGGGTCGAACTCCGGGCTGCCGGCCTCGACGCCGAGCTTCGCGGCGGCCGCGGTGAAGGCCTGCTCGACCAGGCCGTCGTCGGCCACGGTGGTGCCGGCCATGTCGAGCACGACCAGGCGGATGTCGGTAGTCACAACAACGTTCCTTACAGGTTGGCGAGTTCGGCGGTGGTCTCGGCGATGGCGGGCGAGCAGGTCATGCCGCGGCCGCCGGGGCCGGTGACCAGCCAGACGCCGTCGCGCACGCGCTCGCGGTGGACGACGCGGGTGGAGTCGACGCACTGCGCGTACACCCCGGCCCAGCGGCGGCGGATCCTCGGCACCGGGCGGCCGAGCAGCTCCTCGACGACGCCCACCAGGTGGTCGTACGGGTCCTCGACGACGTCGAAGCCGAAGGGCTGGTCGTACTCGTGGGTGTCGCCGATGGTCAGGCCGCCGTCGCGGCGCTGGACCATCAGCAGCTGCATCCGGTGCTCGGCGGCGACGGGCGGCTGCGGCTGGGTCTCGCGCAGCCGGTCCAGGGCGGTGCCGGCGAAGGCGGGGTAGTAGCGGAAGCTGTCGCCGTCGGCGACGGAGGTGGTGAGGGTCTCGCCGAGCGGGTCGGTCTGCATCATCTGGAGCCGCACCCGGCGGACCGGCAGGGCGGGGGCCAGTTCGCGGACCAGGCCGCCGAGCCAGGCGCCGGTGCACAGGACCACCAGGTCGCCGGTGTGGACGTCGCCGTGGTCGTCGCGGACGGCGTTCTCGCCGACGACCTCGCGCACCTCGCGTCCGGGCAGGAAGGTGTACCGGCCGGTGGACTCCAGGTACGCGCGCAGCGCGGGCTGGGCGGTGCGCGGTTCGACGGCGGCGTCGCGCTCGCACCACAGGGCGCCGAGCAGCTTGCCGCGCAGGGCCGGGTTGGCGGCGCGGGTCTCGTCCGGGTCGAGCAGCCGGTACCCGCGGGCGGCGGCGTCCGGCAGGGTCAGGGCCTGCTCGGCGACGGCGAGTTCGGCCTCGGTGCGGATGGCGGTGAGCGATCCGTTGGCGCGGAAGCCGAGGTCCGGGACGCGGGCGCCGATGGACTCCCACAGCTCCCGGGCCCGCAGCGCGGTGTCCAGTTCCTCGCCCTGGGCCCGGCCGCTGACCCAGACCAGGCCGAAGTTGCGCACCGAGGCGCCGCGGGCCTCGGTCTCGCGCTCCAGGTGGACGACCTCGTGGCCGCGCTGGACTGCCTGCCAGGCGTGCATGCTGCCGAGCACGCCTGCTCCTACGACGATGACTCTCATGCGTCCAGGCTGGTGCGCCCAGGTGTCCGCGGGGCGTCGGGCTGCCGTCCCGCAGATGAACCACCCGGGAAGTTGTACAGACAACCCGACCGTCCCTCCTCTGCCGCGGCCCCACGTCAGGGGCGCACCACCCGCGCCCGCAGGTAGTTGCGCCGCCCGAAGTTCGGCTCGTCCACCGCCGTCAGCTCCTCCACCTGGAACCGGTACAGCGCCGCCGCCCCGCCCCCGGTGAGGAACTGCCGCCGGACCTCCTCGTCCTGCGCGAAGGCCGGGTAGCGCCCCTGGTAGGCGGCCAGCGCCGCCTCGGCCTGCCGGCCCCAGGCCTCGCCCGCGCTGCCGGTCAGCTGGAGCCCGCGCAACTGCTCGCCGAAGACCGGCGGCGGCAGGAAGACGGTGGCGGCGGCCCGGGCCTCCTCGGCCAGGTGGTGGCTGTGCCGGGTGGAGCGCTCGCTGACGAAGTAGAGGACGAGGTCCTCGTCGTACGCGAAGAAGGCCAGGTTGGCGTGCGGGCCGTGCTCGTGGCCGGCGGTGGCGAGGGTGAGCACCATCGCCTCGGCCAGCAGCCCCTCGACGCCCTTGTACAGCAGGTCGCCCGGCCAGTCCCCCTGCGTGATGTCGAGTCGGTACGGCATTCGGCACTCCCTCCGCTGGCACGCCCGGCGCCCGCGCGCCCGAGCACGACTGAGCCGGGCGGGCGCCCCCTTGTGACAGGCCCCACGCCCGGCTCACATGCTCCACCCGCCGTCCGAAACCGGACAAGGGGCGGGGCGGCTCCGGCCCGGCCGCGGCCGGTGCGCCCGCGAGGAGGCGCCGGGACGCGGCTACGCCGAGTAGCCGTGGTGCGCCAGCGGCCGCGACCGCCCCGGCCCGAGCAGCGGCCGCAGCGCGCCCGCCCGCATCCGGTCCACCAGCGGCCCGCAGCGCCCGGCGAGCGGCGCCAGCACCACCGCGACCAGCAGGCCGACCAGCGCGCCCACCGCCACGTCGTGCGGGTAGTGCACGCCCACCCAGACCCGGGAGGCGGCCATCAGCACCGCGAACAGGCCCGCCACCCAGCCGAGCCGCCGGTTCACGAACCAGAGCGAGGCCGCCGCGGCGAAGGCGATCACCGAGTGGTTGCTCGGGAAGGACCAGTCCCCGGTGCCCGGGCAGGTCTCCAGTGCGACGCTGCCGGGGATCTGCGCGCACGGCCGCAGCTCCTCGACCGCGCCCTTGAACACCGAGTTGACGGCGTACGCGACGACCACGACGACCGGCGAGGCGAGCACCCGCGCCATCGCGGCCGGCTCCGCGCCGCGCGCCCGCCACCAGGCGTAGAGCATGAAGACCGCGAACAGCCCGAGGCCGAGCGCCGACCAGACCTTGACCAGCTCGTCCAGCCAGTGCGGCGCCGCCTGCGCCCAGCCGTTGACCCGGGTGTACAACCCGCCGTCGATTCCGCTGCCGTCGTACACGGCGAGCACCCGGGAGGACATCACGTGTCACCTCCGTGACGTCGCGCCTTACGGGCGCGGAACAGTTCGAGAACAATGGGGAACACGGAGACAACTACTACCAGACCGATGATCGGCAGCAGGTATCCGTCGATGCCGGGCACGGAGGACCCGAGCCCGTACCCGGCGAGCACCACGCCCACCGTCCAGACCGCGCCTCCGAGCACCTGCCAGAGGGTGAACGAGCGCACCGGCACGTCGAGCACGCCGCAGAGCGGATTCAGCACCGTTCGGACCACCGGGATGAACCGGGCGAGCACGATCGCCTTGCCGTGGCCGTACCGGGCGAGCAGTTCCTCGGCCCGCGCCACGCCCTCCAGCAGGCTCCTGCGCCTGCTCCGGGCCAGCAGCGCCCGGCCGCCGCGCCGGCCGACGAGGTAGCCGACCTGGGCCCCGCCGAGCGCGCCGGCCAGGGCCGCGGGCAGCACCTGCCACAGCTCCAGCTGCGGGCCCCCGGTGGCGCCGGGCACGCAGAGCAGTCCGGCGGTGAACAGCAGCGAGTCGCCGGGCAGGAAGAAGCCCACCAGCAGGCCGGTCTCGGCGAACAGCACCACGGCGATGCCGAGCGCGCCGAAGGCGGCGAGCAGTGAGGACGCGTCCAGCGGGTTCACCGCGAGGTGAACGGCCGGATCGGCGGGGAACTGGAGCAAGGCCGACGGACCTCCCGTACGTTGGAGGGCGGTCCGCACCCGGGACCCGCCCCGTCCGTCTACAGTTACGTAGACGGTCTACATGACTGTAGACGATACTTGGAGGAAGCGCCGCCATGCCCGACGTACCGTCCGCCCGCCGGCCCGCCGGGGAGTTGGAGGCCGAGGTGCTCGCCGCCCTGTGGTCCGCCCGGCAGCCGATGACGCCGCAGGACGTCCAGGCCGCGCTCGGCGGGGACCTCGCCCGCACCACCATCGCGACGATCCTGGCCCGGCTCTTCGACAAGGGCACGGTCGAGCGCACCCGGGCCGGCCGCGCCTACGCCTACACCCCGACCGTCCAGGACACCGCCGGGCTCGCCGCCCGCCGGATGCACACCGAGCTCGGCCGCGAGGCCGACCGCTCCACCGTGCTGGCCCGCTTCGTCTCCGACCTCTCCGCCGAGGACGAGCAGCTGCTGCGCGACCTGCTCGGCGACGGCGGCCCCGGGCCGCAGGCCCCGGGAGCGGCGGGCCGATGATCCTCGCCGTCTGGGTCCCCCTGGTGCTGCCCTTCCTGGCCGCTCCGCTGGCCCGCCGCCTCGCCGAGGCGCTGGCGCCGCGGGCCGCCGCCTGGCTGCTGGCCGGCAGCGCCGCCGTCCTGGCCGGCGGCACCCTCTGCTCACTCGGCCTGCTGGCCGCCGCCGGGCTGCTCCAGCTCCCGCCGGTCGCCGCCCTCGGCCACCTCTCGCTGCCCTGGCTCACCGCGGCCGCCCCCGACGCCCCGTTCGCCGCCGCGCTGGCCGCCCTGGCGCTGCTCGCGCTCGCCGCGCTGGCCGTGCGCACCGCCCGCCGGCGGCTGCACGAGCTGCGCACCGCCCGGGCCGCGCTCCCGGCCCCCCGCCACCGCACGGGGCCGCGCGACGGGCGCCGTACGGACCGGCCCGGCGCCCGCCGTCCGTCCAGCGCCCCCTCCCCTGACCGGCATCCGGACATGCGCCTCCCGCGCGCCTCCGTGCGCCGGTCACGCCCCTGGGCCTGGCCGAGCGCCCTGCACCGGCCCACCGCCCTGCACTGGCGCACCGCCCTGCACCGGCCCACCGCCCTGCACTGGCGCACCGCCCTGCGCCGCCCCGCCGCCCTGCTCCGCCCCGCCGACCACCCGCTCACCGTCCTGGACGACGACCGCGCCGACGCCTTCGCCCTGCCCGGCCGCCTGCGCCGCCCCGGCCGACCGGGCGAGCCGGGCCGGATCGTGGTCACCTCCGGCATGCTGCGCGCCCTCAGCGGCCCCGAGCGCTCCGCCCTGCTCGCCCACGAACGGGCCCATCTGACCGCCCGCCACCACCTCTTCCTCGCACTCGCCGAGCACGCCGCCGACGTCCACCCGGCGCTCCGCCCGCTGCGCGCACCCCTCGGGTACCACCTGGAGCGCTGGGCCGACGAGGTGGCGGCGGCCCGGGTCGGCGACCGCGCCGTCACCGCCCGCGCGGTCGGCCGGGCCGCCCTGGCCGCGAGCCGTTCCCCCTGGCCGGCCCGCCCCCGGTTGGTCGCTGCCGCCCACTCCGGCCCGGTCCCGCGCCGGGTCGCCGCGCTGCTCCACCCTCGCCCCTCCGCCTCCCCCGGCACCTGGCTGCGGGCCGCCGCCGTGGCCCTGGCCGCCTGCCTGGCGCTGAGCGCCGGCACCGCCCTGGAGGCCACCGCCGACCTGCACCACACCGTGGAGGCCGCCCAGCAGGGCTCCGCCGCCCGGCGCTGACCGGGCCCGCTGCCGGCCGCACCCCAGTGCCCTCCCCGCCGGGCCCCCAGGGGCCCGGGGGCACGGCCGGAGCCCGGCCCGCGGTTTCGTACCGCCGGGTATGCGGACTTGCCCGACCCCGTCCCCAGCGGCCCACCGCCCCCGTACGCTTTCGTCAGCGCGTCGGCCCCGGCGCGTCCTCGAACGGCGGCGAGGAGCGAGGCGAGTGCGGCAGACCGGACGGCAGTCCCGACGACCAGAGCGCCGCACCCCGCCGACCGCGGCGGAGCTGGCGAGGGTCCACGAGCGCACCCTCGCCGACGCCGCCGCCCGGGAACTGGCCGCCCCCGCCCTCGCCGAGGAGGCCGGCGGCCCCGGCCTGCTCGACCCCCGCCCCGAGATCGGCGACTCCTGGGCCCGGCTGCGCCGCCTCGGACTCGACCCCGACACCGGCGCCGCCGCCGCCCTGCTCGGCCCCGGCGAAATCGAACAGCGCCGCCGCAGCAGCGGGCTCGACGCCGTCCTGCCGGTGCTCCGGGAGACCCTGCTGGGGCCGGGCGGCGCCGCCCCGCTGCTGCTGGCCGTCGCCGACGCCGAGGGCCACGTGCTCTGGCAGGAGGGCGAGCGCCGCCTGCGCCGCAGCGCCGACCGGATCGGCTTCATCACCGGCGCCCGCTGGATCGAGGAGAGCGTCGGCACCAACGGCATCGCGGTCGCGCTGCGCGCCCGTCGCCCGATGCACGTCCACTCCGCCGAGCACTACCTGCGCAGCCACCACGCCTGGACCTGCGTGGCCGCACCGGTGCGCGACCCGGGGACGGGGCAGCTGGTCGGCGCCATCAACCTGAGCGGCCCGGCGCACACCGTCCGCCCCTACCTGCTCCAGCTCGCCGCCACCGCCGCCCGGCTCGCCGAGACCGAACTGCGCGCCCGCCGGCTGGAGGCCCTGCACCAGCTGCGCGCCCTGGCCGCCCCGCTGCTCGCCCGGGTCGGCGGCCCGGCGCTGGTGGTGGACGCGGCCGGCTGGACCGCCGCCGCGGCCGGCCTGCCGCCGCCCAGCCGGCTGCGGGTGCCCAGCGAGGGCTGGAACCCGGCCGGCGTGCACTGGGTGCCCGGCCTCGGCGAGTGCGCCCTGGAGCCGCTCGCCGACGGCTGGCTGGTGCGCCCGGTCCGGCCGCCCGAGGAGGGCTCCGGCACGGTGAGCGCCGAACAGGCCGAGGGCGCCCACCTCCGGCTCGACCTGCGCCGCCCGGACCGCCCCGAGCTGTCCGTCCGGGGCGCGGCCGACAGCTGGTCGCACCCGCTCAGCCCGCGCCACGCCGAACTGCTGCTGCTGCTCGCCACCGGGCGCGAGGGCAGCACCGCCGCCCAGCTCGCCGAGGCGCTGTTCGGCGACGCGGGCCGGACGGTGACGGTCCGCGCCGAGCTGTCCCGGCTGCGCCGCTACCTCGGCGGGCTGCTGGCCCACCGGCCGTACCGGATCGCCGAGTCGGTGCTGGTCACGGTGGAGGGGCCCGAGGACCCGTACGACCTGCTGCCCGCCTCCTCGGCCCCGGCCGTCCGACGGCTGCGGGCCGCGCTGGCCGCGGGCACGGTTCGGCTGCCCGGGGCTCCGCCGCCCCCGCCGCCGCGCGCGGACGGGCCGCCGGAGCGCCGCTGACGGCCGTCCGGGCGGGGCGCGCCGGCCGGGCGCTCAGCCCTCGGCGAGCAGCGCGGCCAGTTCGGCGTCGGTGGGGCCGCAGCGGCGCTCCTGGTCCTCGGAGACCAGCGCGTAGGTGCGGTCCAGCCAGGCCTGCACCCGCGGCTTGGAGGCCTCCAGCAGCGCGCTGCCGTGCGGGGATTCGAGCGCCAGGTGCAACGTCGAGCCGTGGCAGGGGCAGTACGCCGGCCACAGTTTGACGTCGCCCTGGCCGCTGAGCGCGCGCAGGCCGTCGCGCAGCAGCTCGCGCGAGAACACCCAGTCGGCCTCGTCCGGCCGTCCCAGATGGAAGGTCAGCAGCACCTCGTACGGGCGCGCGGCCGTGAACCGGAAGCGGGTGCGCACCTCGCCGACCATGTCCTCGCCCAGCGAGATCCGCAGGGTCAGCACCTCCTCCACCGCCGCCGGAGCGGCGGTGGAGCCGTCCCCATCGCCGCCCGTGGGGGTGGCGGCGAGGGGTGCACTTGAGGCTGCGGACAGCGGGTCGGGCGGCATGACGGTCTCTCCGGGACGGCGTGGGATGCCCTCAGCGTGCGCCACCCCCGGTATGCCGGGCAAGGGTTGCAAGGGGGTTGCAACAGCCCCCGTCCAGGACAACCGCCCCCTGCCGCGCCAGTCGGACGGAACGTCAACTTCCGCGTGGCTGGCGGATGTCCACGACGTGGATGGCAGCCGGCCGGCATGCGGTCGCCCGCTGGTAGGCTCTCCCCTCTTCTCCCCGTGCGGGCCCGCGCGGGACCGGCCCGCCACGGCCGGAGCCGGGCCCGGCGGCGGCGCGTGGGAGAATACGGCGACGCGACGGCGGCTTCGGGGAGGGAGGGGTCCGGTGGCTGTGCGCGAGGACACCGGGCGGGACGAGCGCTACGAGCCCGCACGGCAGGGGCGGCACGGGCGGCCGCGCCCGTTCGGCGGCCGGTTGCGGCTGCCCACCCTGCGCTTCTCCGGCGCCGCGATGGCGATGTCCACCGTGGTCGGCATCAGCATCGCCACCACCCTGCTGCTCAACGAGCAGCAGGGGATCGGCCGCCGGGCCGGCGTCGCCCGGGTCGGCACCACCCCGCCGCCCACCACGGACGCCACAGACGAGGCCGAGGCGGTCTCCACGCGGACCCCGACCGACGAACCGTCGTCCGCCCCCGCCGCGGGGCGGCCCTCGGCGCACCCCTCCGTGCACCGCCCGGCGCACCCGACCGTCGCCGCCACTCCGCCCGCTCCCCGGCCCCCGGGCCCGGGCGTGCCGCAGACCGGCGGCCAGGCCTCGGCCGGCCGGGACGCCCCGGCCCCCGGCACCCAGCTCGCCGGCACCGAGGCCGGTGTCCCGGCCCCGGCCGGCCCCTCGCCCTCCCCGTCCGGCTCCGGCCGGCCCGCGTCCGCCAAGCAGCCCGGCTACGGGACGGCCGCCACCGGGCAGTCGCCGAACACCCCCGGGCTGGGGGCGGACGGACCGGGCCGCCCGGTGCCGCCCCCCGCGGCCCTCCCGGACCCCGACGACGCCACCGACGTCTCCCCCGACACCGACCAGGCGGACGACGCGGACGGCGCGGACGACAGCGCGGACACCGACCGCGCGCTCGCCGGCTCCGGCGGGGTCTCGCCGCTGGGCCGCGACGGCCTGCGCCACCGGCTGGCCCTCGCGACGACCGAGCCGGTCACCGCGTTCCAGGCCGAGTTCCGGCTCGTCCCGGGCGAGTCGGCCGCCGGCCCCGGCAGCGCCTGGACCGACCTGCCCGGCGCCGTGGTGACCGTCCAGCAGGAGCGCGGGACCCTCGTCTACCGCTTCACCACCCCGCCCGGCACCGACGTGCGCCCCGGCCACTACACCTTCGGCGTCCGCGGCGTCCGTCCGGCGGCCGACCCGTCCGCGGCGCGCAAGCCCGCCCCGGCGGAGAGCTGGAGCGTCTCGGCCTTCGCCCTCGACCGCCCCCGCGCGGTCGCCGCGCTCGGCGGCTTCTGCCCGCTGCCGGCCGTCCCCGCCGAGCCCTCGGCGGCCGGCGCACCGCTGACCGCGCCGGGGCCCGCGTCGCCGCGGTCGGCGCCAGCCACCACCGCCGCCACCGCCCCGGCCTTCGCGGCACGCTGACCGGCCGTCGGCCGGGGTACGGCGGCCGTCCGCCCCGCCTGCCGTACCCGTCCGACGGGCCGGCAGCCGGGCCCGCCCGAGGGGCGCGTCCCCGCACCCCCGTTCGTTACTGTGGGCAGCACCCGGCCCGGCGCCCCCGACGGCCCGGCCGGGCCGTCGTTCCGCACCCGAGGAGGAGTCCGTGTCCACCGTCCTGACCCAAGGCGGCAACGCACCGCTGACCGCCGCGCGAGTGACCGTCGAGGTCACCGCGCCCAAGGCGCTGGACGTCTCCGGCCTGTTGCTGACCGAAGCCGGGAAGGTCCGCACGGACGACGACTTCGTCTTCTTCAACGCCCCGCACGGCCCCGGCGTCAGCCACCGCCCGGCCACCGCGGGCGCCCCCGACGCGATCACCGTCGACACCCGGGCCGTGCCGGCCGGCATCACCAAGATCGTGGTCACCGCGAGCCCCGCCGACCAGGTCTCCACCTTCGCCGGAACGGAGCCCACCGCCACCGTCCGCGACACCGACACCGGCGAGGTGCTGGTCACCTTCACCCCGCCCCGGCTGGGCCTGGAGACCGCGCTCATCGTGGTCGAGGTCTACCGGCGGGGCGACGCCTGGAAGGTGCGCGCGGTCGGCCAGGGCTACGCCGACGGCCTCGCGGGCATCGCCACCGACTTCGGCGTCACCGTCGACGACTCCCCGGCCCCCAACCCGGCCACGCCCTCCGCGGCCACCCCGGCCCCGGCGGACCGGACCGTCCACCTCCCGGCCCCGCCGCCTGTACCGCCCGCGCCGCCTGTACCGCCCGCGCCCCCCGTCCCGCCGGCCGCCCCGCCCGCGCCCCCCACCCCGCCGGCCGCCCCGGTCGACCCCCGGATCGCGCTCGCCGCCGGCCAGCCCACCACCGCCGCGGCCCCGGCCCCGGCTGCCCAGGCCCCGGCCGCTCCGGCCGCCCCCGCCAAGGTGACCCTGGACAAGGGCCGGGTCAACCTGGTCAAGGGCAGCTCGGTCTCCCTGGTCAAGAACGGCCGCCCGTTCCTCTCCTCCGTCCGGATGGCCCTCGGCTGGAAGTCCGCCGCCCGCGGCCGCGACATCGACCTGGACGCCTCCTGCCTCGCCTTCGACGCCCGGCACCGGCGGCTGGAGACGGCCTGGTTCATGAAGCTGAACGTCTTCAACGGCGCGATCTCCCACTCCGGCGACAACCTGGTCGGCGGCGAGGGCGGCGACGACGAGGTGATCACCGTCCACCTGGAGGGCCTGCCGGCCGAGGTCCACGCGCTGGTCTTCGTCGTCAACTCCTTCTCCGGCCAGAAGTTCACCGACGTCCGCGACGCCTACTGCCGCCTGCTGGACGCCCGGACGGAGGAGGAACTGGTCCGCTTCGACCTCACCAACTCCGAGGCCCGCACCGGGGTGATGATGTGCAAGCTGGTCCGCGAGCCGGGCGGAGTCTGGGAGATGACGGCACTCGGCGAGTACGTCGACGGCAAGACCGCGCGGGCGATGGTCGAGCCCGCCGCCGCGACGCTCTGACCCCCGGCGTCACCTTCACGCCCACGGAATCACCCTCCTGAGGCATCAAGTCGTCCACGAAGCGGCTCGATTGACTCTCAGGGGGGTGAACCTCACTCTCCACCCGCACCCCGAGGAGGAGAGCCGTGCCACGCTTCCTGTCCCGCCTCGCCGTCGCCGGCACCGCCACCGTGCTCGCCGCCGGGCTGATCACCCCGACCGCCGCCCACGCCGCCACCCGCCCGGGCGACCGCACCGGCACCCTGCGCTGGACGGCCCTCGGCGACTCCTACACCGCCGGGGTCATCGAGGCCACCGGCGCCGAGACCGCGCCCCGCGACGGCTGCGCCCGCACCGTCGGCTCCTACCCCGAGGTCATCCGCCGCGACCTCGGCTCCCTGGTCGACCTGCGCAACGCCAGTTGCAGCGGCGCCACCACCGACGGCGTCGACACGAGCTCCCAGGCCCCGCTCGGCCGCCCGCTCCCCCCGCTCGGCACCGACCCGAACGGCCCCTACCCGGCCGTCCCGCCGCAGATCGACGCCGTCGACCCGGCCACCGGCCTGGTCACCCTCGGCATCGGCGGCAACGACCTCGGCTTCGCCGAGATCCTCAAGAGCTGCATCGAGCTCGGCGCCCTCCAGCTCGGCCAGGGCACGCCCTGCAAGGACAAGTTCGACGCCACCCTGCCCGACCGCTTCGCCCGGCTGCGCAACAGCTACGACCGGGTGCTGAACGCCCTGCACGCCAAGGCGCCGTCCGCCCGGGTCGTCACCGTCGGCTACCCGCACCTCTTCCCCGAGACCGCCGAGCTCTGCCAGTACGGCAACCCCCTGCAGTTCGCCACCTTCACCACCGGCGACCTCCGCTGGGCCCGCACCGCGATCGTGGAGCCGCTCAACGCGCTCGTCGCCCGGGCCACCGCCGCCCACGGCGACACCTTCGTGGACCTCTACCCCGCCAGCGCCGGCCACAGCGTCTGCGACGCCGACCACTGGCTGGACGGTGTCCTGACCAGCGTCCTGCCCCTCGAGTACGCCGTGGTGCACCCCAACGCCGCCGGCCAGGCCCACACCGCGGCCCTGGTCGAGAACGCCCTCCTCGGCGGCTGACCCGTGACGGCCCGTCCCGTCGGCCCCCGGCCCCTCCCCCGGTCGCGGCACACGCCGAAAACCGGTGGTCCGTGCACGCCTCGGGCCCCATCCTGGTCCGATGCCCATCGAGATCCGTGACGCCCTCCCCGAGGACTGGCCGGCCGTCTGGCCGTTCTTCCGCACCGTCGTCGCCGCCGGCGAGACCCTCCCCTACCCCCTGGACATGGACTCGGACCTGGGCCGGGAGTGGTGGATGCTCCCCGCCCCGAACCGCACCGTGGTCGCGGTGGCCGAGGACGGGCGGATCCTCGGCACCGCCAACATGACCCGCAACCGCCCCGGCAACGGCTCGCACGTGGCCAGCGCCACCTACCTGGTCGACCCGGCCCACCACGGCCGGGGCATCGGGCGGGCCCTGGTCGAGCACTCCCTCGACTGGGCCCGCCGCAGCGGCTACCGCGCCATGCAGTTCAACGCGGTGGTCGCCACCAACCACCACGCCGTGAGGCTCTACGAGTCGCTCGGCTTCGCGATCGTCGGCACCGTCCCCGAGGCCTTCCGCCACCCGGTGGACGGCTACGTCGGCCTGCACGTGATGCACCGGCCGCTGTAGCCGTCCTACTCCTCGATCGCCCCGCCGATCCGCCGCAGGTGCTGCCGGAAGCTGTACCCCGGGTCGGCGGCGCGCCGCTCCAGGTACTCGTCGAAGGCGGTCTGCCGGCGCAGCGTGTCCCCGGCCGCGATCCGCCCGGCCTGCGCGCGCTCGGTCCGGGCGATCGAGCCGGCCGTCTCCAGCACCTCGGCGACCCGCTCGCCGGGCACGAACAGCACGCCGTCCGGGTCGGCGAACACCACGTCCTCGGCACTCACCGGGTGCGGTCCGAACTTCGCCGTCAGCAGCGCCTCCGGCTCCCGGCCGTCCAGCCGCACCGGGCCGAGCGGCAGCGCCCCGTAGCTGAACACCGGCAGCCCGATCTCCCGCAGCTCGGGGGTGTCCCGATGCAGCCCCCACACCACGATCCCGGCCACCCCGGCGGCCCGCGCCTCCAGCACGGCGAGGTCCCCGATGCAGGCCTCGTCCGTCCGCCCGCCGTTGTCGACCACCAGCACGTCCCCGTCCCGGGCCGCCCCGTACGCCTCCAGGAAGACGTCCACGCTCCCGTAGTGCCGCACCGGCAGCACCCGCCCCGCGACCCGGCTCCCCGCGACCACCGCGCCCACCCCGGTCGGCGCCACCCGCAGCCCCACCCCGAGCCGCACGCAGGCGTCCGCCACCAACGGCGTGGACAGTTCCGCGAATTCCCTCAGCATCCCAACTCCTCTCGCCAACAGCCCAGTTCAGCAGGTCAGGATCCTATGCCGGGCCTTAAACTCACACCATCGAGTGAAAGTCCGCCGTATACGGCACAGCACCCCTGATCAGCGAATAGCGTGACGGTCCTCTGAAGGAGGGGCATCATGAGTGCTGTGGCGCATGAGCAACCGATCACGGGCTCCCCATCGCAGGCCGACATCCTGCTGGAGAGCTTCCTGAGCCTGCACTCCCCCGAAGGCTTCCGAGCCGAGCTCATCGAGGGAGAGATCATCGTGGCACCACCGCCGGACGGCGATCACGAGGACTACATCAATCACGTGCTCAAGCAGGTGATCCGGCGTTCCAAGACCGACATGAGTGTCTCCGGCGGCAAGGGCCTGCGTCTCGTGAGTGGCGGTCTCTGCCCGAAGAACCACGTCATCCCGGACGTCACGTTCGCGCCCGAGGCACTCCGCCTCTTCCGAGGCGCCCCGTCCTGGATGGAACCGGACGGCGTGGCCATGGTCGCCGAGATCACGTCCACCAAGCCCGATCAGGACCGGATCACCAAGCGGCACTGCTACGCCCGGGCCGGCATCCCCCTGTACCTCCTCGTCGACCGTGACAAGTCCCAGGTCAGCCTCTTCGGCAAGCCGCACCGCGAGGAGTACACCGAGGTCCACCTGGCCGCCTTCGGTGAACCGCTCGCCCTGCCCGAACCGTTCGGCTTCGACCTCGACACGAAGCCCTTCCTCTAGCGCCCGGAACGCGCGACGGCCCGCACCCCCCGTCAGGGGTGCGGGCCGTGGTCCGTGGGCGCCGGGTCAGCCGCGGGTGGCCATGGCGCGCAGGAAGAAGGCCAGGTTGGCCGGGCGCTCGGCGAGGCGGCGCATGAAGTAGCCGTACCACTCCTGGCCGTACGGGAGGTAGACCCGCATCGTGTTGCCCTCGCCGGCGAGGCGCAGCTGCTCCTCGGGGCGGATGCCGAACAGCATCTGGTACTCGAAGGAGTCCCGCTTGCGGCCGTTCCACTGGGCCAGCTGGCCGGCGATCTTGATCATGTTCGGGTCGTGCGAGGCGACCATCGGGTAGCCCTCGCCCGCCATCAGGACCTTCAGGGCCCGGACGTACGCGAGGTCGACCTCGTGCTTGCCCTGGAAGGCGACCGACTCGGGCTCCTTGTAGGCGCCCTTGCAGATCCGCACGCGCGAGCCCGCGCCGGACAGGTCGCGGCAGTCGGCCTCGGTGCGGCGCAGGTAGGCCTGGAGCACGACGCCCAGCCAGGGGAAGTCCGCCCGCAGCTCCCGCGCGATGGCGAGGGTGGAGTCGGTGGTGGTGTGGTCCTCCATGTCGAGGGTCACCGTGGTGCCCGCGTCGGCGGCGGCCTCGCAGATGCGGCGGGCGTTCTCCAGCGCGATCTTCTCGCCGTCCACCGGGAGGAACTGGCCGACGGCCGACAGCTTGACCGAGACCTCGGCGCCGGCCGCGAGGCCGGTCTCCTTGAGGGCCTTGAGCAGGTGCTCGTAGGCCTCGGCGGTGCCGGCGGCCTGGGCCGCGTCCTGGGTGTCCTCGCCGAGGTGGTCGAGGGTGACCTTGCGACCGGTGGCGATCAGGTCGTCGGTGGCGGTGACGGCGTCGTCGAGGACGTCGCCGGCGACGAAGCGCTCGACTATCGCGTGGGTCGGCGGGAACTTCTCGACCACGGTGCGGACCTGCGGGGACCGGGAGGCCGCGAGAAGGGCGGAACGGAGCATCGTGACTCCTGGAGCTGGTGTTTCCAAGGGTGGCAGGAGGGCCGGGGCGGCGGTACGGGGGTGGGTGGCCGCCGCCCCGGCGGGGCGGCGCCCGGCTGCGGGACCGGGCGTCGCCGGTGACCGGTGGCTACGGGAGGAGCCGTGCGATCACGGGCACGGGGCTGGTCAGCCCATGTGCGGGTAGCGGTAGTCCGTCGGCGGGACGAAGGTCTCCTTGATCGAGCGGGTCGAGGTCCAGCGCGCCAGGTTCTGCTTGGCGCCGGCCTTGTCGTTGGTGCCCGAGGCCCGGCCGCCGCCGAAGGGCTGCTGGCCGACGACGGCGCCGGTCGGCTTGTCGTTGATGTAGAAGTTGCCGGCCGCGAAGCGCAGCTTGTGCATCGCGTCCTGGGCCGCGGCGCGGTCCTGGGAGATGATCGAGCCGGTCAGGCCGTAGGCCGACACCGACTCCATCTGCGCCAGCATCTCCTCGTACTTCTCGTCCTCGTAGACGTACACGGCCAGGATCGGGCCGAAGTACTCGTCCTTGAAGTACTCGCTGGACGGGTCCTGGCAGACCAGGACGGTCGGGCGGACGAAGTAGCCGACCGAGTCGTCGTAGGTGCCGCCGGCCAGGACCTCGACCTGCGGGTCGGCCTGGGCGCGGTCGATCGCGGCCTTGTTCTTCGCGAAGGAGCGCTCGTCGATGACGGCCGACATGAAGTTGGACAGGTCGGTGACGTCGCCCATGGTGAGGCCCTCGACCTCGGCGGCGAACTCGTCCTTGAGGCCGGCCCAGATCGACGCCGGGACGTAGGCCCGCGACAGCGCCGAGCACTTCTGGCCCTGGAACTCGAAGGCGCCGCGGGTCATCGCGGTCTTGAGGACCTTCGGGTCGGCGGACGGGTGGGCGACCAGGAAGTCCTTGCCGCCGGTCTCGCCGACGATCCGCGGGTAGGTGCGGTAGCCGGAGATGTTGTTGCCGACCTCGCGCCACAGGTGCTGGAAGGTGGCGGTGGAGCCGGTGAAGTGGATGCCGGCCAGCGCGGGGTGCTTGAGCGCGACCTCGGAGACGGCCAGGCCGTCGCCGGTCACCATGTTGATGACGCCCTTGGGCAGGCCGGCCTCCTCCAGCAGCTGCATCAGCAGGTGCGCGGAGTACTGCTGGGTCGGGGACGGCTTCCACAGCACCACGTTGCCCATCAGCGCGGGCGCGGTCGGCAGGTTGCCGGCGATCGCGGTGAAGTTGAACGGGGTGATCGCGTAGACGAAGCCCTCCAGCGGGCGGTGGTCGCTGCGGTTCCACACGCCGTCCGAGGAGATCGGCTGCTCGGCCATGATCTGGCGGGCGAAGTGCACGTTGAAGCGCAGGAAGTCGACCAGCTCGCAGGGGGTGTCGATCTCGGCCTGCTGGGCGGTCTTGGACTGGCCGAGCATGGTGGCGGCGGCCAGGGTCTCGCGCCAGGGGCCGGCCAGCAGGTCGGCGGCCTTGAGGAAGATCGCGGCGCGGGAGTCGAAGGAGAGCGCCTGCCAGGCCGGGGCAGCGGCCAGGGCAGCGTCGATGGCGTCCTGCGCGTCGGCCTGGGTGGCGTTGCGCAGGGTGCCGAGCCGAGCCGCGTGGTTGTGCGGCTGGACGACGTGGATCTCGGTGCCGCCGCCCATCCGGCGCTCACCGTTGATCGTCATGGTCAGCTGGACCGGCTCCTGGCCGCCCAGCTCCTTCAGCTTGGCCTCCAGACGGGCCCGTTCCGGGCTCCCGGGGGCGTAGCTGTGGACCGGCTCGTTCACCGGCGCGGGGACCTGGGTCACAGCGTCCATAGAGCGCACGCTCTCCTTCGTTCATTGCGGGGGGATTGCCGGCGCGGGTTGCACGCCGACCACAGCACGAACGCTATTCCTGGCCACCGGGCCACATGATTGGCCGCGCGGCTAAATTCCCCCGTACGGCGTTGTCCGGCCCGACGAACGTGGTCACGCCACGGTCACGAACCGCCTCGTCACGCCCCACCGTTCACACCACCTTGTGCCACCCCGCGCCCCCGGGCTCGCGCCCCACGGCGCCGGCCACCGGCTCGCACTCCGGCGCCCGCCCTCCGACGAGGGCGCGGAAGGCGCGCCCCGGGCACCGGAGGCCCGCCCGGGGCCACCCGCGCCCTGCCGTCCGGCGACGGGGCCGCACACTGTCCGCCCGGCTAAAATCGAGCGCGCAACGTCGTCCGGACGGATGAGGGAGGACCGGCGTGACCACCCCCGGCCTGCCGCTCCGCCAGCTCCTGATGTCCCTCGGCGAGCCGCTGGTCGAGCTCCAGGCCGCCCCGCTGGGCCTGGACGTCCCGGTGCGCGACGTCGCCATCCTCGACCCGGAGGACCCGCCGACCGCCGCCGCCGGCGAGCTGGTGCTCGCGATCGGTGCCCGCGGCCGCGCAGCCCTGCCCGCCCTGCGCGCGGCGGGCCGTGCCGGAGCCGCCGCCGTGGCCGTCAAGCTGGACGGCCCCGGCCAGGCCGACGCGCTGCGCGAGGCCGCCACCGACGCGGGCGTCGCCCTGCTCTCGGTGCGCCGCGAGACCCGCTGGGAGCACCTCGACTCGCTGGCCCGGGCGATCATCGCCGGCCCGGACGCCCCGGACGCCCCCGGCGCCCCCGAGCCCAACGCCGGCGACCTCTTCTCCCTCGCCCAGACCGTCGCCGTGCTCACCAACGGCATCGTCTCGATCGAGGACACCTCCAGCCGGGTGCTGGCCTACTCCCGCTCCTCCGACTCCGACGAGGTCGACGACCTGCGCCGGCTGTCCATCCTCGGCTGGCAGGGCCCGGAGCCGTACCTGTCCAAGCTCCGCGAGTGGGGCATCTTCCAGCACCTGCGCAGCTCGGACACCCCGATCGCGGTCGAGCCCCACCCCGAGCTGGGCCTGCGCCGCCGCCTGGCGGTCGGCATCCGGGCCGGGGCGCAGCCGCTCGGCACCATCTGGGTCCAGGAGGGCTCCCAGCCGCTGGCCCCGCTGGCCGAGCAGGCCCTGGTGGGCGCCGCCCGGGTCGCGGCCGCCCAGTTGGTGCGCCGCCGCCGGGAGCTGTCCGCCGACGTCCGGCTCACCCGGACGCTGCTCACCGGCCTGCTGGAGGGCTCCACCGGCCCCCAGTCGCTCGCCACCCACCTCGGCCTGGACCTGCGCCGCCCGGCCACCGTGCTGGCCTACAGCGCGCGCACCACCGACGCGCTGCACCGCTCCGACGTCACCGGCCTGATCTCGGTGCACACCGCCGCCCGGCACCGCACCGCGCTGCTCGCCCCGATCGACTCCCGGGTGTACGTGCTGCTGCCGGAGCTCCCGGCCGGGCTGCCGATGGCCACCGTGCGCGGCTGGGCCGCCGAGGTGGTTTCGGCCGCCCGGGACCACCTGGGCGTCCCGCTGCGCGCCGCGATCGGTTCGACCGTCGACGGCCTGGCCCACGTCCCCGAGTCCCGCGCGCAGGCGGACCGCATCCTGGACGCGATGGGCCGCGGCGGGGTCGGCCTGGAGGTCGCGGCGCTGATCGACGTCCAGGCGGAGGTGCTGGTCAGCGAGGTGCTCGCGCTGCTCCAGGAGCGCACCGGGCTGCGCGACCCCCGGCTGACCGCGCTCACCGAGTACGACCGCCGGCACGGCACCCGGCTCGCCGAGTCGGTGCTGGCCTGGCTGGACGCGCTGGGCGAGGTCCGGGTGGCCGCGGACGCCCTGCACATCCACCCCAACACCCTGCGCTACCGGGTGCGCCGTGCCGAGCAGCTGACCGGCATCGACCTCGCCCAGCCGCAGCAGCGCCTGCTGGCGATGCTGCAACTGCGGCTGCCCGCGGACGAGTGGTCCGCGGACAGCCGCAGGTCGCCGGACGGGCCGGATCAGGCGCCGTAGCCCTGGCCGCGCTTGTGCTCGTTCAGCCGGCGCCACGGGCCGCTGATGGCCAGCTGGATCCCCGGGGTCTGGATGTTGGCGAACAGGGTCCTGCCGTCGTCCGAGAAGGTCACCCCGGTGAACTCGCTGAACTCGGGCTTCTCGGCGGAGCCGATGTTCAGCTCGTTGCGGGCGATCGGGAAGACCAGGCCGTCCTCGGTGGCGCCGAACAGGTGCGAGATGCCGTCGCCGTCCTCGGCGATCACGATGCCGCCGTACGGCGAGACGGTGATGTTGTCCGGGCCGTCGAAGTTGTCGTGGTCGCCCCAGACGTCGTTGTTGACGCCCAGCAGCACCTTCAGCGTGATGGTGCGGCGGTTCGGGTTGTAGAACCAGACCTGGCCGTCGTGCTGGACCGGGCTCTCCGAGCGGGCGTAGCTGGAGACGAAGTAGAAGCCGCCGTCACCCCACCACATGCCCTCCAGCTTGCGGGCGCGGGTGACCTCGCCCTCCTTGAACTGCTTGCGCACCGAGACGGTCCTGGCGTCGCGGTCCTGGACCTTGACCCAGTCCACGCCGTAGGTGGTGCCGACCTTGGTGGCGCGGGACAGGTCGTCGACGAACTTGCCCTGCGCGTCGAAGACCTTGAAGGCCTCCAGCACGCCGGCGTCGGCCTCCAGCTTGCGCAGCTTGTAGCGGCCGTGCTTGAAGCCCGCCGGCGGGGTCCAGCGGAACAGCAGGCCGTTCGGGTTCGAGGCGTCCTCGGTCAGGTAGACGTGGCCCTTCTTCGGGTCCACCACGACGGCCTCGTGCGCGTACCGGCCGAAGGCCTTGATCGGCTGCGGGTCGCGGTTGTAGTCGTCGTCGAAGGGGTCGACCTCGAAGACGTAGCCGTGGTCCTTGGTGAAGCCGTTCTTGCCGGCCTTGTCCTCGGTCTCCTCGCCGGACAGCCAGGTGCCCCACGGGGTCACGCCGCCGGCGCAGTTGGTGGCGGTGCCGGCGATGCCGACCCACTGCTCGACCGAGCCGTCCCGCTTGGCGTGCACGATGGTGCAGCCGCCGGCCGCGCCCGGGTCGTAGACGTGGCCCTCGATCAGCGGCACCGGGTGCGGCCAGTTGGCGCGGGCGCCGGCCAGCTCGTGGTTGACGACCATGAGGTTGCCGCCGCGCTCGTCCTCGAACGCGGAGGTGCCGTCGTGGTTGCTCGGGGTGAACTCCCCGGTGCGCAGCTTGGTGACGCCGGCCCGGTTGAGGACCTTGTACGAGAAGCCCTTCGGCAGGGACAGCAGGCCGGCCGGGTCCTGGACCAGCGGGCCGTAGCCGACGGCGGTGCCGGCGGCCGAGTTGGTCCCGGCGGCCGAGGCGGCCGGGGCCTCGCCGCCGACCGGGGCGGCGATCGCGCCCGGGGCGCTGGCCAGCGCCTCCGCGCTGCCGGCGATCAGCACGCCGGCCCCGACGAGGGTGGAACGGTTGACGAAGTCCCGGCGGGACAGCGACATGGCAGCAACTCCTGAGATGGGCTGAGCGTCGGTGCGGGATGCCGACGCCCAGCAGGCTCCGCCGGACGGGTGAACCCGGAATGACGCCCACCTCACGCCCAGGCGGCGTTTTGCTGACCGATGACCTTCGTATGACCTCTGCTTTACCAGCGCCCCCGCCGCGCCCGCGCCGTTGCCCCGCGCCGTTGCCCCGCGCCCTCGTCCCGCGCCTCGGCCCGTGCGTCGGACCGTCAGCGCCGCGCCGCCCGCCACTGCTCCCAGGCCGACAGCCAGCGCTGCTCGGCCAGCCGCTGCTCCTCCCAGACCCCCGCCCCGCCGCCGCCCGGCCGCTCCCGCCACAGCTGCTCCCAGGCCCGCTGCGCCGGCAGGCTCGCCACCTCGCTCGCGAACACCGTGTACCGGACGACCTCCTCGACGGCCGCCTCCCCCTCGGGGGTGCCGACCAGCCAGTGGGTCTGCTGGGACAGCCGGTTGACGTGGTTCACCATCGAGGCCACCGCCGCGGTGGCCTCCGCCCGGGTCTCGGTGGCCAGCCTCATCTGCTGGCGCACCGCCGTCTCCCAGCGCACCGCGCCGGCCTCGCCGCGCAGCCCGCGCGGCAGCCTCGGCGTGCGCCCCACCCGCACCTGGGCCTCGATCGCGGCGGACTCGGCGACGGCCTGCGCGATCAGCGCCCGGTGCGCCTCCATCCCGACGGCGGGCGGCAGTTCGCGCTCCTCGACCGGCACGTGCCGGGCCCGCCGGGCGGCCAGCTCGCGCAGCAGCTCGGTGCGGCCGCGCAGACAGCGCTCGAAGTCGCCGATCCGGCCGAGCTCCACCGCGCCGGGGGCGACCCCGCGCCCGCACAGCGTCACGGTCAGCCCGCCGACCCTCAGCCGCCCGGCCCACACCGGCTCCGGGCCGGCCGCCGCCGGGGCGCCGGGCTCCGGCACCGGGCGGTCCTCGTGCACCTCGATCGGGCAGGGCTCGCCGTCCACCGTGATCCACGCACGCAGCGCCCGTACCCGGCCGGGCCCGTCGCCCTCGTCGACGCCCGTCTGCTCGTAGACGCGGTCCCGCTCGTCCTCGACGAGGTCCTCCAACTCGGGCAGCGGCTCGCCCAGTTCGGCACCCGGCCGGTAGGTGCGCACGGTCAGGTACGGGCCGGCCGCCGAGCGCCAGTCGCCGCACTGGACCTCGACCCAGCGCAGTTCGCCGCCGGAGGTCTCGAAGGCCGCCAGCGCCTCACCGGTCGGCGCCCCGCCGGCCCCGTCGGCCCCGTCGGCCGAATCCCGGCCGGCCCCGGCTCCTCCGGCCGCCGCCCGGCCGGCCCCGTCGGCCGCACCGGCCACGCCGTACACCGGGAAGTCGGCCGCCGCCAGCGTCCGGCGGGAGAACTCCTCCTGGTCGACGGGCCGCTCCAGCGGCCGCTCGGCGGGCCGGCCGGCGAACCGGCCCTCCCGGACCGGCCGGTCCGGAGCCGGGGCGGCCCCCGGGGCCCCGGTGTTCCGCTTCTGGTGCATGCCGCCGCTCTCCCGCACCATCCTGTGCCGCACCCCCGAGTCCTCGCACCCGCACCGCTGACGCCACCTTACGTGCCCACAGCTGCCGGGTCATCAGCTCGGCCGCCGGACGGGGGCGGTGGCCGTGTCAGCGGGCCCGGTTGTCAGCCGCCCTCCCTACCCTGGCGGCATGACAGCACAGAACGACGCGGCGCAGGCCGCCGCCCGCCCCGGCGAGGACGCCTTCCCCGCCCGGATCAGCATCGTCACCCTCGGGGTGGCCGACCTCGACCGCAGCGCCCGCTTCTACGAGGCGCTCGGCTGGCAGCGCTCCGCCGCCTCCAGCCCGGAGATCGTCTGGTTCCGCACCGCCGACTCGGTGCTCGGCCTCTTCCCCGCCGACGAACTGGCCGCCGACGCGGGCGTGCCCGCCACCGGCGAGCCGTCCTTCCGCGGCGTCACCCTCGCGGTGAACCTGGAGTCCCCCGCGCTGGTGGACGCCGCGCTGCGGACGGCCGTCGAGGCCGGCGCCGTGGTGGTCAAGCCGCCCGTCCCCACCGACTGGGGCGGCTACTCCGGCTACTTCGAGGACCCGGACGGCCACCTCTGGGAGCTGGCCCACAACCCGTTCTTCCCCTTCGCCGAGGACGGCTCGCTGGACCTCCCCTAGGGCGTGTCCGCAGACTCCCGTTCAGTTCTTGGAGCGCGCCTTGAAGGCCGCCTTGCGGGCCTCCTTGGCCAGCGCCCGGTCCGGGTGCAGCTCCCCGATCGCCTCCAGGACGTCCGCCGTGTACGGGTGGTCGACCCGCCACAGCTCGCCGAACCACCCGGCCGGATCGCCGTTCACCGGCAGGTCGGCGATCAGTTCGCGCAGCAGTTCGGCGTCCCCGCCGTTGTCCAGCAGCTGGGCGGCGAAGGTGTCGACCACCGTCCACAGCGCCATCGCCCGGTCGGGCACCGGCACGTCGGCCGCCCCCTGCGCGGCCAGCCAGGCCCGCACCGCGCCGCCCAGCTCGGGGTCGTCCACGACCTCCCGGGCGGCCGGCTCCGCGGCCGGGCCCAGCAGGTTGAGCGCCGAGACGCAGAGCATCCGGCGCAGCGGGCCGTAGCCGTCGGAGCCGCGCGCCGCCGCGAGCAGCTCGCGCGCCGCCGCCACCGGCTCCCGCTCCGCCGTCCACACCCGCAGCTCCTCCTCCGGCAGCACGTTGGCCGACTCGCACACGCCGCGCAGCAGTTCGACCGCGTCGCCCCGGGCGAGGTCGCCGACCAGCGGCGCGTCGTAGCCGTCCTCCAGCAGCCACTGCCGGATGCCGTACTGGCCGAGCGGGGTGAGCCGGACCAGCCCGAAGCGGGCCGACTCCTCCTCGTCCAGCGGCTCCTCGCCGACCACGGCGGGCTCCTCGCCGTCCTCCTCGTCGAACAGCTCCGGGTCGATCGGGCGGTAGTCCAGCAGGCCGAGCTCGGCGAGGTCGCCCAGCATCGGGTCCAGCGCGACCATCACGTCCGTGATGTCGCCGAGCAGCTCCTCGCTGGGCTCCTCGCCCTCCGGGACCACCAGCAGCGCTGCCAGCACGCCCAGCGGCACGGTCTCGTTGCCGGGCTCGGCGAAGGCGGTGGTCTCGTAGAGCACCTGGAGGGCCTCGTCCAGCAGTTCGGCGGCCTCGTCGCGGGCCTCCTCGACCTCGGAGAGCCCGTCCTCGTCCTCCTCGGCCTCGCCGGCCGCCTGCGCCTCGCCCTCGCCCCCCTCGGCGACGGAGTCCGCCTCGGGGACGGAGTCCAGCTCGGGGACGGAGTCCGCCTCGACGGCCAGCTCCCGGACGATCCCGGCGGCGGTCAGCCACAGCTCCAGGACGGTCTCCGGGTCCCCCTGCTCGGCGGGCTCCAGGTCCGGGCCCGGGACGGCGACGTGCTCGCCCTCCGCGGTCGTGCCGAGCTCCACCAGGTCCAGGTCGCAGGCGAGCGACCAGGCGCGCAGCGCCTCGACCTCGGCCTCCTCGGGCACCTCGCCCTCGGCCGGGGCCAGGCCCAGCAGCCGGGCCGCGGGGGCCCGGTCGGCCTCGACCAGGTCGCCGAACTCGTCGACCGCCCGGTGCGGGGCGGCCCAGCGGGCCAGCGCCAGCGCGTACCCGAACATCGGTACGGCCTTCGCCTGCGCGGCCAGCTCCTGCTCGGCGGGCAGCTTGACCGGCGGGACGAGGACGGCGGCGTCGTCCAGGTCCTCGTCGTCCAGCCCGTGCGCGGCGAACGCCCCGTAGAGGTCCTGGAGCTCCAGGTCGGCGGGCAGCACCGGCTCGGCCGTGCCCTCCCCCGCCGGAGTCCCGGTGTTCTTGCGACGTCGTCCGGCCATCGTTGTGCGCTCTCCCTCAGCCAGCGGTCAGCCCAACAGCGCCGCGTACCGATCCACCACCTCAGCGTATAGGTCGGGCACCCCCGACGCCCCGCCGTGGGGGGCGCCCCCAGGGGCGCGCGCCGTGGGCGTGCGCCTACCCCTTATCCTTCGCTCTGGTACCGCGCACACCCCGCGCGGGCCACCGGGGCAACGAAGCCCACCGCCCTCCGCCCGACCCCGGGCCGGAGGGGCCCTCTTCAGCTCACCTCGCCCCACCAGGGAGCCCGTACCCGCGGCCACACCACAGCGCCTCCGGACGGGCACGCCGGCACACCCCGCCGACCCCGGTGGTGCCCGGCCACAGGAGACCCCTGCCATGGCGGACCTCTCCCCCGCCGGCTCCGGCCTGCGCACCGCGCAGCTCGACGGACGCCGACTGTCGGAGGCCCTGCTCCCCCTGGAGCTCGCACCGCGCGCCCAGCTCCAGCTCGCCGCGATCAGCCGCTGGAACGCGCTGCGCGGCGTCCGCGTCGGCCTGGTGGCCGCCGCCCTGCTGCTCATGCTGATCGGCGCCAACCTGGCCACGCCGATCTACTCGCTCCTCCAGCAGCGCCTCGGCCTCGGACCGCTCGACACCACGATCCTGTTCGCGATCTACGTCTTCGCCCTGGTCCCGGTGCTCGCCGTGGTCGGCCACTGGTCCGACCACCTCGGCCGCCGCGCCCTGATCCTGCCCGCCGTCGCGCTGTCCGCCGTCGGCGACGTCGTCTTCGCCACCTCCGGCAGCTTCTGGCAGCTCGCCGCCGGCCGCGCCGTCCAGGGCGTCGCCGTCGGCCTGTCCACCGGCGCCGCGGGGGCCGCCCTGGGCGACCTGCTGCCCGACCGGCCGACCCTGGCCGCCAAGATCACCCTGGCCTGTTCCGCGGGCGGCGTCGCACTCGGCCCGATCGTCGGCGCCCTGCTGGCCGGCGGCTCCGACCCGCTGCTGACGCCCTTCCTGCTGCACGCCGTCGCCCTGGTGGCGCTCTGCGTGCCGCTGGCCCTGGTGCACCCCCGGATGCCGGGGCGCAGCCGCCCGCCGGCCTCCCCGCCCCGGATCACCACCCCGGCCCACCTGCGCCCGCAGCGCCTGCGCCTGCCGCGCACCGGCCGCCGCCAGTTCCTGCTCGCCGCCACCGCCGGCTTCATCTCCTACGCGGTCTTCGGCGTCTACCTCTCCCTGGCCCCGGCCTTCGCCGCCACGCTGCTGCACACCGACTCCAAGCTGGTCGGCGCGGTGGTGGCCGCCCTCCTGCTCGGCTCCTCGGCCGCCACCCAGCTGGTCGTCCCGCCGACCTCGGACCGCGTGGTGACCGCCCTCGGCATGACCGGCCTGGCCACCGGCCTCGGCCTGGTGGTGGCGGCCGGGTACACCGGCACCCCCGCGCTGCTCTTCATCGGCAGCATCCTCGGCGGAGTCTCCCAGGGCGTGGCCTTCCGCTCCCTGTTCACCTCAGCCGTGGCCGCCATGAACCCGGAACGCCGGGGCTCCGAACTGAGCGCCCTGTGGGTCATCGTCTACCTCGGCAGCTCCGCCCCCATCATCGCCCTCGGCGCCCTCGTCCAGCGCTACGGCCTCCTCCCCTCCGTCAGCGGCTTCACCGCCCTCGCCGCCCTCCTCTGCGCCGCCCTCGCCATCGCCGTCGCCCGCAAGCCCCGCCCGACGGCCTGACCGGCCCACACGAACGCCGCTGCCCGGGGCCCCTCCACACAGGCCCCGGGCAGCGGCGTTTCCGCCATCGGGTGAAACCCGCGCCTCATCCGCTTGGTTGGGCAGCTCTGCCGCCGTTCCCCACCAACCACCCCCCACCCGCCAGGCGGCGGGTGGCCGCCCCCACCCTCTTCTCGGGGCCCGAGCGCTCGGTGCGATCCGGCGTTACAGAGACGCGAGTACAGCAGCTCGCTGAGCGAGTTCGGGGGCGCCGGGGATTCCGCGCCTGCTGTAGACGGCCATCGTTGAGCGCACCGTTTTCAGCTCCTTCTGGTTTCGGCCGGATGCCACGCCGTCCATGAGGTCCAGGCACTGGTTCCAGAGGATCACGGCCTCCTCGTGGCGGTGTTGGGCGGCGACAGACTTGGCGAGGTTCGCGATGGTCAGGCCGCGAACCCGTTGGTAGGTCCCCGGGACGCGGTCTTCCAGCGCCGCACGGTAGTGCCGTTCGGCTGCTCGGTGGTCCTTCATCTCGGTCAGGGTCTTGCCGGTGTGCGATGCCACGGTGGCCGCGACCGGGCCGGAGGCTGCGGCGTAGGAGGAGACGCCGTCATCGCCGGTGAGCATGGCGTCCTCGGCGGCCAGGAGCGCTCCGGCGGCTTCCTTGGTCTGGCCGCTCGCTCCGTACGCCCGGGCGGCGGTCACCAGCAGGAGCGCCTCCGTCTTGCGATCGACCTTCCCCTGGGCCCGTGACAGCGCGGCCTCGGCCAGTTCGACGCAGTGTGTGGTCTGGTTCAGGTCGAGGGACTGGTGGGTGAGGGCTCGCATCATCCAGGCCCCGTGGCCTGCGGGGTCGGACTCGCGGGCGAGCTGGTAGGCGAGGAGGTAGAACCTCTGGGCGGCGCCCTCGCGGCCGAGGTCGTGGCACTTCCATCCCACCAGGGTCGCCAGCTCGGAAGCCGCCCCGTACGCACTCCGCCGGACCTCCTCCGACGGGAACGCGGCCTGGAGCATCGGCACGACGGCATCCACCAGGTAGGACGACACGGTGGACAGCCCGTAGCCGCCGCCCAGCTTCTCGTCGGCGGTCCTGAACATCTCGGTTAGCTGTCGGAGGGTGGAAACCTCTTCGGCTCCGGTCCTACGCCCACCCTTCGCGGTGCGCAGGGTGTCACCCGCTTGCCCAACACTCTCTCAGGCCCGCATGCCGCCGTCGACCGGGAGCACCGCCCCGGTCACGTAGGAGGCGCGGTCGCTCAGGAGCCAGGCGGCGGCCTGGGCGATCTCGGCCGGGTCGGCCGCACGGCGCAGCGGGGTGCGCGCGTTGAGCTGGTCGATGACGCCGGGTGAGTGGTCGTTCCACGCACGCACCATCTCGGTCAGTGTGGTGCCGGGAGCGATGGCGTTGACGCGGATGCCCTCCGGGCCGTAGGTGATGGCGGCCGACTCGGTGAGGCTGTTGACCGCCCGCTTCATCGCGCCGTAGGCGGGCAGCGCGGGATTGCCCATCAGGCTGCCGACGGACGAGTTGTTGACGATCGCACCCGTGCCGGCGGTGGCCCGGATGGCGGCGACCTCGGCGGACATGGCCAGCCACGGGCCCTTGAGGTTCACGGCGTAGAGGTGGTCGAGATCCGCCTCGGACACGTGGTCCACCGGGGCAGGCGGCATGCTGGTGGCCGCGTTGTTGAAGGCGACGTCGAGCCGGCCGTACAGGTCGACTGCGCGGTCGACGGCGGCACGGACACTGGCCCCGTCGGCCAGGTCGCACACCGCGTACTCGGCGGTGCCGCCGGCCGCCCGGACTTCCTCGGTCACCGCCTTGAGCTGGTCCTGGGTGCGGGCCACGAGCAACACCCGGGCGCCCTCCCGGGCGAACAGGCGCGCCGCGGCGGCGCCGATACCGCGACCGGCACCGGTGATGAGGGCGACTTTGCCGGCCAGCAGGCCTCCGGCGGTCGGGGTGGAGGTGTCGGTGGTCTGTACGTTGTTCATGGCAGTAAGCCTGCGTCCGGCCGCGGGGCTGTTCCAGGCACCAGCGGTACCTGGATCGGCCCGCGGCACCCGCGCACACTGGGTGGCATGGACAGACGAGAGCTGGCCGGCTTCCTGCGCAGCAGGCGTGAGCGCATCGCCCCTGCCGACGTGGGTCTGCCCGTCGGGCCGCGCCGCCGCACCCCGGGACTGCGCCGCGAGGAGGTGGCGCAACTGGCCTTCATCTCGACCGAGTACTACACCCGGCTGGAGCAGGCACGGGGCCCGCGTCCGTCTCGCGAGGTGATCGCCGGTCTGGCCCGGGCCCTGCGCCTGTCGGACGCCGAGGGCGACCACCTGCACCATCTCGCCGGCGCCCCGCCCGGTCCGTCGGCCGGGCCCTCACGCGAAGTACGGCAGAGCATCCTGGACCTGCTGCGGCGGCTGCCGCACGCCGCGGCGATCGTGCTGTCCGCGACCTACGAGGTGATCGCCTGGAACGACCTGGCGGCAGCTCTCCTGGAGGACTTCTCCGCGCTGTCCCGGCGCGAGCGCAACCTCGTGCGCCGTGCCTTTCTCGCACCGCGATCGCGGGAGCGGATGCCGTACGACCCGTCCGACGAGGAGGCGTTCGCCCGCGCCGCGGCCCGGCACCTGCGTGCCACCGCCGCCCGCTATCCGGACGATCCCGAGGTAGCCGGGCTGGTGGACGACCTCCTCGCCGGCAGCGCGGAGTTCGCACGACTGTGGGCCGCCCATGACGTACGCGCCGAGCCCACCTTGCGCAAGACCGTCCACCACCCGCTGATCGGCCCCATCACCGTCAACTGCGACGTCCTCGACATCACCGACCGGGACCAACAAGTCGTCATCTACACGGCCGAGCCCGGCTCTCCCGCGGAGGAGGCGCTACGGCTGCTGTCGGTGATCGGCACACAGCGCATGGACGTGCCCGGCTGAGAAAGTGTTGGGCAAGCGGGTGACTACTGGTTGTTGAGGTCGTCGGCGAGGCGGCGGGCTGCTTCGGTCTCGATGGGGCCGTGCGGTTCGACCTCCTCGCCGGCGAGGCGGGCGAAAGCGCCGCTGCCCGGGACTTCCGAAGAAGTCCCGGGCAGCGGCGTTCGTACCGGCCGTCCGTCAGACGTTGAACCCCAGCGCCCGGAGCTGGTCGCGGCCGTCGTCGGTGATCTTGTCCGGGCCCCACGGCGGCATCCAGACCCAGTTGATCCGCAGGTCCTGCACCAGCCCGTCGGTGGCGGTCTTGGCCTGGTCCTCGATGACGTCCGTCAGCGGGCAGGCCGCCGAGGTGAGCGTCATGTCGATGGTGGCCACGTCGGACTCGTCGATGTGGATGCCGTAGATCAGGCCCAGGTTGACGACGTCGATCCCCAGCTCGGGGTCGACGACGTCCATCAGGGCCTCGGTCAGGTCCTCGACCGAGACCGTGCCGGCGGTGGTGCCGACGATGACCGTGCCGGTCTGCTGCTCCGCAGCGGGGGCCTCGGCGCCGGCGGTGGTGGCTTCGTCGCTCATGGTCTTGTCCTCCTCTGCGGGTTCAGTCGTTCACGGCGGGGTTCTGGGCGAGCGCCTGGGCGGTGGCGTCCTTCCAGGCCATCCAGCTGAGCAGCGCGCACTTGACCCGCGCCGGGTACTTGGAGACGCCGGCGAACGCGACCGCGTCCTCCAGCACCTCCTCGTCGCCCTCGCCCTGCCCCTTGCTCTGCATCAGCTCCAGGAAGGCCTCCTGGACCGCCTGCGCCTCGCCCACGGTCTTGCCGACCACCAGGTCGTTCAGCACCGAGGCGCTCGCCTGGCTGATCGAACAGCCCTGCGACTCGTACGAGACGTCGGTGACGGTGGCGCCGTCGAGCTTCACCCGCAGGGTGATCTCGTCGCCGCACGTCGGGTTGACGTGGTGCACCTCGGCGTCGCCGTCCCGCAGCCCCTTGCCGTGCGGGTTGCGGTAGTGGTCCAGGATGATGTCCTGGTACATCGAGTCGAGCTTCATGGTCGTCCTGCCCCGTCCCGTCAGCCGAAGAAGTTCCGGACGTGGTGCAGGCCGTCGATCAGTGCGTCGACCTCGCCCGGCGTCGAGTACAGATAGAACGACGCCCGCGTGGTCGCCGGAATTCCGTACCGCAGGCACACCGGCCGCGCGCAGTGGTGGCCGACGCGCACGGCGATGCCCTGCTCGTCCAGCACCTGGCCCACGTCGTGCGGGTGGATGTCGCCGAGGGTGAAGGAGATCGCCGCACCGCGGTCCACGGCCGTGCGCGGGCCGATGATCCGCAGGTCCGGGACCTCCAGCAGCCGCTCGACGGCGTACCCGGTGATCGCGTGCTCGTGCGCCGCGATCTTCTCCATGCCGACGTCCTGGAGGTAGTCGATGGCCGCGCCGAGCCCGACCGCCTGGGCGATCGGCGGGGTGCCGGCCTCGAACTTGTGGGGTGCCGGGGCGTAGGTGGACGAGCCCATGGTGACGGTCTCGATCATCTCGCCGCCGCCCAGGAACGGCGGGAGGTCCTCCAGCAGCTCGTGCCGGCCCCAGAGCACGCCGATGCCGGTCGGCGCCAGCATCTTGTGGCCGGTGAAGGCGACGAAGTCGGCCTCCAGCGCCTGCACGTCCAGCACCATGTGCGGCGCGGCCTGCGAGGCGTCGACGACGACCAGAGCGCCGACCGACTGGGCCTTGCGGACGATCGCCTCGACCGGGTTGACGGTGCCCAGCAGGTTGGAGACCAGGGTGAAGGAGACCACCTTGGTCTTCTCGGTGATCAGCTCGTCGATGTTCGACAGGTCGAGCCGGCCCTCGTCGGTCAACCCGAACCACTTGAGCTTCGCACCGGTGCGCTGCGACAGCAGCTGCCACGGGACGATGTTGGAGTGGTGCTCCATCTCCGTGATGACGATCTCGGAGTCGGCGTCCACCCGGTACGGCTCCTCGGCCCAACCGAGCATGTTGGCGACGAGGTTGAGCGACTCCGAGGCGTTCTTGGTGAAGATCACCTCGTTGCGGCTCGGCGCGTTGACGAACGCCGCGACCTTGTCCCGGGCGCCCTCGTACAGCGCCGTGGCCTCCTCGGCGAGCACGTGCACGCCGCGGTGGACGTTGGCGTTGTGCCGCTCGTAGTAGGCGTTCAGGGCCTCCAGGACCTGGCGCGGCTTCTGGGAGGTCGCCGCGTTGTCCAGGTAGACCAGCGGCTTGTCGTCGTGCAGCAGGCGCTGGAGGACCGGGAAGTCCTTGCGGATCGCGTCGGTGTCGAGCAGTCCCGCGAACGGATGCGTCACTCGGACGCGCCCCCCTTCACATACGTCTCGTAGCCCTCTTCCTCCAGCTTGTCGGCCAGCTCGGCACCGCCGGACTCGACGATGCGGCCGCCCGCGAAGACGTGGACGTAGTCGGGCTTGATGTACCGCAGGATGCGGGTGTAGTGGGTCACCAGCAGGGTGCCGACCTCGCCGGTCGAGCGGACCCGGTTGATGCCCTCGGAGACGATCCGCAGCGCGTCGACGTCCAGACCGGAGTCGGTCTCGTCGAGGATCGCGATCTTCGGCTTGAGCAGCTCCAGCTGGAGGATCTCGTGGCGCTTCTTCTCACCGCCGGAGAAGCCCTCGTTGACGTTGCGCTCGGCGAAGGCCGGGTCCATCTGGAGGGCGGCCATCGCCTCCTTGACCTCCTTCACCCACAGCCGCAGCTTCGGGGCCTCGCCGCGGACGGCGGTGGCGGCGGTGCGCAGGAAGTTGCTGACCGAGACGCCGGGGACCTCGACCGGGTACTGCATGGCCAGGAAGACGCCGGCCTTGGCGCGCTCGTCGACGGACATCTCCAGGACGTCCTCGCCGTCCAGCAGCACCGAGCCGCCGGTGACGGTGTACTTCGGGTGGCCGGCCAGCGAGTAGGCCAGGGTGGACTTGCCGGAGCCGTTCGGGCCCATGATGGCGTGGGTCTCGCCCTGCTTCACGGTCAGGTCCACGCCCTTCAGGATCTCGCGCGGGCCGTTCTCGGCGTCCACGGAGACGTGCAGGTCGCGGATTTCAAGGGTTGCCATGTGTACTCAGGACTCCTGGTTGACGGAGACGAGCACATCGTCCCCTTCGATCTTTACGGGGTAGACAGCGACCGGCTTGGTGGCGGGCAGGCCGGAGGGCTTGCCGGTGCGCAGGTCGAAGCTGGAGCCGTGCAGCCAGCACTCGATCATGCAGTCCTCGACCTCGCCCTCGGAGAGCGAGACGTTCGCGTGCGAGCAGGTGTCGTTGATCGCGAACACCCCCTCGTCGGTGCGGACGACGGAGACCGGCACGCCGTTGAGGTCCACGCGCTTGGGAACGTCCTCCTGGAGGTCGCTCAGCGCGCAGGCACGGAGGAAGGTCATCGGGCTCAGACCGCCGATTCCAGCTCGGCGTCGATCTTCTCCATGAGCTGCTCCTGGATCTCGGCCACGCCGATCTGCTGGAGCAGCTCGGCGAAGAAGCCGCGCACCACCAGGCGGCGGGCCTCGTCGGCCGGGATGCCGCGGGCCATCAGGTAGAACAGCTGCTCGTCGTCGAAGCGGCCGGTCGCGGAGGCGTGGCCGGCGCCGACGATCTCGCCGGTCTCGATCTCCAGGTTCGGGATGGAGTCGACCCGGGCGCCGTCGGTGAGCACCAGGTTGCGGTTGAGCTCGTAGGTGTCGGTGCCCAGCGCGGCGGCGCGGATCAGCACGTCGCCGACCCAGACGGCGTGCGCGTCCTGGCCCTGGAGCGCGCCCTTGTACGCCACGTTGGAGCGGCAGTGCGGGGTGTCGTGGTCGACGACCAGCCGGTGCTCCAGGTGCTGGCCGGCGTCGGCGAAGTACAGGCCGAACAGCTCGGCCTCGCCGCCGGGGCCCGCGTAGTTGACGCGCGGGTGCAGCCGGACGAGGTCGCCCCCGAAGGTGACGACCACGGACTTGTACGAGGCGTCGCGGCCGACCAGCGCGTTGTGCTGGGCGACGTGCACGGCGTCGCGCTCCCAGTCCTGGACGGAGACGAAGGTGAGCTTCGCGCCGTCGCCGACCAGCAGCTCGACGTTGGCGGCCCGGGTGCCGCTGCCCTCGTGGTTGAGCACCACGACGGCCTCGGCGAACGGCTTGACGTCGACCACCACGTGGGCGAAGCGGACGCCGCCCTCGCCGCGCACGTCGATCCTCACCGGCTCGGTGAGCACCGCGTCCTGGGGGACGGTGACGACGAGCGCCTGGTCGAACGCGCTGAACGCCTGCGCGGCGACCCGGTCGACGGGCGTGCCGGCCTTGCCCAGGCGCGCGTCGTCGCGGCCGACGGTCTCGGCGGTGACGCCGGCCGGCAGCGTGAACTCGACCTTGTCCTCGCCGCGGTCGGTCTGGGCCGCGGTGCCGTCGTGCAGGCCGCCGAGGCGGTGCAGCGGGGTGAACCGCCAGTCCTCCTCGCGGCCGGTGGGCACCGGGAAGTCGTTCACGTCGAAGGACGGCTTGACCGCGACGCGCGCGTCGATCGGCTGCTGGACCGCGGTGCGGCCGGTGCCGGGGCCGGCGAGCTGCGCGCCCGCGCCGGCGGTGCCGACCTCGATCGAACCGGCGGTGGTGGAGCCGGTGGTGTTCTGGACGTCAGCCATGGCTGTCGTAGTGCTCTCTTCCTCGAAAAGCTCGAAAAGTCGGTGGGCGGCCTGCGCTCGGCGTCAGCCGACCGCACCCTCCATCTGCAGCTCGATCAGCCGGTTGAGCTCCAGCGCGTACTCCATCGGCAGCTCGCGCGCGATCGGCTCGACGAAGCCGCGCACGATCATCGCCATCGCCTCGGTCTCGGTCAGGCCGCGGCTCATCAGGTAGAACAGCTGGTCCTCGCTGACCTTGGAGACGGTCGCCTCGTGGCCCATGGACACGTCGTCCTCGCGGACGTCCACGTACGGGTAGGTGTCCGAGCGGGAGACGGTGTCGACCAGCAGTGCGTCGCAGAGCACGTTGGACTTGGCGCCGTGCGAGCCCTCCCCGATCTCGATCAGACCGCGGTAGGAGGTCCGGCCGCCGCCGCGCGCCACCGACTTGGAGACGATGTGCGAGGAGGTGTTGGGCGCCATGTGCACCATCTTGGCGCCGGCGTCCTGGTGCTGGCCCTCGCCCGCGAAGGCGATCGACAGCGTCTCGCCCTTGGCGTGCTCGCCCATCAGGTAGACGGCCGGGTACTTCATGGTGACCTTGGAGCCGATGTTGCCGTCGACCCACTCCATGGTCGCGCCCTCGTACGCCACGGCGCGCTTGGTGACCAGGTTGTAGACGTTGTTCGACCAGTTCTGGATGGTCGTGTAGCGGCAGCGGCCGCCCTTCTTGACGATGATCTCCACGACCGCGGAGTGCAGCGAGTCGGAGGAGTAGATCGGCGCGGTGCAGCCCTCGACGTAGTGGACGTAGGCGTCCTCGTCGACGATGATCAGCGTCCGCTCGAACTGGCCCATGTTCTCGGTGTTGATCCGGAAGTAGGCCTGGAGCGGGATGTCCACGTGCACGCCCTTCGGCACGTAGATGAACGAGCCGCCGGACCACACGGCCGTGTTCAGCGCGGCGAACTTGTTGTCGCCGGCCGGGATCACGGTGCCGAAGTACTCCTTGAACAGCTCCGGGTGCTCGCGCAGCGCGGTGTCGGTGTCCAGGAAGATGACGCCCTGCTCCTCCAGGTCCTCGCGGATCTGGTGGTAGACGACCTCGGACTCGTACTGCGCGGCGACACCGGCGACCAGGCGCTGCTTCTCCGCCTCCGGGATGCCCAGCTTGTCGTACGTCGCCTTGATGTCCGCCGGCAGGTCCTCCCAGGACTCGGCCTGCTTCTCGGTGGAGCGGACGAAGTACTTGATGTTGTCGAAGTCGATGCCAGTGAGGTCGGAGCCCCAGGTCGGCATGGGCTTCTTGGCGAACAGCTTCAGGCCCTTGAGACGCAGGTTGAGCATCCACTCGGACTCGTTCTTCTTCGCGGAGATGTCGCGGACGACCTCCTCGCTGAGCCCGCGCTTGGCCGCGGCACCGGCGGCGTCCGGGTCGGCCCAGCCGTACTCGTAGGTGCCCAGGCCCTCGAGCTCCGGGTGCGAAACGGTGTCAGTCATGCGAGCTTCCTAACGCGCGGACGCAGAATCTTCGGTGGACGTACCGGCAGTCGGCACCGCATCGGAGCCGCGGCCCGACGGCAGCCGGGCGGGCGACGATGCGGCACCGGATGCCGGCACATAGGTGGTGCAGACCCCGTCGCCGTGGGCGATCGTGGCCAGCCGTTGCACATGGGTACCCAGGAGCCGGGAGAAGACCTCGGTCTCCGCCTCGCAGAGCTGCGGGAACTGCTCGGCGATGTGCGCGACCGGGCAGTGGTGCTGGCAGAGCTGGGCGCCCGCCGGGGCCGTGGCCGCGGCCGACGGGACACGCCGCACCGTGGCAGCGTACCCGTCCGCGCTCAGGGCCTGGGCCAGCGCCTCGGTGCGCTCGCCGGCGGCGGCCAGCCGCAGGGCCTCCAGGTACTTCTCGGCCTGCTTGCCGAACCGGGCGCGGGCGAAGGCGGCGACCGCCTCCTCGCCCGCCTTGCCGCCGCCCACCGAGTCCGCGATCCAGCGCAGCGCGTCGGCGGCGAGCTGGTCGTACGCCTGGTAGAAGGCGTCCCGGCCGGCGTCGGTGAGCGCGAAGACCTTGGCCGGGCGGCCCCGGCCGCGGCTGCCGTAGACCCGCTGTTCGCGGGACTCGACCAGGCCGGCGGCGGCGAGCCCGTCGAGGTGGCGGCGGACGGCGGCGGCGGTCAGGCCGAGCCGGTTCGCCAGGTCGGCGGCGGAGGAGGGGCCGTGGTCAAGGATGGACCGCGCGACCCGGTCCCGGGTGGCGCGGTGGCCCTCCAGCAGCACCTCGGCCGCCGTCACGGGCACGTCACAGGAGGAGGCCGACTCGGCCTCCTGCTGCTGGGCGTGCTCGCGCATGTTTTTCACAACACCAGTGTTGCGTAATTCCTTCCGCCGGGACAAGCCGTGACCCACGCCTCACCGGTGGCATCTGTCACGCAGGCAAGCCTTACCTGACCTGGGAAAACGATCATCGGACCGGGAGGGAACGGCCACCGCCCCGGGGAGGACGGCCACCGAGCCGCCGTCCGGCCCGGGTGTCGGGCCCTCTTAGACTCGCCGGTATGCACTCCGAACCCGCGGTCCAGATCGCCGGGCTGGTCAAACGCTACGGCGACAAGCTCGCGGTGGACGGCCTCGACCTCACCATCCCGGCGGGCGCGATCACCGCCGTCCTCGGCCCCAACGGCGCCGGCAAGACCACCACCATCGAGACCTGCGAGGGCTACCGCCGCCCCGACGCCGGCACCGTCCGCGTCCTGGGCCTGGACCCGGTCGCCCGGAGCGAGGAGCTGCGGCCCCGGATCGGCGTCATGCTGCAGTCCGGCGGCGTGTACGCGGGCGCGCGCGCCGTCGAGATGCTGCGGCACACCGCCAGGCTGCACGCCCACCCGCTGGACGTGGACGCCCTGGTCGAACGCCTCGGGCTCGGCTCCTGCGGCCGCACCACCTACCGGCGGCTGTCCGGCGGCCAGCAGCAGCGCCTCGCCCTGGCGATGGCCGTGGTCGGCCGCCCCGAGCTGGTCTTCCTGGACGAGCCCACCGCGGGCCTCGACCCGCAGGCCCGCCGCGCCACCTGGGAGCTGGTCCGCGACCTGCGCCGGGACGGCGTCACCGTGGTCGTCACCACCCACCACATGGACGAGGCCGAGCAGCTCGCCGACCGCGTCGCCGTCGTGGACCGCGGCCGGGTGATCGCCCACGGCACCACCGAGGAGCTGTGCCGCGGCGGCGCCGAGGGCGCGCTGCACTTCGACGGCCCGCCCGGGCTCGACCTCGGCCCGCTGCTCAAGGAGCTGCCCGCGGGCGCCACCGCCGCCGAGACCGCCCCCGGCAGCTACCGCGTCGAGGCGCCCGTCGACCCGGCGCTGGTCGCCGCGGTCACCGGCTGGTGCGCGGCCTGCGGCATCCTGCCCGAACGGCTGTCCGTCCAGCGCCGCAGCCTGGAGGACGTCTTCCTCGACCTGACCGGACGGGAGCTGCGCTCATGACCGCCACGGACTACTCCCCCAGGCCCGGCGCCGCGCCCGTCGGCCGGATGCTGCTCGCCCAGACGGCGTTCGAGACCCGGATGCTGCTGCGCAACGGCGAGCAGCTGCTGCTCACCGTGGTCATCCCGACCGTGCTGCTGGTGCTGTTCTCCGCGGTGGACATCGTCGCCGTCGAGGGCCCCGGCAAGCGGGTCGACTTCCTGGCGCCCGGCCTGCTCGCGCTGGCCGTGATGTCCACCGCCTTCACCGGCCAGGCCATCGCCACCGGCTTCGAGCGCCGCTACGGCGTGCTGAAGCGGCTCGGTGCCAGCCCGCTGCCGCGCTGGGCGCTGCTGACCGCCAAGACCGGCTGCGTCCTGGTGACGGAGGCGCTGCAGGTCGCGCTGCTGTCGGTGATCGCGCTGGCCCTCGGCTGGTCCCCGCACGGGAACCCGCTGACCGTCGCCGCGCTGCTGGTCCTCGGCACCGCCGCCTTCTCCGGGCTGGGCCTGCTGATGGCCGGCACCCTGAAGGCGGAGGCCACCCTGGCCGGCGCCAACCTGGTGTTCGTCCTGCTGCTGCTGGCCGGCGGGGTGGTCGTGCCGCTGAGCCGGTTCCCCGACGGCGTGCGCTCGGTGCTGGAACTGCTGCCGATCTCGGCGCTCTCGGACGGCCTGCGCTCGGTGCTCCAGGCCGGTGCCGGGGTGCCCTGGGCGGACCTCGGCGTCCTGGCCGGCTGGTCGGTGCTCGGCCTGGCCGCCGCCGCCCGCTTCTTCCGCTGGGAGTAGCGCCGCCCGGACACCCGCGACGCCCCCGGCCTGCGCAGGCCGGGGGCGTCGCGTCTTCGGTCCTACGGGCGTCAGCTCTCGCTGCTGCCGCCGCGGCGCTTGCGGGCGAGCAGCACGAGCGCGCCGCCGACCAGCAGCACGCCGCCGCCGGCCGCCGCGATCATCGGGGTCGCGTCGCTGCTACCGGTCTGCGCGAGCGCCGGCGCGCTGGGGGTCGGCGACGGGACGGGGGTCCTGCTCGGGGTGGGCGTGGCCGAGGGCGACGTGCTCGGGGTCGGCGTGGCCGGCGGGGTGGGGGTCGGGGTCGGCGTCTTGGTGGGCGTCGGGGTCGGAGTCGGAGTCGGAGTCGGGGTCGGCGTCTTGGTGGGCGTCGGGGTCGGGGTCGGCGTGTGGCACGGCTCGATGGTCTTGGTCTCGTTGATGTTCCAGCCCTTCTCGTTCGGGTTCTCCGTGGTGGTGACCACCAGGTTCGCCTTGATCGGGGCGTTGTGGTCCTTCACCGGGAAGGCGCCGTGGAACTCCGCGGGGAAGGCCTTCGCGTCCAGGACCTTCTCGCCGTCGATGGTGAGGCTGACGGTGTTCTTCACGTCGGCCTTGGGGCTGTAGTTGATCAGATCGATCACGATCTTGTCGCAGGTCACCGTCCAACTCGGCACGTGCGCCGAGGCGTTGGTGGCCAGCGCCAGAGGCAGGAGAAAACCGGCCGCAGCCGTGCCGGCGAGTGCCGTCGCGCCGATCGCGAAGTGCCGCTGCTGTCGCGCCATTACTTTGATCCCCTCCGAACGGTCTTGTGCAGCAGGCGTGTTGAGTGGTTCGCGGTGGCCCGCTACGACTGTCCGGGGGACTCTACCGGCACTCCCGCACCCCGCCACACCCCGCCGTACGACCGGATATCGACTGTCCGTCCGTCTTCCGATGTGCTCGCCCAGCCCATCACAGGCGCCACCTCGCAGAACGCGGATTCGGCAAACCCGAGAGGACCCGAATGGACTTCGTCATCTTCAAGACAGAACGGAGCCCTCGGTGATCAGGTTCAATCACCGAGGGCTCCGATTCAGTCAGCCGACGAACTTCAGGCCTTCTTGGCCGCCTTGCGCCGCGCGGCCACCACGATGGCGCCGCCGGCCGCGAGCACGACCGCGCCGCCGATCGCCAGCGGCAGCACCGGGCCGGAGCCGGTGTGCGCCAGGTTGCCGCCCGCGTCCGGCCGGGCGGACGGGCTGCCCGAGGCCGTCGGGGCGGCGCTCGCGGCACTGGCCGACGCGCTGGGCGAGCCGCTCGCGCCGGGCTTGCCGCCGGTCGGGGCGGACGGGCTGCCCGAGGGGCTCGCCGAACCGCTCGGCGAGGCCGAGGTGCTCGGCGTGGCCGAGGGCGAGCCGCCGGGCACGGTCGGCGGCACCGTCGGGGTGCCGGACGGCGTCGGGGTGGTGCCGGGCAGGCAGCCGGTGAAGGGGTACTGGTGCGTCTCCGCGCCGCCCTTGCCGGTCAGCGAGGCGGCGATCACCGAGCCGTTGACCGGGCCGCCGCTGCCGAGGTCGAAGGCGGCGTTCGGCGCGAGCACGGTGCCGGCCCAGGCCGCCTGGCTGTTCTTGACCACCTTGGTGGCGGTCGGGAAGTTCCAGAGCAGCTTGGCCCGGACCGCCCCGCCCGCGGCGCTCTGGAGCTTGTCGTCCAGCACGAAGGCCTTCTTGCCCTCGTCCCACAGGTGGAAGCCGGTCGTCCCGGCCGCCGCCATGTCGTACGAGCCGCCGGTCACGTTGACCACCGTCACCGAGCCGGCCGGCACCTTGACGAAGACGTCCTTGGCGCCCTGGAGCTTCGCCGCGTCGAGGGTGAAGCTGTTGTACTTCGCGTCCCCGCCGGTGAGGGTGAGCTTGCCGCCCTCGGCCTGGACGGTGGCGCCGGCGGTCTGCGGGACGGCGGCCAGCGCGGTGGCGGCGGCGCGCAGCTTGGCGAACTCGGCCTTGAAGTCGATCGGCGAGGGGCCCTGGGCGACGGCGCCCTGGTGGGCCTGGACCACGGCGCCGTCGGCCTTGGCGCCGTAGACGCCGTTGCCCTTCATGACCTGGGTGTTGTGGCCGGTGATCCGGCCCGCCACGACCAGGGCGTTCTTGCCGGGCAGGGCGTCCACCTCGGCCGGGGTGAGCTCCTGGCCGACCGAGAAGCCGCCGGTGAAGTCGGCGTTGCCGCCGACCGCGACCGCGCCCTCGGCGTCGGGGGTGTGGGTGTCGTCGCCCTCGATGAACTCGCCGTACAGGTTGGCGACCCCGAGGCCGCGGCACTCCTGGTCGGCGCCGACGGCCTGGGCGGCCGGCGCGACGAGGCCGGCCAGGGCGAGCGAGCCGCCGACCGCGAGCGCGGCGGCGGAAATGGGTATGCGCATGTGCAGGTCTCCGCTTGCGTGCGGGCATGAAAAGGGGGGAGGGGGCCCGAAATGGTATGGACCAACCTGCACTCTTTCGGCCAAACGGGTGAATGGTCAAGACCAATGCAGCCCCTGCCCGAACCATCCGCTTTCGTCCGCGTGTCGCACCCCCGCGTGTCGCCGCCCGCCGGCCTCCGCCCTCCCCGTTCCACAGCCGTGCCCCGCCCCAAGATCGCCTGTAAGGCCGCCTACGATTGACCCGTGCCTAACCCCTTCTCCCTGCTCGCCGAGCGCTGGCAGCCATCCGCCGCGATGGTCCGGCGCGCCACGTTCGCCGCGCTGGTGATGAGCGTGGTGATCGTCGTCACCGGCGGCGCCGTCCGCCTCACCGCCTCCGGCCTCGGCTGTACGACCTGGCCCCGCTGCACCGACGAGAGCCTGACGCCCACCGCCGAGATGGGCTTCCACGGCGTCGTCGAGTTCACCAACCGGATGCTCACCTACGTGCTGAGCGCCGCCGTCGGCTGGGCGATCCTGGCCGCCCGCTGCCACCGGCCCTGGCGGCGCACCATGACGAAGCTCGGCTGGGCGCAGTTCTGGCTGGTGATGAGCAACGCCGTGCTCGGCGGCATCACCGTGCTGACCGGCCTCAACCCGTACACCGTGGCGCTGCACATGATCGCCGCGATGGCGCTGGTCTGGGTCGCGCTGCTGATGTGGGAGCGGTCCAAGGAGGGCGACGGCCCGGCGGTGCTCGCGGTGGCCCGCCCGATCCACCAGCTCTCGTACGTTCTGGTCACGGTGATCGGCCTGCTGGTCGCGGCCGGCACCCTGGTGACCGGCGCCGGCCACCACCCGGGCACGCCGAAGGACAACAAGATCGTCCCGCGGATCCCGATCGACTACGACAGGCTCGCGCAGTTCCACGCCGACCTCGCCTTCGTCTCGGTCGGCCTGGCCATCGCGGTGATCTTCGTCTTCGCCGCCGTCAAGGCCCCGCAGCCCGCAAGGGCCCGGGCCAGGGAACTGCTCGCGGTGCTCCTGCTCCAGGGCGTGCTCGGCTTCGTCCAGTACTTCACCGACGCCCCCGAGCTGATGGTCGGCCTCCACATGCTGCTCGCCGCCCTGACCTGGATCGCGGCGCTCCGTGTCCCCCTCGCCCTGCGCACCCGCGCGGTCGAGGAGCCCCCCGTCGACACGCCGGCCCCACGGGCCCCCGAGACCGCCGCCGTCTGACGCCCGCCGCCGAAGGCCCCCGTCCGAGGCGGACGGGGGCCTTCGGCATGTCACAGCAGACGTCGGCCGTCGTGGGTGCGGATGCTCGGCGCCGCGTCGTCCCGCAGCGCGTTCAGGACGCGCACGGCGTAGACCTCGGCCCTCCGGTCGGACACCTCGGCCGGCGTGAGCCAGTCGACTTCAAGCGACTCATCCGAGACCCGCGCCTCTCCGGCCTCCGGTCGGCAGCGGAAGACAAGGGCGACGATCCCCCGACTCACGTTCTTGTAGACGCCGGTCAGCCGCTCCACCTCGACCTCGACGCCGGTCTCCTCCCACACCTCCCGGCTCACGCCGTCCTCAAGGGCCTCGTCCCGCTCCAGCGCGCCACCCGACGGCTCCCAGGTCCCGTTGTCAGCCCGGCGGATCGCCAGCACCCGCCCGTCCTCGCGCACCACCACCCCCGCGACGGACACCGCGTGGAGCGGCGTTGACCGGGATCTCATGCGCGCGCCGCCGGACGGGACAGATCGAGGACCATCACGTCGTGGCGAGCCGCGCCCTCCCACGGGATCGCCGACCCGACGCGCCGGTAGCCCCATGCCCGGTAGCACGCCTGGGCCGCGGCCGCCTCCGGTCGCGCGTTCAGCATCACCCGGGCGTTGCCGATGCCGTCGACGAGGACGCGGTGCATGCGGGTGGCGATCCCCTTACGGCGCCACCGAGGCCGGACCGCCAGCTCGAAGAGGCCGAACGTGCGCCTCCCGTCCTCATGCCGGAGCTCCTCGGGCACGGGATCGAGCAGGGTGTCCCACCATCCGGTGCTCGCCGACAGCGGGTAGCCGTACGCCATGCCCACAACGGTGTCGCCGTCGAAGGCGATCGCCGCCCGGAACCCCCGGCGACGCGCCTGCGAGCGGAACCGGCGGAAAGCCCGCTCCACGTCGGCCGGCCCCTCGCCGTAGGGAGGCTCCGCAAACGCCTCCGCGAAGACGTCCTTCAACCGGCCCTCCAACTCGGCCGCCTGCCCACCGTCCAGGAGCCGGACTGCCACCGTCACACCGTCCTCGCGCACCACCACCCCCGCGACGGACACCGGGTGGAGCGGCGGTGTCCCCGGTTCGTGTGGATCTCGTCCCGCCGTACCGCGCATCACGTGGCCGGCTTCGAACGGCTGCCGAGGGTGGGGCGGAGCACGTCGAGGACATGGGTCCAGCTGTACTGGTCGCGCGCTCCGCCGGACTTGGGCCGGTGGGGGACGGAGTCACCGACCAGGACGCCCATCGAGCGCAGTCGGGCCAGGCTCTCCGAATAGGCCGGGTGGGCTGCCAGGGCGGAGTTGACGTAGGGCTGGACGACAACGGGAACGCCCAGGCCGTACGTCTCGCAGAGGATGCCGAGCGCGAGTGTGTCAGCGATCCCGAGAGCCCACTTGTTGATGGTGTTGAACGTGGCGGAGACGACCGCGACGGCATCGGCCTCCGGCATCGGCCGAGTACTGCCGGGCGTACGCCAGGCCGAACGGACGGGATAGCCGGTCTGGGCCTCGATGGCTTCCTGGTCGAGGAAGCCGAGCGCGTTGGGAGTGGCGATCACCCCGACCCTCCACCCCTCGGCGTGGGCGGCGGTGATGAGTTCGCCCACGCCGTCAGCGACGCCCGAGGCGCAGACGATGACGTAGAGGAACGGCTGATGGGGCCCGGTCAAACCTGAACTCCTGTTCGCAGGAACACATCTCGCCACCTTCGGCGAGTATCGTCCCATCGGCTGCTACGAACGGAGAACCAGTATGCCCAGGCACATCTCCGAGCACACGGGCGAACGCATCGCCCAGTACCGCAAGCTCCGCCATCTGACCCAGCGGGAACTCGCGGCTCGCGCCCACATCTCCTACAGCATGCTGACCAAGGTCGAACAGGGGGCCAAGCCCGCCACACCCACCGTGATCGCCGCTGTCGCCCGGGCGCTGTTCGTCCAGACCGTCGACCTCACCGGTCAGCCGTACATGACCGAGTTGCAACAGGACGAACTCGATGTGCTGATCCAGCCGATCCGTGAAGCACTCGATCTGTACGACCTCGGCGCCGATTCCGAGATCGCCCCCCGCTCGGCGGGCGAACTGCACTCCGAGTCGGAGCAGTTGTGCGCCCGGATCCGCGAGACCCGCATCAAGGACGCTGCCCGGGCGCTTCCGGCTCTGATGATCGAGGCCACAACGGCCGCGCACCTGGCACCCTCCGAGAAGGCGTGGCAGGTGCTGGCGAGCACCTACCGCACGGCCTATGACGTCACCACGAAGTTGGGCTACAGCGATCTCAGTGTCGTGGCTCTGGACCGCATGGCATGGGCCGCCGAGCGCGCGTCCGATCCGGTGGTCGCCGGAGTTCGCCAGTATCTGCGATCGCTGATCTACCTTCGAGCGGGCCAGTACGACATCGGGAAGCGACTCGTCGGGGTCGGCATGGGCACCCTCGAACAAGCCGACAGCAGCCGGATCCGGGACGTCGCGGTGGGGCAACTGCACCTCGGCGCCGCCATGTTGGCCGCGCGATCCGGGGACGGCGACGCGGCAGCCGAGCACATCGCGGACGCGGCACGGATCGCGGAGGCCACCGGCGAGGCCATGCGGGTGCACTGGCTGTCGTTCGGACCGACGAACGTCGCCGTGCACCGGGTGGCTACTCTGGCCGAGCAGTACCGGTACGCAGAAGCCGTCCGAGCCGCCGATCAGGTCCGGATCCCCGCACAGTGGCCTGCCTCGCGGGCCTCAGCACACATCGCGGAGGTAGCGCGGGCGCAGCTGTGGATCGGGCGCTTGGACGCGTCGTTGAAGTCGTTGCAGCGCGCAAGGGAGCTGGCACCACAACAGATGCGCTACCACCCGATGGTGCGCGAGACCGTCGCCGGGCTCGTCTCGGCTCGCCGCTCGATGCCGGACACCCTCACGAACCTGGCGCACTGGGCGGGCATCTGATTATCACTCTTTGAAGGTGGACTATCACCAGAGAGTGATAGTCCACCCCTTCCCCTGTGGCGATGCTCTCCGTAACGAGACCGCTACGCCAAGGAGAAGCACTGATGACCCTCCTCTCGAACGCTGTGAGAGGCGACGCCGTACTTCAGCAGGCCCCCGACGCGAGCGCCCGTCTCCGTGCCGCACCGGGGACCATCCGCCTGCCGTACCGGCCCGAGTCGGTGGGCGTTGCTCGGCGCTTCGTCTGCGCGCAGCTGCGGGAGTGGGGGCTGGACGATCTGGTGGACGACTCCGCCGTGATCGTCAGCGAGTTGGTCACCAACTCCTTCAAGACCGGCTGCCAGACCCGCATGCTCGTGGCAGTCCGCCGCCCGAGCGACCGAATCGTCCGCATCCTCGTCGGTGACGGCTCCCGCTCGATGCCCGTGATGGTCCAAGCCGGGCCCGACTCCACGTCCGGTCGGGGCCTCTCGATGGTCCACCGACTCACCCGTGGCCGCTGGGGCGTCACGCTCCTCCCGTCCGGGAAGGTCGTCCATGCCGACCTCACGACGCCCCCGTCGATCTCCGCGTGAACCGGCGACTGCCGGAAGCGAGTCACGGCTCCGATGGCGCATCGCGGCCGTCCACCCCTGACCCCGCCCGATCCCCCTCAACGTCCGAAAGCCCGACCTCCATGCACCTCGCCACACTCGCCCGCCACGCCCTCACCCGCGGCCACACCCCCGCCGCCACCTACGCCCTCCTCGCCCGCCTCGGCCACCAGCCCCGCCCCGTCGCCCAAGCCGTCTGCCTCGCCCTCTCCATCCCCCTCGCCGAAACCACCCGCCGCCTCGACGACTGCCACGACGCCCTCCTCGCCGACCACCACCCCGGCGACGAGACCGACACCGGCGAACTCCTCGAAGCCCTCGGCGTCTTCGACGTCCCCAAGCAGCTCACCCCCACAGAACGCACCGTCGTCGCCCTCCTCACCACCGCCATCGACGCCCACGGCGGTCTCCGCCCCGGCCACCACCACGGCCTCCAGCGCTGGTTCACCACCGGCAACCTCACCACCGCCTACTTCTCCCTCACCACCACCGACCCCCTGCCCCGCACCGGCGACCCCACCGCCTACTGGACCACCCTCGTCCAGGCCGGCGAACTCCTCACCACCACCCCCAACCCCGACCCCCGCCTCCGCTACGCCCTCACCCACTGCCGCGAGCGCGCGGCCCGCGCCACCCGGCCCACCTGACCTCCGGCCCCGCCCGGAGCCTCCGCCCGCGCACACAACGACGGCCCGGCCCCCCGCCAGGGGGACCGGGCCGCTCGCCGCGTCCGAGCCGGATCAGCCGCCGAGCTGGATCCCGGCCATCCGCTTCCACTCGTACTCGCCGGTCTTCACCCGGAGGCCCAGCTCGCCCTCGAAGTCGTCGTGCAGGGTCAGCCCCGCCAGCTCCGCGGCCCGGCGCCCGACGGCGTAGCTGGGAGCCACCTGGTCGCCCCAGGCGCCGTCCGCGCCCACCACGACGATCCGGGTGGCGACGGCGCCGACGTACTCGACGACCGCGTCGCCACCGCCCCCGTGCTCGCGGGCGAAGCTGGTCAGGTTCTTGGCGATGCGCTTGGCGCGGCGCTCGGTACGGGCGTCCGGCGCGGCGGCGGTGGCGGTCTCTGCGCTGCTCATGCCCGCATGCTACCCACCGGTAGGCGACCTGGCGACGGGAGCGCCCTGTGCACCGGGCCACATACTGGAGGAGTGACGTTCACAGGCTGGCCGGCCGAGGCGCTCGACTTCTACGCGCACCTGGAGGCCGACAACTCCAAGGCCTTCTGGCAGGCCCACCGGGCGCAGTACGACGAGGCCGTGCGGGCCCCGATGGAGGAGCTGCTCGGCGAGCTGGAGCCCGAGTTCGGCCCGGGGAAGGTCTTCCGCCCCAACCGCGACATCCGGTTCAGCGCGGACAAGACCCCTTACAAGACCCACATCGGCGCCCACCTGGAGTCCGGCGGCTACATCCAGCTCTCCGCCGACGGCCTGGCCTGCGCCAACGGCATGTACCGGCTCGCCCCCGACCAGCTGGAGCGCTACCGCGCCGCCGTGGCCGAGGACGTCACCGGCGCCGAGCTGGAGCGGGTGATCACCCGGGTGGAGCAGGCCGGCCCGCGGGTGCACGGCCGCGACTCCCTCAAGTCGGCCCCGCGCGGCTACCCCGGCGACCACCCCAGGATCGGGCTGCTGCGCCACAAGGGCCTGGTGGCCTGGCAGGACTGGGCGCCCGCGAAGTGGCTGGGCACCCGCGCCGCGTACACCCGGATCACCGGCTTCCTGCACGCCTCCCGGCCGCTGCGCGACTGGCTGGACGGCCACGTCGGCCCCTCCGGGCTGCCCGCCCGCTGAGAACGGGAAGAGCCCCGGTCCTCCCGGACCGGGGCTCCTGCGCGCGCACGGCAAGCGCTACTTCACGAACGGGTCGATCGCGCAGACCACCATCAGCAGCGACAGGTAGGTGATCGACCAGTGGAACAGCCGCATCTCCTTGAGCTTCGCGCCCACGATCCCGGCCTTGGCCCGCCCGTACAGCGCGTGGGCCTCGCGCAGCCAGGCCCCGCCCAGCAGCACCGCGGCGACGGGGTACAGCCAGCTCATGTGCCCCAGCGGCCAGAGCGCCAGCGAGACCGCCACCATCACCCAGGAGTAGACGACGACCTGCTTGCCGACCGCCACGTTGCCCTTGATCACCGGCAGCATCGGCACGCCGGCCCGCTCGTAGTCGTCGCGGACCTTCATCGACAGCACCCAGGTGTGCGGCGGCGTCCAGAAGAACACCACCAGGAACAGCACCACGGCGGCCCAGGACACCGAGTTCGTCACCGAGGACCAGCCGACCAGCACCGGCATGCAGCCGGCGATGCCGCCCCAGACGATGTTCTGCGAGGTGCGCCGCTTGAGCCCCAGCGTGTAGACGAACACGTAGAACAGCAGCGCGCCCAGCGCCAGCCAGGCGGAGAGCCAGTTGACCCCGACGCCCAGCAGCAGCGTCGAGACGACCGCGAGCACGACGCCGAACACCAGCGCCTCGCGCGGCGACACCATCCCGGTGACGATCGGGCGACGCTCGGTGCGCGACATGACCGCGTCGATGTCCCGGTCGATGTACATGTTGAGGGCGTTGGCGCCGCCGGCCGACAGGTAGCCGCCGACGACGACCTTCAGCACCAGCCACAGGTTCGGCACGCCCTGCTGGGCCAGGAACATCACCGGCACGGTGCTCATCAGCAGCAGCTCGATGATCCGCGGCTTGGTCAGTGCGACGAACGCGCCGACACGGGCCCCGAACGGCCGGTGCGCAGGAGTCGCCCCGGTGACCCCGGCGGGACGGGTTTCGACGGCGGTCACTAACACCCCAACTGAAGATGAATCCTCGCAGGCGTCCACAGGAACGAAGGGTCCCGAATCGTCCGCTCTGCGCGTACCACGACACCATAGACGCTCCATATATCGCATCCGGCTCCGGGGTCCCCCGGCGAGGCGGAACGCACACCCCCGGGTGAACCGCCCGCACGGGGCTCCGGCAGGCCCCGCGACCCGCCCGCGACCGGCCCGCAACTCGTCCTGCCCACCGGAGCGGCACCCCGGGATGATTCGGGAGATTCTGGGAAAAAGCCATCCGCACCCCGCCCAAGGGAATCTGCATGCGGAATTGCCGGTTGTCCCAGCACGGAGGGTGAGTGGCGGCCCGGACGGTAGGCTCGCTCGAGAAGCGGGATCTACCCTCCGTGACCGGCACCACCCAGCGTCGGGACCACAGCGCCGTGGCCGACCCGGTCCCCATTCACGGGGTCACTCTTCACAATGGAAGGAGCCCTGAGACAGGGTGAGCACTGCGCCGACGAACGCATTCGAGTGGACCGATCTGGACGAGCGCACGGTTGACACCGCGCGCGTCCTGGCCATGGACGCCGTCCAGAAGGTCGGTAACGGACACCCCGGGACGGCGATGTCCCTGGCCCCGGCCGCGTACCTGATCTTCCAGCGGTTCCTGCGCCACGACCCGACCGACCCGTCGTGGGTCGGGCGCGACCGCTTCGTCCTCTCCCCCGGGCACACCAGCCTGACCCTCTACACCCAGCTCTACCTCTCCGGCTACGGCCTGGAGCTGGACGACCTCAAGGCCTTCCGCGTCGCGGGCAGCCGCACCCCCGGCCACCCCGAGCACGGCCACACCGCCGGCGTGGAGACCACCACCGGCCCGCTCGGCCAGGGCATCGCCAACGCGGTCGGCATGGCGATGGCCGCCCGCTACGAGCGCGGCCTGTTCGACCCGGACGCCCCGGCGGGCGAGTCCCCCTTCGACCACACCGTCTGGGCCATCGTCTCCGACGGCGACCTGGAGGAGGGCGTCTCCGCCGAGGCCTCGTCGCTGGCCGGCCACCAGAAGCTGGGCAACCTGGTCGCCGTCTACGACGACAACCACATCTCGATCGAGGGCGACACCGAGACGGCCTTCTCCGAGGACGTCCTCAAGCGCTACGAGGCGTACGGCTGGCACGTCCAGCGGGTGGCCCCGAAGTCCAACGGCGACATCGACGTGGCCGCCCTCGCCGAGGCGCTGGACGCGGCCAGGGCCGAGACCTCCCGCCCGTCGTTCATCGCGATGCGCACGATCATCGCCTGGCCGGCCCCGGACGCCCAGAACACCGCCAAGGCGCACGGCTCCGCGCTCGGCGCCGCCGAGATCGCCGCCACCAAGAAGGTCCTGGGCTTCGACCCGGAGAAGACCTTCGAGGTGAGCGACCAGGTCATCGAGCACGCCCGCCAGGTCATCCAGCGCGGCAAGGCCGCCCGCGACCAGTGGCAGCGGTCCTTCGACGCCTGGCGCGCCGCCGATCCGCAGCGCGCCGCCGAGTTCGACCGCATCGAGGCCGGCGAGCTGCCCGAGGGCTGGAAGAAGGCCGTCCCCTCCTTCCCGGCCGGCAAGGACGTCGCCACCCGCAAGGCCTCCGGCGACACCCTCAAGGCGCTCGGCGCGGTGATCCCGGAGCTGTGGGGCGGCTCGGCCGACCTCGCCGAGTCCAACCTCACCACCATCGACGAGGACAGCTCCTTCCTGCCCGAGGGCAACCCGCTGAAGTCGGCCAGCCCGTACGGCCGGACGATCCACTTCGGCATCCGCGAGCACGCCATGGGCTCGACCATGAACGGCATCGCCCTGCACGGGAACACCCGCGTCTACGGCGGCACCTTCCTCGTCTTCGCCGACTACATGCGCCCGGCCGTCCGCCTGGCCGCGCTGATGAAGCTGCCGGTCACCTACGTCTGGACGCACGACTCGATCGGCCTCGGCGAGGACGGCCCGACCCACCAGCCGGTCGAGCACCTGGCCTCGCTGCGCGCCATCCCGGGCCTGGCCGTCGTCCGCCCGGCCGACGCCAACGAGACCGCCGTGGCCTGGCGCACCATCGTCGAGCGCCACACCAGCCACCCCGGCCCGGTCGGCCTGGCCCTGACCCGCCAGGGCGTCCCGACCTTCGACCGCGAGGTCTTCGGCTCCGCCGAGGGCACCGCGAAGGGCGGCTACGTCCTGGCCGAGGCCTCCACCGGCAACCCGCAGGTGATCCTGCTGGGCACCGGCTCCGAGGTGCAGCTGGCCGTCAAGGCCCGCGAGGTGCTGGAGGCCGAGGGCATCGCCACCCGGGTGGTCTCGATGCCGTCCTTCGAGTGGTTCCAGGAGCAGGACCAGGCCTACCGCGACAGCGTGCTGCCGCCGTCCGTCAAGGCCCGCGTCTCGGTCGAGGCCGGCATCGCCCAGGGCTGGCGCGAGCTGGTCGGCGACCACGGCCGGATCGTCTCGCTGGAGCACTTCGGCGCCTCCGCCGACTACAAGGTGCTGTTCGAGGAGTTCGGCATCACCGCCGAGCGCGTGGTGGCCGAGGCCCACAACGCCCTGCGCTCCCTCGAGGCCGTCAGCCGCTAGTGCGGCCCCGGGCCGCGCGCCCGCCCGCACGCGGGCGCGCGGCCCCCTCCCACCACCCCACGCATTCACGAAGAACAAAGGGACTGAAGCACCATGACTGACGCACTGAAGCGCCTCAGCGACGAAGGCGTTGCGATCTGGCTGGACGACCTCAGCCGCAAGCGGCTGAACTCCGGCAACCTGGCCGAACTGGTGCAGAACAAGCACGTGGTGGGCGTGACCACCAACCCGACCATCTTCCAGAAGGCGATCGCCGGCTCCGGGGACCACTCCTACGACGGCCAGCTGCGCGACCTCGCCGTCCGCAAGGTCACCACCGAGGAGGCGATCCGCATGATCACCACCTCCGACGTGCGCGACGCCGCCGACGTGCTGCGCCCGGTCTACGACGCCTCCAACGGCCGCGACGGCCGGGTCTCCATCGAGGTCGACCCGCGCCTGGCGCACGGGACCGCCGCCACCGTGGCCGAGGCCAAGCAGCTGTGGTGGCTGGTCGACCGCCCGAACGTCTTCATCAAGATCCCCGCCACCAGGGCCGGCCTGCCCGCGATCAGCGAGGTCATCGGCAAGGGCATCAGCGTCAACGTCACGCTGATCTTCTCGCTGGAGCGCTACAAGGCCGTCATCGACGCCTACCTGACCGGCCTGGAGGCCGCCAAGGCGAAGGGCCTGGACCTCTCCCAGATCGAGTCGGTCGCCTCCTTCTTCGTCTCCCGCGTGGACACCGAGATCGACAAGCGCCTGGACAAGATCGGCGGCGACGCCCGGAACCTGCGCTCCAAGGCCGCGCTGGCCAACGCCCGCCTCGCCTACCAGGCGTACGAGGAGGTCTTCGGCAGCGTCGACGGCAAGACCGCCGGCAGCGCCCGCTGGACGGCCCTGGAGGCCGCCGGCGCCAAGCCGCAGCGCCCGCTGTGGGCCTCCACCGGGGTGAAGGACCCGGCCCTGCCGGACACCCTGTACGTCACCGAGCTGGTCGCCCCCGGCACCGTCAACACGATGCCCGAGGCCACCCTGGACGCCACCGGCGACCACGGCGTGGTGACCGGCAACACCATCGTCCCCAACTACGCCGACGCGAAGGCCGTGCTGGACGCGATCGCCGCCGCCGGCGTGGACTACGACGACGTCGTCCAGGTCCTGGAGGACGAGGGCGTCGAGAAGTTCGAGCAGTCCTGGAAGGAACTGCTCGACACCGTCACCGCCTCGCTCGCCTCCTTCGCCGACGAGAAGTGACCCCTGCTCACAGCCAGCACACGAAAGCGGAGCCCATCACGTGAGCACTGATTTCCCCGAGTTGACATCGGAATCGGACGGGGCCGACCTCCCGCCCGCCCCCGTCAACCCGCTTCGCGACCCCTCCGACCGACGGCTCCCGCGCATCGCGGGGCCGTCCGGCCTGGTCATCTTCGGGGTCACCGGCGACCTGTCCCGCAAGAAGCTGATGCCGGCCATCTACGACCTGGCCAACCGCGGTCTGCTGCCGCCGGGCTTCTCCCTCATCGGCTTCGCCCGCCGCGAGTGGGACAACGAGGACTTCGCCCAGGAGGTCCACGACGCGGTCAAGGAACACGCCCGCACCCCGTTCCGGGAGGAGGTCTGGCAGCAGCTCGCCAAGGGCATGCGGTTCGTCCACGGCACCTTCGACGACGACGACGCCTTCGACAAGCTGCGCGAGACCATCCAGGAGCTGGACCAGGCCCAGGGCACCGGCGGGAACTTCGCCTTCTACCTGTCCGTCCCGCCGAAGTTCTTCCCCACCGTCGTCCAGCAGCTCAAGAAGCACGGCCTGGCCGACCCGCCGCAGGGCTCCTGGCGCCGCGCGGTCATCGAGAAGCCCTTCGGCCACGACCTGGAGAGCGCGCAGGAGCTCAACAAGGTCGTCCACGAGGTCTTCCCCCGGGACGAGGTCTTCCGGATCGACCACTACCTGGGCAAGGAGACGGTCCAGAACATCCTGGCGCTGCGCTTCGCGAACCAGATGTTCGAGCCGATCTGGAACCGGTCGTACGTCGACCACGTGCAGATCACCATGGCCGAGGACATCGGCATCGGCGGCCGGGCCGGCTACTACGACGGCATCGGCTCCGCCCGTGACGTGATCCAGAACCACCTGCTCCAGCTGATGGCGCTCACCGCCATCGAGGAGCCCGCCTCCTTCCACCCGAAGGCGCTGGTGGCCGAGAAGCTCAAGGTGCTCAGCGCCGTCAAGCTCCCGACCGACCTCGGCCGGCACACCGTGCGCGGCCAGTACGCGACCGGCTGGCAGGGCGGCGAGGAGGTCGTCGGCTACCTGGACGAGGACGGGATCGACCCGGACTCCAAGACCGACACCTACGCGGCCATCAAGCTGGAGATCAACAACCGCCGCTGGGCGGGCGTCCCGTTCTACCTGCGCACCGGCAAGCGCCTGGGCCGGCGGGTCACCGAGATCGCCGTCGTCTTCCAGCGCGCCCCGTACCTGCCCTTCGACTCCTACGCGACCGAGGAGCTGGGGCAGAACGCCCTGGTCATCCGGGTCCAGCCGGACGAGGGCGTGACGGTGCGGTTCGGCTCCAAGGTGCCGGGCACCTCCTTCGAGGTGCGGGACGTCACGATGGACTTCGCCTACGGCGAGTCCTTCACCGAGTCCAGCCCGGAGGCCTACGAGCGGCTCATCCTCGACGTGCTGCTCGGCGACGCCAACCTGTTCCCGCGCCACCAGGAGGTCGAGCTCTCCTGGCAGATCCTCGACCCGATCGAGAAGTACTGGGACACCCACGGCAAGCCCGCCCAGTACGCGGCGGGGACCTGGGGCCCCGTCGAGGCGGACGAGATGCTCGCACGAGACGGCAGGAGCTGGCGCCGGCCATGAAGATCGACCTCACCAACACGACGTCCAGCAAGATCAACGCCGCGCTGATGGAGGCGCGCCGGGCCCGCGGTTCCGGCGCCGCCGGCATGGTGCTCACCCTGGTGATCGTGACCGACGAGGGCAGCGCCTACGACGCCCTCAAGGCCGCCAACGACGCCTCCCGCGAGCACCCGATGCGCACCCTCGCGGTGATCAAGCGCGCCGGGCGCTCGCCCCGGGCCCGCGCCGAGACCCGGCTGGACGCCGAGATCCTGGTCGGCTCGGACGCCGGCTCCGGCGAAACGGTCGTCCTGCGGATGCACGGCGAACTCGCCGCGCACGCCCAGTCGGTGGTCCTGCCGCTGCTGCTGCCGGACGCCCCGACCGTCGTCTGGTGGCCGGACAACGCCCCGGCGCACCCGGCGCAGGACCCGCTGGGCTCGCTGGCCCAGCGCCGGATCACCGACGCCGTCACCGCCGAGTCCCCGGTCGGCCAGCTCGCGCAGCGCGCCCAGAGCTACGCCCCCGGCGACACCGACCTCGCCTGGACCCGGATCACCGGCTGGCGCTCGATGCTGGCCGCCGCGCTGGACCAGCGGCCGTCCACCATCGTCTCCGCGGTGGTCGAGGGCGAGTCCTACAACCCCAGCGTCGAGCTGCTCGGCCTCTGGCTGACCAACCGGCTGAACGTGCCGGTCGAGCGGGTCGTCACGGCCGGCCCCGGCATCACCGCGGTGCGCCTGCGCACCACGGACGGGGACATCACCCTGGACCGCCCGGACGGCCTGATGGGCACCCTGTGCATGCCCGGCTCGCCGGACCGCCAGGTGGCGCTCAAGCGCCGCGAGACCTCGGAGCTGATCGCCGAGGAGCTCCGCCGCCTGGACCCGGACGACATCTACGCGACGGCCGTGCGCACGCCCGTCGACCAGCTGCGCGAGCCGGCCAACGCCGAGACCGCGGCGGCCGAGAAGGTCGCCCGCGAGGTCGCGGAGGAGGCCGTCGAGGAGGCCGCCGAGGCGGCCGTGGCCAACCCGGACCGGGTGACCGCCGAGACGGCGGACCGCAAGCCCGCCCGGAAGGCCTCCGGCAAGCGCACCGGCAAGGACGGCGCATGACCAACGCGACCCCGCAGCTGGTCGTCCACCGGGACAAGGAGCTGATGGCCCAGGCCGCCGCGGCCCGGCTGATCACCCGGATCGTGGACGCCCAGGCCGCCCGCGGCAGCGCCTCGGTGGTGCTCACCGGCGGCCGCAACGGCAACGCCCTGCTGGCCGCGATCGCCGCCTCCCCGGCGCGCGACGCGGTCGACTGGGGCCGGCTGGACCTCTGGTGGGGCGACGAGCGCTTCCTGCCCGCCGCCGACCCGGAGCGCAACGCCGTCCAGGCCCGCGCCGAACTGCTGGACGCCGTCCCGCTCGACCCGGCGCGGGTGCACGAGATGCCCGCCTCGGACGGGGCGGACGGCTCGGACGTGGAGGCCGCCGCCGCCCGCTACGCCGAGGCGCTGGCGAAGGCGGCCGGCCCGGGCGACCGGCTCGGCGTCCCGGCCTTCGACGTGCTGCTGCTCGGCGTCGGCCCGGACACCCACGTGGCCTCGCTCTTCCCGGAGCACCCGGGCGTGCGGGAGGCCGAGCTGACCGTGGTCGGCGTGCGCGGGGCGCCCAAGCCCCCGCCGACCAGGGTCTCGCTCACCCTGCCGGCGATCCGCGCCGCCCGCGAGGTCTGGCTGCTGGCGGCCGGCGAGGACAAGGCTGGTGCGGTCGCGCTGGCCCTGTCCGGCCCCGGCGAGATCCAGGCGCCCGCCTCCGGCGCGTACGGCCGCAGCCGCACCCTGTGGCTGCTGGACCGCGCCGCCGCGGAGCGGATCCCGCCGCAGCTCTACCCGCCGGCCTCCGCGTAGCCGGCCCCGGCGACGCCGAAGGGCGCCCCCGTCACCCGACGGGGGCGCCCTTCGCGCTGTCGCGCACGCGCGGGGACCTCTCGGCTCAGATCTCGCCGCGCAGCTTCGCCAGCGCCTCGGCCAGGATCGCCTCGCCGTCGGCGTCGGTGCGCCGCTCGCGGACGTAGGCGAGGTGGGTCTTGTACGGCTCGTTGCGCGAGGGCGCCGGCGGGTTGTGCTGGTCCTGGCCGGCGGGGAAGCCGCAGCGCGGGCAGTCCCAGGTCTCCGGGATCGCCGCCTCCGCGGCGAAGCTGGGACGGGTCTCGTGCTTGTTCGCGCACCAGAAGGAGATCCGGTTGCGCGGGGCGGACTCGCCGCGCTCCGCTTCGCCCATCGGGCCCGCCCCGACCCTGCTGCCACGGATGGCATTGCCACTTGCCACGGTCTGACTCCCTGCGTACTGGTGCGCCCACCCGCCGCGGTGCGCGTCGGTGGCGAAAGTCGTCCTAGTGTAAGCAGGAGTTAAGCATCCGCCACCATCGCCTCCGCTCCCGGCCGTTCCAGGATAGGCGCTCGGGCGACGGGGCGTCAGGGGTACGTCAGACGACCGACGTCTTCATCAGCAGGCCCAGGATGATGATGCAGGCGAACCAGCCGACGCCGACCACGATGGTGATGCGGTCGAGGTTGCGCTCGGCCACCGCCGAACCGCCGCCGGTGGACATCGCGCCACCGCCGAACATGTCGGACAGGCCGCCGCCCTTCCCCTTGTGCAGCAGCACCAGCAGGACCATCAGCAGACTGAAGACGATCAGGGCAATCGAGAACCCGAGAACCACGACGGGACCAACTCTCTCGTATCTTCGGCGAAGGGGCCGGGCCCGCGAACGGCGGTCCGGCCCCAAAGCCTACGTTGCTGCGGCGGCGTTAGCCTACTGCCTGCTCACGGTAGCGCACGATCTTGACGAACTCGTCCGCGTCCAGCGAGGCACCGCCGACCAGGCCGCCGTCGATGTCGGGCTTGGCCATCAGGCCGGCCACGCTCGACGACTTCACCGAGCCGCCGTACAGCACCCGGACCTTGCCGGCCAGCTCGGCGTCGTACAGCTCGGCGATCCGCCCGCGGATGGCGGCGCAGACCTCCTGCGCGTCCTCCGGGGTGGCCACCTCGCCGGTGCCGATCGCCCAGACCGGCTCGTACGCGACCACGACCGACTCGGCCTGCTCGGCCGGCACGCCGGCCAGACCGCCGTCCAGCTGGGCCAGGGTGTACTCGACGTGGGTGCCGGCCTTGCGGACCTCCAGCGGCTCGCCGACGCACAGGATCGGGGTGACCCCGGCGCGGTAGGCGGCCTTCACCTTGGCGTTGACGATCTCCTCGTTCTCGCCGTGGTACTGGCGGCGCTCGGAGTGCCCGACCACCGCGTAGGTGCACTGGAGCTTGGCCAGCATCGGGCCGGAGACCTCGCCGGTGTAGGCCCCGCCGTCGTGCTGCGAGATGTCCTGCGAGCCGTACTTGATCTTCAGCTTGTCGCCGAAGACCAGCGTCTGCACCGAGCGCAGGTCGGTGAACGGGACCAGGACGGCGACCTCGACGGCCTCGTAGTCCTTGTCGGCCAGCGCGAAGGCCAGCTTCTGGGTGTGCTGGATGGCCTCAAGGTGGTTGAGGTTCATCTTCCAGTTGCCCGCCATCAGCGGGAGACGGTCGGTCATGTGCTTTCAGTCCTCCAGAGCGGCGAGACCGGGGAGGGTCTTGCCCTCCAGGTACTCGAGGCTGGCGCCGCCGCCGGTCGAGATGTGCCCGAACTTCGTCTCGTCGAAGCCCAGGATGCGGACGGCCGCGGCGGAGTCGCCGCCACCGACCACGGTGAACGCGTCGCTGTCGAGCAGGGCCTGCGCGACGGCCTTGGTGCCGTTCGCGTAGTCCGGGTGCTCGAAGACGCCCATCGGGCCGTTCCAGAACACCGTGCCGGCGTCGGCCAGCTTGGCCGCGTACAGCTCGCGGGTCTTGGGGCCGATGTCCAGGCCCTCCTGGTCGGCCGGGATGGCGTCCGCGGCGACGGTCGAGGGGTTCGCCGGGGCCTTGGTCTTGAGGTCCGGGAACTCGGCGGAGACCAGGACGTCCACCGGCAGCACGAACTCGACGCCGCGCGCCTCGGCCCGGGCCAGGTACTCCAGGACGGTCGGGATCTGGTCCTCCTGGAGCAGCGAGATGCCGACCTCGTGGCCCTTGGCCTTGAGGAAGGTGTACGCCATGCCGCCGCCGATCAGGATCCGGTCGGCCTTCTCCAGCAGGTTGTCGATCACGCCGAGCTTGTCGGAGACCTTGGCGCCGCCGAGCACCACCACGTACGGGCGGGCCACGTCCTCGGTGAGCTTCTTCAGCACGCCGACCTCGGTGGCGATCAGGTCGCCCGCGGCGTGCGGCAGCAGCGCCGGCAGGTCGAAGACCGAGGCGTGCTTGCGGTGCACGGCGCCGAAGCCGTCGCCCACGTACAGGTCGGCCAGCGCGGCCAGCTGCTCGGCGAAGGCCTTGCGCTCGGCGTCGTCCTTGCTGGTCTCGCCGGCGTTGAAGCGCAGGTTCTCCAGCAGCGCGACCCCGCCGTCCGCCAGGGCGGCCACGGTGGCCTCCGCGCTGTCGCCGACGGTGTCGGTGGCGAAGGCGACGTCCTTGCCGAGGATCTCGCCGAGCCGCCCGGCCACCGGGGCGAGCGAGAACTTCGGGTCCGGCGCGCCCTTGGGGCGGCCCAGGTGCGAGGCGACGACCACCTTCGCGCCGGCCGCGGCCAGCTTGGCGATGGTCGGCGCGACGGCGCGGATGCGGCCGTCGTCGGTGATCGTGGCGCCGTCCAGCGGCACGTTCAGGTCGGCGCGCACGAAGACGCGCTTGCCTTCGACACCGGCTTCGATGAGCTCTTCGATGGTCTTCACGGGGATTCGGTTTCTCCTGGGGAGATGGTTGATGCGCAGTGAGGCGGCACGGCGCAGGGGCCGCCTGAGAAGTCCTTGAGCGCGGAACGAGGGCCCGGTCGGCACCGTACGCCGTCCGGGCCCTCGCCCCTACATCACGTCAGCTCCCGCAAGGTCAGAGCTGCCCGCCGACGAGGGTGACCAGGTCGACGACGCGGTTCGAGTAGCCCCACTCGTTGTCGTACCAGCCCAGCACCTTGACCTGGTTGCCCTGGACCATGGTCAGCTGCGAGTCGAAGATGCAGGAGTGCGGGTCGTTCACGATGTCCGAGGAGACGATCGGGTCCTCGGTGTAGGCCAGGATGCCCTTGAGCGGGCCCTCCTGCGCGGCCTTCTGGAAGGCGGCGTTGACCTCGTCCTTGGTGACCTCGCGCTCCAGGGTGACGACCAGGTCGGTGATGGAGCCGGTCGGGACCGGGACGCGCAGCGAGGTGCCGTCCAGCTTGCCCTTCAGCTCCGGCAGGACCAGGGCGGTCGCCTTGGCGGCACCCGTCGAGGTCGGGATGATGTTCTGGCTCGCCGCACGAGCACGGCGCAGGTCCTTGTGCGGGAAGTCCAGGGTGACCTGGTCGTTGGTGAACGCGTGGACGGTGGTCATCAGACCCTTGACGATGCCGAAGCTCTCGTTCAGCACCTTCGCCATCGGCGCCACGCAGTTGGTGGTGCAGGAGGCGTTGGAGATGACGTGGTGGTTGGCGGCGTCGTACTTGTCGTCGTTGACGCCCAGGACGACGGTGACGTCCTCGTCGGTGGCGGGCGCCGAGATGATGACCTTCTTCGCGCCGGCGGCGAGGTGCTTCTTCGCGGCCTCGGCCTTGGTGAAGATGCCGGTGGACTCGACGACGATGTCGGCGCCCAGGGCGGCCCACGGGAGGTTCGCGGGGTCACGCTCGGCGGTCACCTTGAAGGTGTGGCCGTCGACGGTGATGCTGTCCTCGGTGTGCGAGACCTCGCCCGGGAAGGTCCCCAGGGTGGTGTCGTACTTGAGCAGGTGGGCCAGGGTCTTCGTGTCGGTGAGGTCGTTGACGCCCACGACCTCGATGTCCGCGCCCTGGGCCTTGACCGCGCGGAAGAAGTTGCGGCCGATGCGGCCGAAGCCGTTGATGCCTACCCGGATCGTCACGAACCGATCTCCTCGTTAGGTACGCCGGGCCGAGGCCCGGCGGGGGTGAGATTTGGGAAGTCCCCGACCGCCTATGACCCTACCCCTCCGGGGGCTGGGACGGCACATCGCGCCGCCCTGTGAGACTGGGCGTGGCGCGGCCGAAACCCGATTTCAGGCCGTCCGGCCTTGCTTCGCCGGGCAGTTGGTCCCGGACCAGTGGTCTCTACCAATTCGGCCGTTCCGGCGGGCCCGCGGAGCGGTCCGGCGGGGCGCCGCGCGGGCGGCCCGGCAACACTCCGGAAACACCGGCGGCCGGCCCCCCGGGAGCGGGGCGCCGGCCGTGCCGTCACGGAGCGTGAGTACTAGGGCGTGTCTGACAATTCGCCGCGCACCCGGCGAGAATTGTCAGACACGCCCTAGCTCAGTGCCATCTCGTCGGTGATGCTGGCCTCGGTGCTCGGCAGGCCGAGCTCGGAGGCGCGCTTGTCGGCCATCGCCAGCAGGCGGCGGATCCGGCCGGCCACCGCGTCCTTGGTCAGCGGCGGGTCGGCGAGCGCGCCCAGCTCCTCCAGCGAGGCCTGCTTGTGCTGCATCCGCAGCTGGCCGGCCGCGGCCAGGTGCTCGGGCACCTCGTCGCCGAGGATCTCCAGCGCGCGGGCCACCCGGGCGCCGGCCGCCACCGCGGCACGGGCCGAGCGGCGCAGGTTGGCGTCGTCGAAGTTGGCGAGCCGGTTGGCGGTGGCGCGCACCTCGCGGCGCATCCGGCGCTCCTCCCAGGCCAGCACCGACTCGTGCGCGCCGAGCCGGGTCAGCAGGGCGCCGATCGCGTCGCCGTCGCGGATCACCACCCGGTCCACCCCGCGCACCTCGCGGGCCTTGGCCGGGATGCCGAGCCGGCGGGCGGCGCCGACCAGGGCGAGCGCGGCCTCGGAGCCGGGGCAGGTGATCTCCAGCGAGGAGGAGCGGCCCGGCTCGGTCAGCGAGCCGTGCGCCAGGAAGGCCCCGCGCCAGGCCGCCTCGGCGTCGCAGGTGGCCCCGGAGACGACCGCCGGGGGCAGGCCCCGGATCGGGCGGCCGCGGCCGTCCACGAGCCCGGTCTGGCGCGCGAGCAGCTCACCGTCCTTGACCACCCGGACGACGAAGCGGCTGCCGCGGCGCAGCCCGCCGGGGGCCATCACCACGAGGTCGGAGGAGTGTCCGAAGATCTCCAGCAGGTCCTTGCGCAGCCGCCGCGCCGCCGCGCCGGTGTCGAGCTCCGCCTCGATCACGATGCGGCCGCTCACGATGTGCAGCCCGCCCGCGAACCGCAGGATCGCCGACACCTCCGCCTTGCGACAGCAGGCCCGGGTGACCGGGAGCCGGCTGATCTCGTCCTTCACCGCTGGAGTCATCGCCATGGCCCGATCCTTCCATGTGTCCGGAAAATCCGGTCGTACGCTGCCGCCAACAGCTCGGGGTCGTGTCGCGGCGTCCCGTCGGTGCGGGCCACCGAGCCGAGTACCAGAGCGGCGCCCATGCGTTCGGCGGCCTTGGCCAGTCCGTCCAGGTCGGCCTGGCCGAAGGCCCCGCCGGTGACGGCACGCTCGTCCACCAGGATCGCATCCACCGCGAGCTCCGGAGCGTGGTCGGCGATGACCTCCAGGTGGCGCTGCGGGGTGAAGCCCTCGGTCTCCCCCGGCTGGGGGGCCAGGTTCAGGGTGAGCAGCCGGCGGGCGCGGGTCTCGGTGAGGGCGGCGGCCAGCTCGGGCACCAGCAGGTGCGGCAGCACGCTGGTGAACCAGGAGCCGGGGCCGAGCACCACCCAGTCCGCCTCCCGGACGGCGGTGACCGCCTCCGGGACGGCGGGCGGCTCGTCCGGCAGCAGCCGGATCGACTGCACGGTGCCGGGGGTCGCCGCGACGTCGGCCTGGCCGCGGACGGCGGTGACCTCGCCGGGGCGCGCCGGGTCGTGCCCGCGGACGGTCGCCTCGATGTCCAGCGGCACCGCCGACATCGGCAGCACCCGGCCCTGCACGTTGAGCAGCCGGCCGACCCAGTCCAGTGCCGCGACCGGGTCGCCCAGCTTCTCCCAGAGCGCGACGATCAGCAGGTTGCCGACGGCGTGGCCGCCGAGCTCGCCGTTGCCGGTGAAGCGCTGCTGGATCACCTCGGACCAGGTGCGGCCCCAGTCGTCGTCCCCGCACAGCGCGGCCAGCGCCTTGCGCAGGTCCCCCGGGGGCAGCACGCCGAGCTCCTCGCGCAGCCGGCCGCTGGAGCCGCCGTCGTCGGCGACGGTGACCACGGCGGTGAGGTCGCTGGTGAGCCGGCGCAGCGCGGAGAGCGAGGCGGACAGGCCCTGCCCGCCGCCGAGCGCGGTGATCCTCGGAGCCGGATTGGTCCGGACGGGACTGCTGCGCGGACGGCTCGGCGCCGTGGGCCGGGCCGGGCTTCCCGCCCGGTCTCCGGTCCTGCTCTGCGGCTGCCGCCCGGGCACGTATCCCGCCACACTCACCTCGCGTTCCTCGGCCCGCCAACCGCTCCGCCGGCGGGCCCGGCAGGCAGGCGGCGGTTACTCCCGTCCCATGTCACGGTGGACGAGCACCGTCTCTACTCCGTCGGCGATGAGACGCTTGGTCAGACGCTCGGACATGGCGACGCTGCGGTGCTTGCCACCGGTGCAGCCTACGGCAAGCGTCATGTAGCGCTTCCCCTCGCGGCGGTATCCCTCGGTGACGATGCGCAGCAGCTGGGCGTAGCCGTCCAGGAACTCGTTGGCTCCGGGCTGCTGGAAGACGTAGTCGGCGACGTCCGCGTCGGTGCCGGTGCGGGCCCGCAGTTCGGGCACCCAGTGCGGGTTGGGCAGGAAGCGGCAGTCCACCACGAGGTCGGCGTCGACGGGCAGGCCGTACTTGAAGCCGAAGGACATCACGGTGGCGCGCAGCTCGGGCTCGTCGTGGTCGGCGAACTGGGCGTCCAGCTTGGCGCGCAGCTGGTGCACGTTGAGGTTGGAGGTGTCGATCACCAGGTCGGCCTCGCCGCGCAGGTCGCGCAGCAGGTCGCGCTCCTGGGCGATGCCGTCCACGATCCGGCCGTCGGCCTGCAGCGGGTGCGGGCGGCGGACGCTCTCGAAGCGGCGCACCAGCGCCTCGTCGGAGGAGTCCAGGAAGACGACCCGCAGCCGGACGCCGCGCTTCTCCAGCGCGTCCAGCGAGGTGAGCAGGTCGTCGAAGAACTGCCGGCCGCGGACGTCCACGACGACGCCGATCCGGGCGACGTTGCCCTGGGAACGGGCGCCCAGGTCGACCATGGTCGGGATCAGGGCCGGCGGCAGGTTGTCCACCACGAACCAGCCGAGGTCCTCCAGGCACTTGGCGGCGGTGGAGCGGCCGGCTCCGGACATACCGGAGATGATCACCAGCTCCGGCGCGTTCTCGGCCACGTCTGACACGGTCACTTCGGTTCCCCGCTCTCGGTCTTTCTGCTGGGGAGCACGCGCACGGCTCGGCCGCCCTCCCCCGGCCCGGGCAGGCGGGCGGGGCCGGGGCGCACCGGCTGACGGGCGGCGTCGGCCGTCATGGCGTCTCCTGGGATGGTGCGGTCTGGGGTGCTGCTGCCACCGGCTCGGTGGTCTCGTCGACCCCGTCCTCGATGATCTCGCCGGTCGCGGTGTTGACCGCGGGTGCGGCGGGTGTACGGGACGACAACGCCTCCGCAACAGTCTGCGCGGTGCGGCGTCCGATGCCGGGTACCTCGCAGAGCTCGTCCACGGTGGCGGCCCTGAGCTTCTTCAGCGAGCCGAAGTGCTTGAGCAGCGCCCGGCGGCGAGTCTCGCCGAGGCCCGGGACGGAGTCCAGTTCCCCGGCGGTGAGTCGCTTGGAACGCTTGTTGCGCTGATAGCTGATCGCGAAGCGGTGCGCCTCGTCGCGGACCCGCTGGAGCAGGTAGAGGCCCTCGCTGGAGCGGGGCAGCACCACCGGGTCGTCCTCGCCGGGCAGCCACACCTCCTCCAGGCGCTTGGCCAGGCCGCAGAGCGCGACGTCGTCGATGCCGAGCTCGTCCAGGGCCCGCCTGGCGGCGGCGACCTGCGGCTGGCCGCCGTCGACGACCAGCAGCTGGGGCGGGTAGGCGAAGCGCTTGGGGCGGCCGTCCTCGGTGCGCGGGCCCTCGGCCGGCTCGTCCTCCTCGGGGACGGCCCACTCGCCGGTCTGCTCGCGCTCCTGGAGGTAGCGGCGGAAGCGCCGGCTGATCACCTCGTGCATCGAGCGGACGTCGTCCTGGCCCTCGAAGCCCCTGATCTGGAAGCGCCGGTACTCGCTCTTGCGGGCCAGGCCGTCCTCGAAGACGACCATGGAGGCGACCACGTCCTCGCCCTGGAGGTGGGAGATGTCGTAGCACTCGATGCGCAGCGGGACGGAGTCCAGCTCCAGGGCGTCGGCGATCTCCTGGAGGGCGCGGCTGCGGGTGGTGAGGTCGGAGGCGCGCTTGGTCTTGTGCAGCGCCAGCGCGTGCTGGGCGTTGCGCCGCACGGTGGCCATCAGGTCCTTCTTGTCGCCGCGCTGGGGGATGCGCAGGTCGACCTGGCTGCCGCGCAGGCCGCCGAGCCACTCGCGGACCGGCTCCACCGGCTCGGGCAGGGCGGGGACGAGCACCTCGCGCGGGACGGACTCGCCGCCGCCGTAGAGCTGCTGGAGGGCGTGCTCGACCAGGCCGGCGGTGTCCACGTCCTCGACCTTGTCGGTGACCCAGCCGCGCTGGCCGCGCACCCGGCCGCCGCGGACGTGGAAGATCTGCACGGCGGCTTCGAGCTCGTCCTCGGCGACGGCCAGCAGGTCGGCGTCGGTGGCGTCGGCGAGCACGATGGCGTTCTTCTCCATGGCGCGCTTGAGGGCGCCGATGTCGTCCCGCAGCCGGGCCGCCTTCTCGTACTCCATCTCGGCGGCGGCCTCCCGCATCTGGTCTTCCAGCCGGCGCAGGTAGTTGCCGGTGCGCCCGGCCATGAAGTCGCAGAAGTCCTCGGCCAGCGCGCGGTGTTCGTCGGCGGAGACCTTGCCGACGCAGGGGGCGGCGCACTTGCCGATGTAGCCGAGCAGGCAGGGCCGGCCGACCTGGCGGGCGCGCTTGAAGACGCCGTTGGAGCAGGTGCGGACGGGGAAGACGCGCAGCAGCAGGTCGACCGTCTCGCGGATCGCCCAGGCGTGCCCGTAGGGGCCGAAGTAGCGCACGCCCTTCTTGTGCGCCCCGCGCATCACCTGGACCCGCGGGTACTCCTCGTCGAGGGTGACGGCGAGCTCGGGATAGCTCTTGTCGTCGCGGTACTTGACGTTGAACCGCGGGTCGAACTCCTTGATCCAGGAGTACTCCAGCTGGAGCGCCTCGACCTCGGTACCGACCACCGTCCACTCCACCGAGGCGGCGGTGGTGACCATGGTCGCGGTGCGCGGGTGCAGGTTGGCCAGGTCCTGGAAGTAGGAGGACAGGCGCGGCCGCAGGCTCTTGGCCTTGCCGACGTAGATGACCCGGCCGTGGGCGTCGCGGAACCGGTAGACGCCGGGTGCGGTCGGGATCGCACCGGGCGCCGGTCGGTAGGTGCTCGGGTCAGCCATGGGTCCACCGTACCGAGTGCGGCAGGGGGCGGGGGGCGGAGATCGTCAGGGGGGATCGTGGCGGTCGGGAGGCGGTCAACTGCGTCAGCTCGGGGTCACCTTGAGGTTGCCGCCCTCGACCGTGACGGTGTAGGCGGGCAGCGGGGCGGAGGCCGGCCCGTCCTGCACGGAGCCGTCGGCGGCGGAGAACCGGCTGCCGTGGCAGGGGCACTGGATCTGGGCGTTCTTCACCTGGTCGACCAGGCAGCCGGCGTGGGTGCAGCGGGCGTTGAAGGCCTTGTACTGGCCGGCGGCGGGCTGGGTCACCACGATCTTCTGCTCGCGGTAGACCTTGCCGCCGCCCTCCGGCACGGCCGAGGCGGGGCCGAGACCGACCGGGGCCTTGGGCGCGCCCTTGTCCCCGGCGGAGGAGCCGCATCCGGCGACCGCCACGGTGCCGCCGGCCGCCAGGACGGCCGCGGCCCCGCAGAGCAGGGTGCGGCGGGAGGCGGTGGGGCTGGTCTCGGGTGCCTCGGACATCGGGCTGCTCCTACGGGTACGGCTGGTGCGGGGACCACGGAAGTCTATGCGGCGCCCGCCCCGCCGCTCCGGGGACTGCCCGGAGCGGCGGGGCGGGGGCGGGGCTACTTCTTCGCGACCTTCGCGGCGGCCGCGCTCTTCGCGGCGGTCGCGCCCTTCGGAGCGGCCGCGCTCTTCGCGGCGGCCGCGCGCTTGCGCGGTGCCTTCTTCGCCGGGGCGGCGGGCGGGGCGTCCGCGAAGCCCTCCGGCAGGATGTCCCGCAGGAACTTGCCGGTGTGGCTCTCCGGGACGGCCGCGATCTGCTCCGGGGTGCCCTCGGCGACCACCGTGCCGCCGCCGGAGCCGCCCTCGGGGCCCATGTCGACGACCCAGTCGGCGGTCTTGATCACGTCGAGGTTGTGCTCGATGACGATCACCGTGTTGCCCTTGTCCACCAGCCCGCTGAGCACCTTGATCAGCTTGCTGATGTCCTCGAAGTGCAGGCCCGTGGTGGGCTCGTCCAGCACGTAGACCGTCCGCCCGGTGGAGCGCTTCTGGAGCTCCGAGGCGAGCTTGACGCGCTGCGCCTCGCCGCCCGACAGGGTGGGCGCGGACTGGCCGAGCCGGACGTAGCCGAGGCCGACGTCGTTCAGCGTGCGCAGGTGCCGGGCGATCGCCGGGACGGCCTCGAAGAAGGCCAGCGCCTCCTCGATCGGCATGTCCAGCACCTCGGCGATGGACTTGCCCTTGTAGTGGACCTCCAGCGTCTCCCGGTTGTACCGGGCACCGTGGCAGACCTCGCACGGCACGTAGACGTCCGGCAGGAAGTTCATCTCGATCTTGATGGTGCCGTCGCCCGAGCAGTTCTCGCAGCGGCCGCCCTTGACGTTGAACGAGAACCGGCCGGGCAGGTAGCCGCGGACCTTGGCCTCCTGCGTCTCCGCGAAGAGCCGGCGGACGTGGTCGAACACGCCGGTGTAGGTGGCCGGGTTGGACCGCGGGGTGCGGCCGATCGGCGACTGGTCGACGTGCACCACCTTGTCCACCTGGTCGGTGCCGGTGATCCGGGTGTGCCGGCCGGGCACGCTGCGGGCGCCGTTCAGCTCCCGGGCGAGGTGGGTGTAGAGGATGTCGTTGACCAGCGTCGACTTGCCGGAGCCGGACACCCCGGTGATCGCGGTGAAGGTGCCGAGCGGGAAGCCGACCGTGACGTCCTTGAGGTTGTGCTCGCGGGCGCCGTGGACGGTCAGCTGGCGCTTCCTGTCCCGCTCGCGGCGGGTGGCCGGGACCGGGATCGAGCGCTTGCCGGAGAGGTACTGGCCGGTCAGCGACTCCTTGTTCGTGAGCAGCTGCTTCAGCGAGCCGGAGTGCACCACCTTGCCGCCGTGCTCGCCGGCGCCCGGGCCGATGTCGACCACCCAGTCCGCCGTCTTGATGGTGTCCTCGTCGTGCTCGACGACGATCAGGGTGTTGCCGATGTCGCGCAGCCGCACCAGCGTCTCGATCAGCCGGTGGTTGTCCCGCTGGTGCAGCCCGATGGACGGCTCGTCCAGCACGTACAGCACGCCGACCAGGCCGGAGCCGATCTGGGTCGCCAGCCGGATGCGCTGGGCCTCGCCGCCGGACAGGGTGCCGGCCGCGCGGTCGAGCGAGAGGTAGTCCAGGCCGACGTCGACCAGGAAGCGCAGCCGCTCGTTGACCTCCTTGAGGACCCGCTCGGCGATCTGCTTGTCCCGGGCGTTCAGCTTCATCGCGCCCAGGAACTCGGAGCAGTCGCTGATCGACATCGAGGAGACCTCGGCGATCGACCGGCCCTCGACGGTGACCGCGAGCACCACCGGCTTGAGCCGGGTGCCCTGGCACGTCGGGCAGGGCACCTCGCGCATGTAGCCCTCGAAGCGCTCGCGGCTGCTGTCGCTCTCCGCCTCGGTGTGCCGGCGCTGGATGAACGGGATCGCGCCCTCGAAGCCGGTGCTGTACGAGCGCTCCCGGCCGAAGCGGTTGCGGTAGCGGACCTGCACCTGGTGCTTGTGCCCGTACAGCAGCGCCTTCCTGGCCCGGGCGGGCAGCCCGGCCCAGGGGATGTCGGTGCGGAAGCCGAGCTCCCCGGCCAGCGCGTCGATCAGGCGCTGGAAGTACTCCTTGGCGTGGCCGGCCGACCACGGGTGGATCGCGCCCTCGTCCAGCGAGCGCTCGACGTCCGGGACGACCAGCTCCGGGTCGACCTCCATCCGGTTGCCCAGGCCCGAGCAGTCCGGGCAGGCGCCGAACGGCGAGTTGAAGGAGAACGAGCGCGGCTCCAGCTCCTCGAACGACACGTCGTCGTACGGGCAGTAGAGGTGCTCGGAGTACATCCGCTCGCGCTCCGGGTCGTCCTCCGGGAGGTCGACGAAGTCGAGCACGACCATGCCGCCGGACAGCCGCAGGGCCGTCTCCACCGAGTCGGTGAGCCGCCGCTTGGCGCTGTCCTTGACGGTGAGGCGGTCGATCACCACCTCGACGGTGTGCTTCTCCTGCTTCTTGAGCTTCGGCGGCTCGGCGAGCTGGACCGTCTCGCCGTCGACGCGGGCGCGGGAGTAGCCCTTGGACTGGAGGTCGGCGAAGAGGTCGACGAACTCGCCCTTGCGCTCCCGCACCACCGGACTGAGCACCTGGAAGCGGGTGCCCTCGGCGAGCTCCAGCACCTTGTCGACGATCGCCTGCGGCGACTGCTTGGCGATCGGGCGGCCGCAGTGCGGGCAGTGCGGCTTGCCGATCCGGGCGAACAGCAGGCGCAGGTAGTCGTAGACCTCGGTGATGGTGCCGACGGTCGAACGGGGGTTGCGGTTGGTGGACTTCTGGTCGATCGAGACGGCCGGGGAGAGGCCTTCGATGAAGTCGACGTCGGGCTTGTCCATCTGCCCGAGGAACTGGCGGGCGTAGGAGGACAGCGACTCGACGTAGCGGCGCTGGCCCTCGGCGAAGATCGTGTCGAAGGCGAGCGAGGACTTGCCGGAGCCGGAGAGGCCCGTGAAGACGATGAGGGAGTCGCGGGGCAGGTCGAGCGAGACGTTCTTGAGGTTGTGCTCGCGAGCACCGCGGACGATGAGGCGGTCGGCCACTGCTTCTGGCGCCTTTCTCCGGGGCGAGAGGGCTTGCGGTGAGTTTCGTACTTCTTCCAGGATGCGGCAGCCAGCCTATAGCTCAGGCGTTCGAATATCGACTCTGTCCAGCCGGGACCACCCGAACGAGTGAGGGCGGCTCCCGGACGGTCCGCACCCGGACCGAAAAAGCCCCTGCTCAGGGCCCGGATTCGGCGATAGCGTCGACTGGTCAACGAGCGAAGCCCCGCCGGGGCAACGCACCGTCCCGCACCGAAGGCAGAATCGATGACCGACCCGCAGTCCACCGCCGCCCGCCACCTCGCGCAGGTGGAGGAGAGCACCCGGCACCTGCTGCACACCGTGGCCGAGCTGGCGCCCGAGTCCCTCGCCGAGCCCTCCGCGCTGCCCGGCTGGACCCGCGGCCACGTGCTGGCCCACCTCGCCCGCAACGCCGACTCCCTGGTCAACCTGCTGGAGGGCGCCCGCACCGGCACCGACATCCCCCAGTACGCCAGCGACGAGGCCCGCGAGCAGGGCATCGAGCGCGACGCGCCCCGCCCGCTGGAGGTCCAGCTCGCCGACCTGCGAGACTCCCACGCCCGCTTCGTCGCGGCCGCCGCGCAGCTGGGCCCCGAGTCCTGGGCGGCGACGGTCCGGCACCGCTTCGGCTACACCTTCCCGGCCTTCGACATCCCCGCCAAGCGCGTCGTCGAGCTGGAGTTCCACCACGTCGACCTGGCCGCCGGCTACACCCCCGCGCACTGGCCGCAGGAGTTCGCCGTCGCCCGCTTCCGCGCGATCGCCGCCGGCCTAGCCGGCGAGGCCTCCCTGCCCGCCGTCGAGCTGGTCTCCGAGGACACCGCGGACCGCGCCGTGATCGGCGCCCCGGCCGCGGCCGGGGCGGGCCCGGCCCTGACCGTCGAGGGCCCCGTCCGCGCCCTCACCGCCTGGCTCTCCGGCCGCTCCACCGGGGACGGGCTGCGCCACGCCCCCGGCACCGCGCTGCCCCAGCTTCCCCCGATGGGCTGACGGCGCGCATCCGACGGGATCGCGCGCGTCACGCGCCGGTGGCCTCCGACGGAGCTTCGTCGGAAGCCACCGGCGCGGTCGTTCACCAGCCCTGGTCGGGCTCCAGCTCGGAGGCGCCGTCCTCCGTCTGGGCTGAACCCACGGATGCGACTTCCTCGAAGCTCCACTCGGCCATGGTCGAGATGAACCTCCGAAGCTGGTTCTCCACGGCTTCCTGGCGAACGGTCAGGAAGCCGTCGCGGTCGTCGGCGGACAGCTTCTGGCTCGCCTCGCGGGAAACGCAGTGCGATTCCAGCACCGTGTCCCACGTGGCTTCGTCCAGGTCCAGCGGCCTGGTGCCGAGCAGGCCCGGGACCTCGCTGACGGGTTCGTCCTGACCGGCCAGGATCAGCCGGTTGGCCGCCCACAGCTGCTGCCTCGGCGACGGCACCTTCGGGAAGAACCTGCGCACCGCGACAGCCGCGGTCACCTGCTCTGCCAGGATGTCACTGAGCTCCTGGGCGGAGTACTCGAGACCGGTGATCGGCGACCGCGGACGCAGTGCCCACCAGGAGCAGAGGATGATCCTCCCGGTGGCCTCGTTCGTCTGGAACCGTTTGGCATCCGGAATCGAGGCCTGGGCTGTCTCCATCAATCCCAGGAGCCTCGCGACGGACCCGTCCTCGTCGCTCGGGTGGATCCGCGTGGCCAGCGACCGGGCCATCTGGGTAAAGCTCCCCTTGAACACCGCGGGCCCCGCGACGACGACCCTCCAGTACAGGCGGCGGAGGAGCTCGCGATTGCGCTTCTTCGGGTTGGGAAAGTGCGCGAAGAAGCGAGCGAAAACCACCAGGGGTGCCCGGTACGCAAGGAGCGAGAGGTGCGGAACGCCGACTTCCTCCTGGAAGAACGTGATGGCCCGGATGAGCGCCCGTTCCCCTTCCGCGTAGGCCGTCTCCTGGTCCTCCCCGGGGAACTCCGGATCGGTACGCCGACGGCTGTCGTCGAACTCCGTCCGCGGTTCACGGGTGATGTCCGGACCACGCCTGGCGAGGATGGAATGCAGCACCGTGTCGTTGTCGATGGTGCCGAACCCGGTGCCGGCCGCCACTCGGTCGGCGATCTTGCTGATCGACAGCCGGCTGCTGGATCCCTCCTCAGGGCCCGCGAACAGGGCCGAGAAGATCTCCGCCCGGCTGAGCCGCTTGCCGAAGTTGTTCATCCGGTCGAAAATATCGGTCAGGACGGCTTCATCGTGCTGTTTGACGAGGTAGGCGGGCACTTTGTACTGGCGCAGCCGCTTTGCGACGCTCCGGGCCTCGTTGAAATATTCAGAAGCCCCTTTCCCTGCCCCGGCAAACCAGCCCAGCAACTCTTCCAGATCGAACAAGGTCGGCAGCGGGATGTGGTGCGTTTCGGCGACCTTGGGAGTGGGGATGAATTCCCGCTTTTCCAAGTCGTAGTAGACGTTGAAGGGCTCTTGGAGGTTACCGGCCGAGTGCAGTGCGTTGGCGAGGCTCGTGACCCGCTGCTGCCCATCGACCACCCACAATGCCTGGTCCGTCTCCGGAGCATCGATGGTCAGCGCGCCCAGTCGGACGCGGTCCGAAGGCGAGTGGCGCACCCAGAGGAGGAGGCTGCCGATGGGGTACCCGCGGACGATGCTATCGAAGAGCCAGATGACGTCTTTGGAGGTCCATCGGTAATCGCGCTGGAAATGCGGGACGCGGATCCTGCCCGACCACGCCTCGGCGATCAGATCTTCCAGATCATACGTAGCCGCACTCGGCTGTGTATCAAGCCCCGGTGTACTCATTGACCCTCCCCTGTATGAGCTCCATCACGATCCCAGCCTGCCAAGGTTTTGGCAAACCCCTGCCGCATCGCCCGCAGATCTGATAGTGATCAGCAAAATGGGTTGGAAGTACGGCAACACCGCTCCACCGGGGACGGGCTGCGCCACGCCCCCGGCACCGCGCTGCCCCAGCTTCCCCCGATGGGCTGACGGCGCGAGGATGATCCCAGGAGCCACTGGAGAGGGAGCGAACGGATGACGTACCACGGAGCGGTCAAGGTCGGCGGGGCGCCGGACGTACGGGAGCTGGCCCATCTGATCATCACCAAGGTGGCTGTCGGGCCGTACGACAACAACGCCTACCTGCTGCGCTGCCGGGCCACCGACGAGCAGCTGCTGATCGACGCCGCCGCGGACGCCCCGGTGCTGCTGGAGACCGTCGGGGACGAGCTCGCGACGGTGGTCACCACCCACCGCCACCACGACCACTGGGGCGCGCTGGCCGAGGTGGTCGCCACCACCGGCGCCCGCACCGCGGCCGGGGAGCACGACGCCGAGGGCATCGAGGTGCCCACCGAGCTGCTGCTCGCGGACGGCGACGCGCTGCGGGTCGGCGAGGTGGAGCTGACCGTCCGGCACCTGGTCGGGCACACCCCGGGCGCGATCGTGCTGGTCTACGACGACCCCCAGGGCCACCCGCACGTCTTCACCGGCGACTGCCTCTTCCCCGGCGGCGTGGGCAACACCTGGGGGGACCCGCAGGCCTTCGAGAGCCTCTACCGGGACGTCACCGCGAAGATCTTCGACGTCCTGCCGGACGAGGCCTGGGTCTACCCCGGCCACGGCAACGACACCACCCTCGGGGCCGAGCGTCCGCACCTGGCCGAGTGGCGCGAGCGCGGCTGGTAGCCCGCCCCGCCGCACGGCCGGGGCCCCGCGACCGGAAGCGGTCGCGGGGCCCCGGCACGGGCGCGGCGGCTCAGGCGTCGAGCGTCTCGCGCTCGTCCTGCCCGGCCTTCTTGGCGGCCCGCAGGCTGGTGACGGTGGTGATCGCCAGCACCACCACGATGAAGCCCAGCGAGAACGGGATGCCGATCTCCGGGGCCCAGGTGGCGCCCGCCTCGTGCGCGGCGTGCAGCACCAGCTTCAGGCCGATGAAGCCGAGGATCACCGACAGCCCGTACGACAGGTGGACCAGCTTCTTCAGCAGCCCGCCGATCAGGAAGTACAGCTGGCGCAGCCCCATCAGCGCGAAGGCGTTGGCGGTGAAGACGATGTACGGGTCCTGGGTGAGGCCGAAGATGGCCGGGATCGAGTCCAGCGCGAACAGCACGTCCGTGGTGCCGATCGCCAGCATCACCACCAGCATCGGGGTGATCAGCCGGCGGCCGTCCTCCCGGACGAGCAGCCTGGTGCCGCGGTAGTCCTCGGTGGCCGGGAAGCGGCGGGTGATCGCCTTGAGGACGCGGTTCTCCTCGAACTCCTCCTCGCCCTCCTCCTCGGCCCGGGCCTCCTTGATCAGCTTCCAGGCCGTCCAGACCAGGAACGCGCCGAAGACGAAGAACACCCAGGAGAACTCGGAGACCAGCGCGGCGCCGCCGGCGATGAACACCGCCCGGAGGACCAGCGCGATGATCACACCGAACATCAGCACGCGCTGCTGGTAGATCCTGGGCACCGCGAACTTGCCCATGATCAGGATGAACACGAAGAGGTTGTCGACACTGAGCGACTTCTCGGTGATGTAGCCCGCGAAGAACTCGCCCGCCGGCTGCCCGCCGGAGTGCCACCAGAGGAAACCGCCGAAGAGCACCGCGAGGGCGACCCAGACGGCCGTCCAGATCCCGGCCTCCTTGATCGAGACCTCGTGCGGCTTGCGCCCTCCGATGAAGAAGTCGGCCACGACCAGTGCGATCAGCACCAGGATCGTGGAGACCCACAGGGTTACGGAAACGTCCACTACTGCTCCTCCGGCAGGTAGGCGAGACAGTCATCGTCACTGCCGGAGGTCTCTTCCGCCCGTCGGGCCAGCGCCCCGGGGTGCCGCGACGGGCACCCGTGATGACGGGGTCGGCTGTCGAGGAATACTCCCCTCCGCTGCCCCGAGAGTAACAGGAAGCCCAAGGGAAGGTAAAGAAGGTAAAGGACGTCGCTCCCCGCTACAGGAACGGCTCGATCGCCGGCAGCAGGTCCTGGAAGGTGCGCCCCTTGGCCGGGGCGCCGATCGCCTGCATCTCCCAGCCGCCGTCGCCGTCCCGGACCACCTTGGCCATGATCTGCCCGGTGTGCGGCCCGCCGCCCGCCAGCTCGTAGCGGGCCAGCTCCAGCCCGGTGGACTCGTCCACCAGCCGGCAGTGCGCCCGCTGCACCTCGGCGAAGGTCTGCCCGGTGTACGAGCTGACCGTGAACACCACCTGGGTGATGTTCACCGGCACGTGCACCAGGTCGACCAGGATCGCCTCGTCGTCCTCGGCCCCCGAGCCGCCCTCCAGGTTGTCGCCGGTGTGCCGCACGGAGCCGTCGTTGCTCTCCAGGTGCGAGAAGAACACCACGTCGGACGGGGTCTTCTCGGCGTACAGCAGCGCCGAGGCGTCCAGGTCGATCTTCCGCGTCCGGCTGCCGAACAGCCCGCGCTTGGGGGCGGCCCGCCAGCCGAGGCCCATCCGGACCACGGTCAGGGCGCTGCCCTGCCCCTTCTGGAGGCTGACCCGCTGCCCCTTGGCCAGGTTCACCGACACGGCGTTGTCCTCTCTGCCGGCCGCGCGGTCGCTGCCGCACGGCTCCCCGATGGAACACCCCGTCGCCGTCCCCCGGCTGAGGCCCCCTCTGTGACGGCCCGCCACCCCGTCCCCGGGGCACGATGCCGCAGGCCAGCCTAGGGCCTGCGGCACCCGCGACTCCTCCGGGTTACCCGGTTTGTGGCGAGTCTGAGACACCGCGGGGCTTGACCGGTGCCGAACCGGCCAAGCCCCGCCCCGTAGGCCTCAGGCCACACCGGCCTCGCGCATCTGCCGCAGCTCCTTCTTCAGCTCCTTCACCTCGTCGCGCAGCCGGGCCGCGACCTCGAACTGGAGGTCGGCGGCGGCCGTGTGCATCCGGTCGGTCATCTCCTGGATCAGATCCGCCAGCTCGGCGGCCGGCAGCGACCTGGCCGGCTTGCGCTCCGCCCCCAGGGCCGGCACCGGGGCCTTGGCCCTGCCGGACCCGCGGTACCCGGTGGAGAGCAGCTCGCCGGTGTCCACGTCCTCGCGGGCGAGGGTGTCCAGGATGTCGCCGATCTTCTTGCGCAGCGGCTGCGGGTCGATACCGTGCTCCTGGTTGTAGGCCTGCTGCACGGCCCGGCGGCGGTTGGTCTCGTCGATGGCCTTCTCCATCGCGGGGGTGATCCGGTCCGCGTACATGTGGACCTGGCCGGAGACGTTGCGCGCCGCGCGGCCGATCGTCTGGATCAGCGAGGTGCCGGAGCGCAGGAAGCCCTCCTTGTCCGCGTCGAGGATCGCCACCAGCGACACCTCGGGCAGGTCCAGGCCCTCGCGCAGCAGGTTGATGCCGACCAGCACGTCGAACCGGCCCGCCCGCAGCTCGCGCAGCAGCTCCACCCGGCGCAGCGTGTCCACGTCGCTGTGCAGGTACCGGACCCGGATGTCCAGGCCGAGCATGTAGTCGGTGAGGTCCTCGGCCATCTTCTTGGTCAGCGTGGTGACCAGGACGCGCTCGTCGCGCTCGACCCGCCGGCGGACCTCGTGCACCAGGTCGTCGATCTGGCCCTCGGTCGGCTTGACGATCACCTCGGGGTCGATCAGGCCGGTCGGTCGGATGATCTGCTCGACCTGGCCGTCCCCGCGCGACAGCTCGTACGGGCCGGGCGTCGCCGACAGGTAGACGGTCTGGCCGATCCGCTCCAGGAACTCCTCCCACTTCAGCGGGCGGTTGTCCATCGCGGAGGGCAGCCGGAAGCCGTGCTCGACCAGGGTGCGCTTGCGCGAGGCGTCGCCCTCGTACATCGCGCCGATCTGCGGGACGGTGACGTGCGACTCGTCGATGACCAGGAGGAAGTCCTCCGGGAAGTAGTCGAGCAGGGTGTTCGGCGGGGAGCCGGGCTCGCGGCCGTCGAAGTGCATCGAGTAGTTCTCGACGCCCGAGCAGGTGCCGATCTGGCGCAGCATCTCGATGTCGTAGGTGGTGCGCATCCGCAGCCGCTGGGCCTCCAGCAGCTTGCCCTGCTTCTCCAGCCGGGCGAGCGTCTGCGCCAGCTCCGCCTCGATGCCGTTGATCGCGCGCTCCATGCGCTCGGGGCCGGCCACGTAGTGCGAGGCGGGGAAGACGTAGACCGAGTCGTCCTGGCTGATGATCTCGCCGGTGAGCGGGTGCAGGGTGTAGAGCGCCTCGATCTCGTCCCCGAACATCTCGATCCGGACGGCGAGCTCCTCGTAGACCGGGAAGATCTCGACGGTGTCGCCGCGGACCCGGAAGGTGCCGCGGGTGAAGGCCATGTCGTTGCGGGCGTACTGGATGTCGACGAAGCGGCGCAGCAGGTCGTCCCGGTCGATCTCCTGGCCGACCCTGAGCTGCACCATCCGGTCCACGTACTCCTGCGGGGTGCCGAGGCCGTAGATGCAGGAGACCGAGGCGACCACGACCACGTCCCGCCGGGTGAGCAGCGAGTTGGTCGCCGAGTGGCGCAGCCGCTCGACCTCCTCGTTGATCGAGGAGTCCTTCTCGATGTAGGTGTCCGTCTGCGGGACGTACGCCTCGGGCTGGTAGTAGTCGTAGTACGAGACGAAGTACTCGACCGCGTTGTTCGGCAGCAGCTCGCGGAACTCGTTGGCGAGCTGCGCGGCCAGCGTCTTGTTCGGCGCCATCACCAGGGTGGGCCGCTGCAGCTTCTCGATCATCCAGGCCGTGGTGGCCGACTTGCCGGTGCCGGTGGCACCGAGCAGCACGACGTCCTTCTCCCCTCCCCTGATCCGCCGTTCCAGCTCGGCGATCGCCGCCGGCTGGTCGCCGTTCGGCTGGAAGGGGCTGACGACCTCGAAGGGCGCCACGGACCGCTCAATACTCGTGATGGGACGCACCACTCAACGGTACGACCCACCACCGACAAGCGGGGCCTAGCCGGCGCTGTCCCGGGCGAGGGCGACCAGGCGGGAGACGGCCCGCAGGTACTTCTTGCGGTAGCCGCCGCGGAGCATCTCCTCGGGGAAGACCTGGTCGAAGGGCAGGCCGGAGGCGGTGATCGGCAGCTCGCGGTCGTACATCCGGTCGGCGAGCACGACCAGGCGCAGCGCGGTGGACTGGTCGTCGATCTGCCGCACGCCGCGCAGGCAGACCGCGGCCACGTCGTCCAGCAGCGCGCCGTAGCGGCTGGGGTGGACGGCGGAGAGGTGGCCGAGCAGGGCGTCGAAGTCGTCCAGGGAGGCGCCGGGGGTGCGGGCCGCGGCGGCCTCGACGGCCTCGTCGGAGTACGGCGGCGGGGCGTCCGGCAGGCCGCGGTGGCGGTAGTCCTGGCCGTCGATCCGCATCGGGCGGAAGTGCGCGGACAGGCCCTGGATCTCGCGCAGGAAGTCGGCGGCGGCGAAGCGGCCCTCGCCGAGCTTCTCCGGCAGGGTGTTCGAGGTGGCGCAGAGCTTCACGCCGTTGTCGACGAGCCGGCCGAGCAGGGTGGAGACCAGCACGGTGTCGCCCGGGTCGTCCAGCTCGAACTCGTCGATGCAGAGCAGGGTGTGCCCGGAGAGGGTCTGCACGGCCTGCTGGAAGCCCAGCGCGCCGACCAGGTTGGTCAGCTCGACGAAGGTGCCGAAGGCCTTGGGCCCGGGGGCGGCGTGCCAGAGCGAGGCGAGCAGGTGGGTCTTGCCGACGCCGTAGCCGCCGTCGAGGTAGACCCCGGCCGGGCCGGCGGGCGCAGGGGCGGAGCGGCGGAACCAGCCGCGCTTGGGCGCGGAACCGTTTCCCCTGCCGAGGGTGGCCGCGAACTGCTCCAGGACCTGGACGGCCTCGTACTGGCTCGGCTGGGCCGGGTCCGGGATGTACGTCCCGAAGCTCACGTCGGCGAACCGGGGCGGCGGGACCATCTCGGCGACCAGCCGCTCGGCGGGCACGACGGGACGGCGGTCGGTGAGCGCGATCGGCGCGCCGGACGCGGGTGCGCCGGCTATCGGCTCGGGCGCGGTGGCGGGGTGGGAGGCTGCGGGCACATCAGTAGAGGGTACGCCTGCCCGGTACGCCGTCCGCACGACCCGCGGTCCGGGGCCGCCGCGGCCCGCGGTGGAAGACTGGGGGCATGCAACAGTTGATCAGCCCGCTGGGTGCGCGGCCCGCCGATCCGGCCGCACTGGAATCGCTCGCCGCCGTCTACGCGTACCCCGAACAGGTGAATCAGGGGCGCCCCTGGCTGCGCGCCAACATGGTGTCCGGCCTGGACGGCGGGGCCAGGGTGGACGGGCTGTCCGAGGGCCTCTCCGGGGATGGCGACAAGCGGATCTTCGGGGTGCTGCGGGCCCTGGCGGACGTGGTAGTGGTGGGCGCGGAGACGGTCCGTGCCGAGGGCTACCGGCCGGCCCGGGCCCGTGGGCAGTTCGCGGCGGCCCGCGCGGCGGCGGGCCAGGCGCCCGCCCCGGCGATCGCCGTGGTGACCCGCTCGCTCCAGCTGGACCTGACCGCGCCGCTGTTCACCGAACCGCTGGTCAGGACGGTGGTGATCACCACCGAGGACGCCTCGGCGGAGCGCCGCCGGGCGGTCGCCGAGGTGGCCGACCTGGTGGTCGCCGGCACCGGCTCGGTGGACCTGCGGGCGGGCCTGGCGGCCCTGGCCGAGCGGGGCTGGACGCGGCAGCTGACCGAGGGCGGCCCGCGCCTGCTGGGGCAGCTCGCGGCGGACGGCCTGCTGGACGAGCTGTGCCTCTCGCTGGCGCCGCTGGTCACGGGCGGCGACGCGCCGCGCATCCTGCACGATGCCCGAATGCCGGACGTGCAGCGGATGCGGCTGGTCTCATTGATCGAGCAGAAAGGATTCCTCTTCACCCGCTACCTGCGCCACCCGGGTTCGGATGACCCCGTGACCCCCTGATCGTGATCCCGTTATGCGATGCCGGGGCCCGGGGCCGGCCACTGGAAGGGACTCACGTGTTCAAGACCGTACTGATGATCGAAAAGGCTCTCTCCGACGCGGACGTGGAACTCGTCACCACGCTCCACGGCGAGGAGGAGGTGTCCTTCGTCGTCCTGATGCAGCCGCGCGGCAAGCAGGACGAGCTGCTGCGGGCGCTCGACGACGTCGCCCTCGGCCACCTCGACAAGGTGGTGCACGAGCACGACGAGTCCGAGAGCACCCCGACCGTGGCCACCGAGTCGCTGGAGCACAGCCTGCGCCACCTGCGCGCGGCCGGTGCCGAGGCGGTGGGCGAGCTGGTCGAGGAGAAGCCGCTGGACCGGCTGCGCGCGGTGGTCGGGGAGCAGCGGGCGGACGAGGTGGTGGTGCTCACCTCGCCGCACTTCGTGGAGGAGTTCTTCCACCGCGACTGGGCCTCCCAGGCCCGGCACAAGGTGGGGGTCCCGGTGCTCAGGCTCTTCGCCAGCGACTCCTAGCCTGCCGCGCCGGTGGTGCAGAATCGTCCTTGCGGTCCGCCCGCGAGGACGATTCCGTCTTCCCGTCCCGTCCGCCCGCCCTGTCTGCCCCCGCCCGTACGGAGCCACGCCTTGAACGACGCCGCGCACGACCTGCACGCCCCGCACTTCATCGGCATCGGCGGCGCCGGGATGTCCGGCCTGGCGAAGATCCTCGCCGTGCGCGGGGCCAGCGTCTCGGGCAGCGACTCCAAGGAGTCCGAGACCGTCCTGGCGCTGCGCGCCCTCGGCGCCACCGTGCACGTCGGCCACGCCGCCGAGCACGTGCCGGACGGCACCAGCAGCGTCGTCGTCTCCAGCGCGATCCGCACCGACAACCCGGAGCTGGTCGCCGCCCACGAGCGCGGCATCCCGGTGGTGCACCGCTCCGACGCGCTGGCCGCGCTGATGGGCGGCCGCCGGGCGCTGGCGGTGGCCGGCACCCACGGCAAGACCACCACCACCAGCATGCTCGCCGTCGCCCTCGGCGAGCTGGGCCTGGACCCGTCCTACGCGATCGGCGGCGACCTCGACGCGCCCGGCTCCAACGCCCACCACGGCACCGGCGGGATCTTCGTCGCCGAGGCGGACGAGAGCGACCGCAGCTTCCACAAGTACGCGCCCGAGGTGGCGATCGTGCTCAACGTGGAGCTGGACCACCACGCCAACTACGCCTCGATCGAGGAGATCTACGAGTCCTTCGAGACCTTCGTCGGCCGGATCGTCCCCGGCGGCACCCTGGTGGTCTCGGCCGACCACGACGGCGCCCGCGAGCTCACCGCCCGGGTGGCCGGCCGCGCGGGCCTGAACGTGGTGACGGTCGGCTCCGCCGAGGACGCCGACCTGCGGGTGCTCTCGGTGGTCGCCCGCGGCATGACCAGCGAGGTCACCGTGCTGCTGGACGGCGCCGAGCTGGCCTTCACCGTCTCGGTGCCCGGCCGGCACTACGCCCACAACGCGGTGGCCGCGCTGGCCGCCGGCGTCGCGCTGGGCGTCCCGGCCGCCGACCTGGCCAAGGCCCTCGGCGCCTACACCGGTGTGCGCCGGCGCCTCCAGCTCAAGGGCGAGGCCGGCGGGGTCCAGGTGGTCGACTCCTACGCCCACCACCCCACCGAGATGGCCGCCGACCTGGAGGCGATCCGCGACGGCCTGACCGGCGACGGCCGGGTGCTGGTGGTCTTCCAGCCGCACCTGTTCAGCCGCACCCAGCAGCTCTCCGAGGAGATGGGCCGGGCCCTGGCGCTGGCCGACGCCTCGGTGGTGCTGGACATCTACCCGGCCCGCGAGGACCCGATCCCCGGCGTGACCAGCGAGCTGATCGTCGACGCGGCCCGCCGGGCCGGCGCCGAGGTCCTCGCCGAGCACTCGTTCGCCGCCGCCCCCGCCGTCCTGGCCGGCCTCGCCCGCCCGGGCGACCTGCTGCTCACCATGGGCGCGGGCGACGTCACCAACCTCGGACCGGAAATCCTCCGGCACCTCGCGAACGTTGCCTCCAACGTCTGACGTCCGTCCGTCCGACGTCCACCGCGACCGGGAGCCGTGATGAGCTACGAGATCGAGAAGACCGAGGCCGAGTGGCGCGCCCAGCTCAGCCCCGAGGAGTACCACGTGCTCCGCGAGGCGGGCACCGAGCGCCCGTTCACCGGCGAGTACACCGACACCAAGACCGTCGGCGTCTACAGCTGCCGGGCCTGCGGGGCCGAGCTGTTCAGCTCCGAGACCAAGTTCGACAGCCACTGCGGCTGGCCGTCCTACTACGCGCCGCTGGCCGGGGACCGGGTCCAGTACATCGAGGACACCTCGCTCGGCATGCGCCGGGTCGAGGTCCGCTGCGCCCGCTGCGGCGGGCACCTCGGGCACGTCTTCGAGGGCGAGGGCTACGGCACCCCGACCGACCAGCGCTACTGCATCAACAGCGTCTCGCTGACGCTGAAGCCGGCCGAGTAGCACCGGCCGAGCGGCACGGGGCCCGGACCGGCGTCCGGGCCCCGTGCCGTCTCCACCGGCCGGGGCCGGGCTACCCCTCCACCGGCTGGAAGCGGACCGGCAGGTGCATCAGGGCGCGGTGGAACGGGCCCGGGCGCCAGAGCAGGTCCTCGGCCGGGGTGGACAGTTCGAGGTCGCTGAGGCGGCTGCCCAGCTGCTCGATGGCGGTGATCGAGATCAGCAGGGCCGGGTCCCGCGCCGGGCAGGCGTGCGGGCCGGCCGCCCAGGCCAGGTGGGCGCTCTCGCCGCTGCGCAGCCCGCCGTCGTCGGTGGGGGGCGCGGCCTGGGAGTTGGCGGCCGCGTACGAGACCAGGACCAGCGTGCCCGCCTTGATCTCCCGGCCGTGGAAGGTGATGTCGTACCGCGGGTAGTGGGCCGAGAGGTTGGCCATCGGCGGCTCGTGCCAGAGCACCTCGTCGATCGCCTGGTGGGCGGTCATCGCCCCGCCGAACAGCGAGCCGGCGTAGCGGGCGTCGGTGAGCAGCCGCAGCAGGGCGTTGCCGATCAGGTTGGTGGTCGGCTCGTGCCCGGCGATCAGGGTCAGGGTGATCTGCCGGATCACCTCGTCGTCGTCCAGCCCGACCGGGTGGGTGACGTACATGGAGGTGAGGTCGTGCCGGGGGCGCGCGCGGCGCTCGGCGACCATCGCGGTGACCACCGCCACGAGCTTGCCGTACGAGGCGCCGGCGCCCGCGGTGGACTCGATCAGCCCGGTGATCGCGTCCACCACCTCCTCCCGCTGCTCCTGCGGCACGCCGAACCAGGTGGTGAGCGCGAAGGCGGGCAGTCGGCGGGCGTACTCGGCGATCAGGTCGGCGTGCCCGACGGCGGCGAAGCGGTCGATCAGCCGGTGCGCGGTCTCGGCGACCTGCCGCTGGAGCCGGTGCGGCTCGAACATCGCCAGGGCGTCGGTGATCACCGCCCGGTAGCGCGCGTGCGTCTCGCCGTCGCTGAACAGCGCCGTCGGCCGGTAGCCGAGCACCGGCAGCAGCGGGGAGTCCGCCGGGACGGTCCGCTGCCAGGCCCGGGAGTCCTTGGAGAAGGTGTCGGTGTCGCGCAGCAGGTCCAGCGCGGCCTGGTAGTCGGTGACCAGCAGGGCCTCGACGCCTGGCGCGATCTCCACCGGGGCGACCGCGCCGTGCCGCCGCAGCCGCTCGTAGACCGACTGGGGGTCGGCGGCGAAGACCGGGCCGTGGATCGGGGTCGGGCGGGACTCGACGGTCACGGCTGCTCCGGGGTGGCGACGGGGGCGGCGACGGGGGCGGCGACGGGGGCGGCGGGGGCCGCGGGGGCGGCGGGCAGGGCGTCCAGGACGTGCTCGGCCAGCGCGATCAGCGCGTCCAGGCTGCTCTCCCGCTCGCGGGCGTCGCAGAGCAGCAGCGGGGTGGCGGCGTGCAGGTCCAGGTGGGTGCGCAGCACCTCGACCGGGTGCTCCGGTGCGTCCGGGAAGCGGTTGACGGCGACGGCGTACGGCAGGCCCTGCTCCTCGACCATGTCCATGATCTCGAAGGAGTCGGCCAGCCGGCGGGTGTCGGCGAGCACCAGGGCGCCCACCGCGCCGCGGGCGATGTCCTGCCAGAGCGGGAAGAAGCGGCGCTGGCCGGGGGTGCCGAACATGTAGAGCACCACGTTGCCGGGCAGGGTGAGCCGGCCGAAGTCGACGGCGACGGTGGTGGTCGACTTGCCGGGCACGCCGGCCAGGTCGTCCACCGGGCGGCCGGTCTCCGTCATCGCCTCCTCGGTGTGCAGGGTGGCGATCTCGGAGAGGGTGCGGATGAGGGTGGTCTTGCCGACCCCGAACGGGCCGGCCACCACCAGCTTCATCAGCGTCTGGTCCTGGTCGGGCAGGTAGCCCACCCTGCTCTGGTCTTCCGGGTCCGGCCGGGCGGCCGGGTCACCGGAGCGCGCGGAGTCCAACGAGGAGCCTCTCGACGATGGTGCGGTCGGTCTGCTGGGCTCGCGGGATCGGCGCGCGGGCGTGCAGGCAGCCCGCCTCGACCAGATCGGCCGCGAGGAAGACGGTGGCGCTCACCGGCAGGCTCAGGTGCGCGGCGGCCTCCACCACGGTCAGCGCGCCGGGGCGCAGTAGTTCCCAGAGCCGGCGGTGCTCGGGTTCCAGCGCGTCCGGCGGGTCGGCGCGGTCGGCGAACAGCACGGTCAGCCGTTCGAAGCCCTTGGTGCCGGGGCGGGTGCGGCCGCCGGTGGCCAGGTAGGCGGGCACCATCCGCCTGCGGGGGGCGGTCATGACCGCCCGTCGTCGTCCTGCCGCCGGGTCGGGCTCGCGAGCGCGCGGCCGAGGGCGGCGACCTGAAGCTGCATCTGGTAGGCCACGTTGCCGAGTTGGGCGTCCGGCGTGGTGAACACGGCGAGCGAGGTGTTCTCCCCGGCGGGCACCACGACGGCGTAGCCGAGGTCGGACTCCACCACGGTCTGGGCCAGCCGGGGCCGCTCGGCGTCGGTGAACGCGGTGGTGAAGGCCCGGGCGGCGGCGTGCACGGTGGCGGTCATCGCGGCGACCCGCTCGGCCGAGGCGCGCTCCAGGCCGTCCGAGGCGCCCTCGACCAGGCCGTCCCCGGTGGCGACGACCGCGTGCAGCACCCCCGGCAGCTCCAGCAGCGGGGTCAGCACCCACGAGATCTCGTCGGTGGCGGTCGGGCTGGGCGTGCTGCTCACTGCTCGGCTCCTTCTGAGGTCGGACCGGTGCTCTGGTCACCGGGGTCGCGGTCGGCGGGGGTGGCGCCGGGGGTGGTGCCGCCGGGAGCTGTGCCGCCGGGGGCGGTGGGCGCCGTACCGGTGCCGGCGCCGCCCGTGGTGCCGCCGGTGCCGCCGCCGCGGGCGGCCTCCTCGCGCTCGGCCCGGGCGACGGCGGCCCGGCCGGAGTCGGTGCCCTGCTGCAACGCCTGCCAGTGCGCGGCGGCCTGCTCGGGGGTACGGGCGGTGGCGGGAGCGCGCTTCGGCTCGGACACCCGCTCGGTGGCCGGCCGCTCGGCGGGCGGCTGCCCGGCGAGTGGCGGACGGCGGCGGCGCCGGGTGGGCAGGCCGGTGCCGTCGTCGGCCACCGGCGCCTCCGTCGCGGGGGCGTCCGCCGCGGGTGCCTCCGCGGCCGGGGCCTGCCCCGCCGGCCCGTCCTGCCCCGCCGGCCCGTCCTGCCCGGCCGGGTCGGGCACCACGCGGATGGCCGGGGCCGGGTGCGGGCCGGGCCGGTCGTGGCGGTCGGCGAGCTGCGGGAAGTCCCGCTCGTCCGCGTCGCGCATCGGCGGGACGGCCGCGACGGGGGGCGCCGGGGCCGGGCCCGCGCCGGCCCGCAGCGGCAGCGGGGTGAGCACCGACAGCGGCTGCGCGTCGTCCACGACGGTCACCAGCGCGGCCGGGATGCGCAGGATGGTCCGCATGCCGCCGTACGGCGAGGGCTCGATGTGGCAGGAGAAGCCGTACTGGCGGGCCAGCTTGCCGATCACCGCGAACCCGGTCTTGGGCGGGTTGCCGAGCTCGGTGAGCAGCATGTCGGGCGGGCCGGCCAGCAGGCGGCGGGCGCGCCGCAGCTGGTCCTCGTCCATGCCGATGCCGCTGTCGTCGATGATCACCAGCGCGCCGCGGCCGCCCTGCTGGACGGTGACCGGGACGTCCGTCTCCGGGTGGGAGTAGGCGGTGGCGTTGGCCAGCAGCTCGGCGATGGTGACGGCGATCGGCTCGGCGGCCCGGGCGACCACGGCGAGGCGCTGCTCGCGCAGGTGGTTGGCGACCTTGATCCGGGCGTAGCCGGGCACCCGGGAGAGCGCTCCGACGACCACCTCGGCGAGCGGTGAGTCGGTGCGGGCCAGGCCCGGCCAGGCCTCGCAGAGCACCGCGACCGTCTGGATCCGGCGCAGCGCGACCTCGTTGCGGAAGTCGACCTCCAGCAGCCGGGGGTCGTCGTTCTCGTGCTGGAGCTGCTGGACCAGGCTCTGGATCTGGTACAGCAGCGTCTGGATCCGGGAGGTGGCGCCGCGCATGGCGGCGCGGGCGGCGGCGTCCACCCGCTCGCGCTCGTCGGTGAGGGCGGCCTGGGTGGCGTCCAGGACGGTCTGCAGCGCCCGGACGGCCTCGGGGCCGACGGCCTGCGGGTCCAGCGGGCCGACCAGCGGGGCGTTGCCGTGGGTGAGCCGTACGGCGGTCGCGGCGACCCGCTCCTGGGCGAGGTGGCCGATCTCGGCGAGCAGCGCGGCGCCCCGCGCCTCGGCGGCGGCGAGCGCGGCCTCGGCCCGCTCGGCCCGGGCGGTCGCGGCGGCGCCCTGCTGCAGGGTCTCCCGGACGGTGTCCTGCGCCTGCCGGGCCGTCTCCTGGGCCTCGCGGACGCTGGTCTCGGCGGCCCGGGTGCGCTCCTCCGCCCGCCCGGCCTCCTCGGCGGAGCGCCGGGCGGCCTCCTGCGCCTCGCGCTGCTGCTGCTCCGCGCGGGCGAGCCTGCCCTCGGCGGCCCGGGCGCGTTCCTCGCCCCGGCCGAGCGCGGCCTCGGCGGCCGTCGCCCGGGCGACGGCGAGGGCCCGGCCGCGGGCGAGCACGGCCGCGACCACGGCGGCGACCAGCGCCACGGCGATCAGCGCGATCTGCGTCATCGGAGTCCTCGGGGTGCGTGCGGGGTGCGTGCGGGGTGGACCGGGTGGTGCGCCGCCTGACGGGGGCTCGGTGCGGGTTCGGTGCGAGGGGTCCGGTACGGGGCGGGGTCAGCGCCGGACGGGGCGCGGCCGCTGGGCGCGGGCCGCGTCCTCGGCCAGCTCCCGGGCCACCAGGGCGACCTGGCCCATGGCCTCCAGGACGCCCGGGGCCGCCGAGCCGTCCAGGTGTCGGTACTCGGCCGCGACGGTGAGCACCAGCCGCTCGGGCAGGCCGAGTTCGGGGTGGCGCTGCTCGGCGATCACCCGCCGGGCGGCGTCCAGCGCGGGTATCCCGGCGGCGTGCAGGGCGTGGGCGCGCTCGCGGACGTAGGCGAGGTAGCCGATGTGCTCCCGCACGCCCTCGCGGTCGAGCACCGGGCCGTGGCCCGGCACGAAGATCTCCGCACCGGTGGCGAGGGCCCGCTCGCAGGCGCCGATGACGTTCTCCAGCGGTCCGGCCCAGTGCGAGGGGTGGTCGCCGGGCTGCTCGGGCGTCGAGGAGAAGATCACGTCGCCGGTGAACACCGCGCGCTGGTGCGGGAGGTGGACCATCAGGTCGCCGCCGGTGTGGGCGGCGGGCAGGCTGGTGATCTGCACCGGGTGGCGGCCGACGGTCAGCTCCAGCTCGCCGGTGAAGACGGTGTCGGGGCGCACCGGCTCGGTGCTGGACCAGTCGAACGCCCCGAAGTGCTCCTTGAGGTAGCCGCCGAGCGGCGAGTCCGGATCGCTGTTGACGACCAGCGCGTGCTGCTGCTGCGGGCTGGGCTCCCAGTGGATGTGCTCCAGCGCCTCGCGGGTGGCGATCACCTCGGCGTCCGGCAGCACCCCGGCGCCCCACAGGTGGTCCCCGTTGGCGTGGGTGACGACCACCCGGTCGATCCCGACCCCGTCCGGCAGCAGCCGCCGGCTCGCGGCGAGGAACTCCTCGGCCATCGAGGGGTCGTACGGCGTGTCGATCCAGAGCGCGGTGGTCTCCGAGGCCAGCAGCCCGCAGTTGGCCAGGCCCCAGCCCCGCTTGGGCGGGAGCCACACGTACAGGTCCTCGGCAATCGCGCTCACGTTCGCACGGCTGATCGTCATGTGCGCGATTATGCCCATGCTGTGACAGGGGTGGAGCAAAACCATTACGGTTCAAGCCACTTCGCGCCCGAAGCGGCCCGACCTGTCCCGATTCGTCCGGCATGGTCTGGACCACATCTGGCCGAAGTGGCCCGCACCCGGCCCCGGGACGCCGGGGCCCCCGGGCGCGGGAGCACCGGTCAGGGCGTCAGGGCGTCAGACGTCCCGCTCCGTCGGCCGCTCCAGCCGCTTGATCCCCTTGCGCTCCCCCGCACAGCGCTCGTACCCCAGCCAGGCGTTGATCGCCAGCATCGGCCCGTTGGTCGTGTCGTTGCTGGTGTACGCGTACCGGTGACCCGCCGCCGCGGCGAGCCGCAGGGACTCCAGCTTGGCCGACTTGGTCAGCCCCCGGCCGCGGAACTCCCGGTGGCAGGCGGTGAACGCGGACCAGTAACGGTCCACCCCGTCGGTCTGCGCCATGCTGAACGCGACGGGGCGGCCGTCCACCGCCGCGACGACGCTCAGCGCCAGGTCGCGGTCCGGGCGGCCCCAGTCGTCGCGCAGCCAGTCCTCGTACGTGAGGGCGTCCATCGGCACCTCGCTGCCGGGCTCGTCCCGGACGGCGTCCGCATCGACCAGGAACACCGGGTACGGGTCGGCCGCCCAGTCCGCGGCCGGGCGCAGTTCGACGCCGGCCGGCCGCGCGGGCTCCGGCGGCAGCGGCAGCGCCAGGTCCCGGCCGGCGAAGTGCATGGCGCGGCCGAGCCGGTAGCCGCGGTCGGTGGCGAAGGCCAGCGACGCGGGCTCGTCGTCCAGCCAGGTGTGCAGCTCCGTCACCCCGTGCGCGGCCAGGTGCCGCTCGGCCGCGGCCAGCAGCGCGGTGGCCGCGCCGCGCCGCCGGAAGCCGGGCAGCACGCTGCCGTTGGCGTGGCCGACGCCCTCGGTCGTCGTCCCGAGCACCACGCCGCAGCGCACCGCACCGACCACCCGGCCGTCCAGCTCGGCGACGAAGATGCGGAAGTGCTCGGCGGGGCTCGGCCGGGCGGCCAGCCACAGCAGGGCCTCGGCGGAGAGCACCAGGTGCTCGCGCCCGGCCCGGTGGGCGGCGGCCACGGCCTCGGCGTCCTCGGGGCGGAAGTCACGGACCGTCACGGCGGAAGTATGCGAAGGAGTCATGGGTTCCCACGCTAGCCGCGCCCGCCCGCCCGGCGCCTCCGGTTTTCCGGCGGCCCGGGCCCGGCCCGGCTCCTCGGGGTGCGGGTCCTCGGGACCCACGTCCCTGACGGTCCGGGCGGCATGCTCAAATAATGCTCTGAGAAGACCGGGTGAGGCTTGGCAGCCGTCACGCCCGGGGACATTCTCGGCACCACGGCCGCCCGGCCCCGGCGACGACGCCGCACCGGCCGACGGCCCTCCCACCCGGCCCTCCGAAGGGGGCGAACCGATGACATCCCCTGCCCTGGGCACCGCGCCCCGGCCGGCCCCGCCGCGCCTGGGCGTCGGCCTCGGCTGGCGCAGCGAGATCGACACCGTGGTCGAGCGCCAACCCGGCCTGGACTGGGTCGAGGTGGTCGCCGAGAACGTCTGCGCCGACCACCTGCCCACCTCCCTGACCGTGCTGCGCGAACGCGGCGTGACCGTCGTCCCGCACGGCGTCGGCCTCGGCCTCGGCGGCGCCGACCTGCCCGACCCCGACCGCCTCGCCCGCCTCGCCGGGGTCGCGACGGCGCTCGGCTCCCCGCTGGTGACCGAACACCTGGCGTTCGTCCGGGCCGGCGGCCTGGAGGCCGGCCACCTGCTGCCCGTCCCCCGCACCCGGGACTCGCTGCGGGTGATCGCCGAGAACGTCCGGATCGCCCGGGAGCAGTTGCCGGTGCCGCTCGCCCTGGAGAACGTCGCCGCCCAACTCGCCTGGCCGGACGACGAGTTCACCGAGGGCGAGTTCCTCGCCGAGCTGGTCGAGCGGACCGGCGTCCGGCTGCTGGTCGACGTCGCCAACCTGCACACCAACCGGGTCAACCTCGGCCTCGACCCGGCCGCCGAGCTCGACCGGCTGCCGCTGGAGGCGCTCGCCTACGTGCACGTCGCGGGCGGCACCCTGGTCGACGGCGTCTGGCACGACACCCACGCCCACCCCGTCACCGAGCCGGTGCTGGAGGTGCTCGCCGAGCTGTGCGCCCGCACCGACCCGCCCGGGGTGCTGCTGGAGCGCGACGCCAACTTCCCGCCGCCCAGCGAGCTGGCCGGGGAACTGGACGCCGTCCGCCGGGTGCTGGAGGGGAGCACCCGGTGACGGCCGACACCACGGCGCGGGAGGCCGCCGCCGACCAGGGCAGCGCCGACCCGGCCGGCACCACCCCGAACCCCGCCGACCGGGCCGCCGCCGACCAGGACCTCGCCGCCGCCCGGCGGCGCCTGGCCCGGCGCCAGGAGGAGCTGCTGGCCGCCCTGGTGGCCGGCGGCCCCGTCCCGCCCGGCTTCGACCAGCGCCAGGTCCGCGCCCAGTCCACCGGCCTCGCCGCCAAGCGGCGGGACACCACCGCCAGGGTGGCCCCGGAGCTGCCCCGCGCGCTCGGGGAGCAGTACGGCCCGCTCTTCCTGCGCTACGCCCGCTCCCATCCGCAGACCGGCGGCTACCACGCCGACGCCCGGGCCTTCGCCCGGTGGGTGCTCACCGACGGCGGCCCGCTCGCCGCCGACCGCCGCCGGGCCCTGGAGCAGTGGCTCCACCCGGCACCCGTACGGCCTCCGGGCCCGCTCGCCCGCCTGCGCCGGGCGCTGCGCCGCTAGGCCGCCCCGGGACGCGCGTCCCGCGTCCCGACCCACCGGGCCTCCCGGCCCCGCCGAACCGTCACCACCTCGGGGGAACCGCCCATGTGGCACAACAGCTACTTCACCGTCCCGGCCGTCCTGCTGCTGGCCGCCGCCCTCCACGCCTCCCTGACCCGCCAGGCCGTCGGCCGGGTCCGGTACGCCAAAGGCCTGCCGGGCCGCGGCCTGCCGCTGCTCGACACGGCCTTCCTGTCCGGCGGCCCGGGGCGGGTCTTCGACACCGCCCTGGTCCGGATGCACCTGGGCGAGCAGGCCGTGATCAGCCGCTCCGGCCTGGTGACGCTCACCGGCGCCAAGCCGTACGACGCCGTCGACCAGGCCGTCCAGGACGCCGTCGGCCCGACCGGCAGCCGCGAGCTCGGCCCGCTGCGCCGCGCCGTGATGCGCTCCGCCGCCGTCCAGGAGATCGGCGACCGGCTGGCCGACCGCGGCCTGCTGCGCCGCCCCGAGCGGCTGCGCCGGGCCCGCACCGCCCGCCGGCTGCTCTGGCTCGCGCTGCTCCTCGTCGTCGCCTCGGCGGTGGCCGCCCTGCTGCTGGACGACGGCGCCGCCGGCCACGAGCGCCCGAACCTCTGGATACCGGGCGTCCTCCTCGTGGTGGGCTTCGTCTCGCTGCTCGCCACCCCGCCGATGAGGAGCCGGATCACCCCGGCCGGGGAGCGCCAGCTCTCCCTGATGCAGGGCCGCCCGTGGAAGCCCAACGCCGGGATGCCGCCCCGGCTGGCCGGCGGAGCGCTGCTGGGCGCGCTCGCCCTCGGCGGCCTGGCCGCCGCCGGGCTGGAGGACCAGGAGCTCCAGGCCGCGATGCTGGCCGCCTCGGCCGAGGAGGAGGCCGTCCGGCAGGCGGCCGCCGCGAACGCCGCCGGGTCGTCCTCCTCGTCCTCGTCCGGCTCCTCCTGCTCCTCCGGTTCGGACGGCGGCTCCGCGGCCTGGTGCGGCTCCTCCGACTCCGGCTCCTCCGGTTCCGGCTGCGGCTCCTCCGGCTGCGGGTCGTCCTCGTCGGGGTGCGGCTCCTCGTCCTCCTCCGGCTGCGGGTCCTCCTCGTCGAGCTGCGGCTCCTCGTCCTCCAGTTGCGGATCGAGCTGCGGCGGCGGCTGCGGCTCCTGAGACCCCCGGCAGGCTCGCATGTGGCAGAACGCGTACGTCCTGGTCGCGGCCGTCCCGTCGGCGGCGGGGATCTGCGCGGCCGTCTGGACCAGGCGGCGGGTCAGCCCCGCCGAACGCCCGGTCGGGGCCGAGCTCTCCCCGCACGACATCGCCTTCCTGGCCGGAGGGCCCGGGCGGGTCGTCGACACCTCGTTGGTCCGGTCGTACCTGGCGGAGCGGCTGGTGCTCAGCCGCGACGGCCGCGTCACCGTCACCATCAGCGCCGCCAGCCAGCGGCCGGACGACTACCTGGACGCGGTGGTCTTCGGCCGGGCCGAGCGGGCCGGCAACATCAACTACCGGTTCCTGCGCCGCGGGGCGATGGGCCACCACGGCGTCCGGGCCGTCGGCACCGGGCTCGCCGAGCGCGGGCTGCTGCACCACCTCGAACGGCTGCCCGCGGCCCGGACGGCCCGCCGGTTCCTCGGCTGGACCCTGCCGCCCCTCGCGCTGGCCGTCCTGCTCGCCGTCCTGCTGGACGGCGGGCGCCCGGACCGGCCCGCCGTGGCCACGGCCCTGGCCCTGCTCGCCGCCGGAGCGGCCGCCCTGGCGGCCACCCGGCCGCCCCGGGAGCTGCTCGCCGCGGCCGGGCGGCGCCGGCTCGCCGAACTGCGCGGCCACCTGCCGCGGCGGCCGGGCGAGGCCCCTGGCTCCCCGACCGGCCCGGACTCCCCGGCGGGCGAGGACTCCCCGGCGGCCCAAGACCCCCCGACGACCCAGGGCTCCCCGACGAACGCGGACGAGCTGCTCCTGGCGATCGCCCTCGACGGCCCGGCCGACGCGCCGCCGGAGCTGCTGCCCCCGGAGTTCCGCACGGTGCTGGTCTCCGAGGCCGAGGAGGCCGACCGGCTCGTGGCCCGGGACCGCGCCCGCCACCGCGCCCGCCGCTCCACCCGCTCGACCCGCTCCACCGCGTCCGCCACCGGCGGCGCCGGCCTCTCCGGCTGGGCCTCCTGCGGCGGATCCACCTCCTGGTGCGGCTCCCCCGGCTCCGCCTCCTGCTCCTCGGGCGGCGGCTCCACCTCCCACGGCTGCGGCTCGTCGGGCGGCTGCGGGTCGAGCTGCGGCGGCGGTTCCTGACCCCGCGCCCCCGCCCGTCGGACGTCACAGTTCGGTATCGCGCACCGGGAACACGTTCCGCCCGCCGTCGGCGCAGGCATAGAACATGGCCCATGTGGTTGCTGTTCCTCATACCGGCCTGTGTCGCGGCGGTCCTGTCCTGCGTCCGGCTGGTCCGGATGACCGCCACCGCCGACGCCCTCGCCGGCCAGGACGGCCTGCGGCCGCCCGAAGCCGTCGGCATCGGCCTGTACGAGACCGCCTACCTGGCCGGCGGCCCGGACCGGGTCGTCGAACTCGCCCTCGTCCTGATGGCCGGCCGCGGACGGCTGCACCTCGCGCACACCGGCTGGACCACCGTGGTCGACCCCAGGGGCCGCAGCCGCCTGGAGCGGGCGGTCGTCGCCACCGTCGGCCCCGGGGGCCAGTGCCGGACGGACGAGCTGCGCCGGGCGATGGCCGAGCACCCCACCGTGCTGGAGATCGGCGCCCGGCTCGCGCTCGCGGGCCTGGCCACCCCGGCCCTGGTGCAGCGCAACACCGTGGTGGTGATCCGGCAGGTCCGGCACGCGCTGCTGCTGGCCCTCGTCCTGCTGGCCGCCTCGCTGGCCCTCGACGGCTTCACCGGCGGTGACACCCTCGCCCCGCTCGCCTGGTTCTCGCTGCCGCTGGTGCTCACCTCGGGCACCCTGCTGATGGCCCGGGTCGACGTCTACCCGTACACCCGCTGGGCCTCCCCGATCGGCCAGGAGGTGCTGCGCGAGGTCCGCCCGGCCCGCCAGCGCGGCCTGGCCGACGACGAGGAGCGCGAGCTGCTCACCGCCGTCGCAATGAACGGCCCGGCCGCCCTGCCCGACGCCCGCCTGCGCGCCGCCCTGCGCCCGCACCGCGGCTGAGGCCCGCACCGCGGCTGAGCCCGCGCGGGCCGCGGCGGGCTCCGTCCACCCGGACGCCGGAGGCCGGCTCCCCCCGAGGGGAAGCCGGCCTCCGGCAGGGCCGGCGGTCGCTCAGACCAGGCCGTTCAGCAGCTCGCTCACCGGCTTGCGGCGGCCGGTGAAGAACGGCACCTCCTCGCGGACGTGCAGCCGGGCCCGGGACGGCCGCAGGTCGCGCATCAGGTCGACGATCCGGTGCAGTTCGTCGGCCTCGAAGGCGAGCAGCCACTCGTAGTCGCCGAGCGCGAACGAGGCCACCGTGTTGGCCCGCACGTCGGGGTAGCCGCGGGCCATCTGGCCGTGCTCGGCGAGCATCGCGCGCCGCTCGGCGTCCGGCAGCAGGTACCACTCGTAGGAGCGGACGAACGGGTACACGCAGACGTAGTCGCGCGGGCGCTCGTCGGCCAGGAAGGCCGGGATGTGCGACTTGTTGAACTCGGCCGGGCGGTGCAGCGCCATGTTCGACCAGACCGGCTCCAGCAGCCGGCCGAGGCCGGTGCGGCGGAAGCGGTTGTACGCCTCCTGGAGGTCGTCCGAGTCCGCGGCGTGCCACCAGACCAGGATGTCGGCGTCCGCGCGCAGACCGGAGACGTCGTAGGTGCCGCGCACCGTCACGTCCTTGGCGTCCAGCTGGGCGAACAGCTCGTCCACCTCGGCGGCCAGCGCGGCGCGGTCCTCGGGCAGCGCGCCCCTGAGCTTGAACACCGACCACATGGTGTAGCGGATGACCTGGTTCAGGTCGCGCGCCTTCTTCTTCTCGGGCCGCTGCTCCGGCTCCCGCTCAACGCTCTCAGTCATGCGCCCATTGTCCTCTCCGTGGAACCTTCCCCGGTCGTCGGGGTCAACAGTCTGTCGACGGCCTCGGCGGCCGCCGCCGCCGAACCGATGCACGCAGGAATGCCCACCCCGTCGTACGCGGCGCCGCACAGCGCCAGCGCGCCCACGCGCCCCGCGGCCGCCCGGATCCGGGCCACCCGCTCCAGGTGCCCCACCGGGTACTGCGGCAGTCCGGCCGAGAAGCGGGAGACGAAGGTGTCGTACGGCCGGGCGGTCAGCCCGATCGCCTCCTCCAGGTCCGCCAGTGACCGCGCCACCAGCTCCTCGTCCGGCAGCCCCAGCGCCTCCTCCTCGCGGTACCGGCCCAGCGAGGTGCGCAGCAGGAACGCGTCCGGCGCGGAGCGCTCCAGCCAGCCCCACTTGTTGGAGGAGAAGGTCGACGCCTTGATCCGCCGCCCGTCCACCGGCGGCACCAGGAAGCCGCTGCCGCTCGGGAGCTCGGCCAGGTCGGCGCGGCGGAAGGCCAGGGTCACCAGGGCCATGCCCGCGTACTCGACGGCGTCCAGCTCGGCGGCGGCCGCCGGGGCGTCCTCGCGCAGCAGCCGGGCCGCGGCCGGGGCCGGGACGGCCAGCACCACGGCGTCGGCGTGCAGCACCTCGCCGCCGGTCGCCACCCGCCAGCCGTCGGGGGTGCGGCGCAGCCCGTCCACCGGCGCGTCGGTGCGCACCTGCGCCCCGGCCGCCGCGCAGGCCGCGGCGACCGCCCCGGGCAGGGTGCCGAGGCCGCCGCGCAGGCCCTGGAACACCGGCGTGCCGACCACCTTCGGCCGGGAGGCCAGCTCGTGCACCCCCTCGACCAGCGAGCCGCCGCCGCGGGCGATCGACAGCAGCTGCGGTACGGCGGCGCGCAGCGAGATCTCCTCGGCGCGGCCGGCGTAGACGCCGCCGAGCAGCGGCTCGACCAGCCGGTCCACCACCTCCTGGCCCAGCCGGTCGGCGACGTAGCGGCCGATCGCGACGTCCTCGCCGACCTCGGTGGGCCGTTCGTGCCGGGCCCGCTCCAGGCCCTCGTCGCTCAGCACCCCGGACGCGGCCAGCGCCGCCAGGTCGCCGGGGACGCCCATCACCTGACCGCCGGGCAGCGGCCGCAGCGCGCCGCGGGTCCAGATCGCGGCCTTCGCGGTGGTCGGCGGCTCCAGTTGCCCGCCGAGCCCGACCGCCCGGGCCAGCTCGACCGCCTCCGGCCGCCGGGCCAGCACCGACTCGGCCCCGAGGTCCACCCGGACGCCGCCGACCTCGCCGCCCCACAGCTTCCCGCCGACCCGCCCGGACGCCTCCAGCACCGTCACCCGCGCCCGCGCGGGCCCCCCGGCCGCCCCGCTCAGGAAGGCGGCCGCAGCCAGCCCCGCGATCCCACCACCGACGACGACGACCCGTGCTTCCGACATGCTCCGCAGTCTCGCAGGTCTTACACCGGAAGCCTCAATCCGCTGCTCGCGCGAGGCCGACCGTGTCCGGGAGGACGTGCACGGCGCCCGACCGTCCTCTTCTTCCTCCTCGACGATCCGGTGGGGCGGGATGCCGGCCTCGGCGTCAGGTCGCCGGCGACTTCGCCGTGCCGCCGGCGCTGCGGGGACACCGCGAGGACCAGTGCTCCGCCGATCGGGTCGGTGTGCCGCGGCGCCTGCGGCAGGTGGTCGGGGCCGTCGGCGAACCGACCCCCGTCCCCGGGCGCGTACATCCGGTCCGGCAGCTCGCGCCCGGCCCCGGGACAGCCAGTCGGAGGGGCACGGCGGCCGCCACCTAACCTGTGTGCCATGGAACCGATCGTGGTGAGTGCGTGTCTGGCCGGGGTCCCCTGCCGGTACGACGGGCGGGCGAAGACCTCCGACGCGGCCCTGCGGCTGGTCGGGGAGGGGCGGGCCGTGGTGGTGTGCCCGGAGGGGGCGGGCGGGCTGCCGACGCCGCGGCCGCCGGCCGAGATCGTGGGCGGGGACGGCGCGGACGTGCTGGACGGGCGGGCCCGGGTGGTGGACGCGACCGGGGCGGACTGCACCGCGGAGTTCCTGGCCGGTGCCCGGGCGGCGCTGGCCGCCGCCGAGGAGGCGGGCGCCCGGCGGGCGCTGCTGATGGCGCGCAGCCCGTCCTGCGGCTGCGGGCAGGTGTACGACGGGACGTTCGACGGGCGGCTGCGCCCCGGCGACGGGGTGACGGCGGCGCTGCTGCGGCGGGCCGGGATCGACGTCACCTCCGGGTGACGCCGGTCCGGCCCGCCGCGGCGGGGCGGGTCAGCGCGCGCTGGCCTCGTGGACGAAGGCGACGAGGCGGCTGAGCGCGTCCGGGTCCATGGACGGCAGCACGCCGTGGCCGAGGTTGAAGATGTGGCCGCTGGTGCCGAGCGCCTGGGCGGCGTGCAGCACCTCGCGGGCCTTGGTCTCGACGACCTTGGTGGGCGCGAACAGCACGGCCGGGTCGAGGTTGCCCTGGAGGCCCTTGCCCGGGCCGACCCGCTCGGCGGCGACGTTCAGCGGCACCCGCCAGTCGACGCCGACGATGTCCGCGCCGGCCTGGCCCATCAGGCCGAGCAGTTCTCCGGTGCCGACGCCGAAGTGGATCCGCGGCACGCCGTAGCCGGCGACGGCGTCGAAGACCTTGGTGCTGGCCGGCATCACCGAGCGGCGGTAGTCGTCGGGCGCGAGCGAGCCGACCCAGGAGTCGAACAGCTGGACCGCCGAGGCGCCGGCCTCGATCTGCACCTTGAGGAAGGCCGAGGTGATGTCCGCGAGCCGGTCCACCAGGGCGGCCCACAGCTCGGGCTGCCCGTACATCATGGCCTTGGTGTTCTCGTGGTTCTTGGAGGGCCCGCCCTCGACCAGGTAGCTGGCCAGCGTGTACGGCGCCCCGGCGAAGCCGATCAGCGGGGTCCCGCCGAGCTCGTCCACCAGCAGGCCGACGGCCTCGGTGATGTAGGGGACGTCGTCCGGCTCCAGCGGGCGCAGCCGCTTCAGGTCCTCGGCGGTGCGGATCGGGTCGGCGATGACCGGGCCGATGCCGGGCTTGATGTCGACGTCGATGCCGACGGCCTTGAGCGGCACCACGATGTCGCTGAAGAAGATGGCCGCGTCCACCTTGTGCCGGCGCACCGGCTGGAGGGTGATCTCCTTGACGAGCTCGGGCCGCATGCAGGACTCCAGCATGGGGATGCCCTCGCGGACCTTCAGGTACTCCGGCAGCGAGCGGCCGGCCTGGCGCATGAACCACACCGGGGTGTGCGGCACCGGCTCGTGCCGGCAGGCGCGCAGGAACGCGGAGTCGTGTGCGGCGCCGCGGCGCCCGGGGGTGGTCGGGCCGTCGTGGGGGGCCGCCGTGGTGTCTGCCGTTGTCTCGCTCACGCGTCAAATCTTCGCACGCGTGCCGGGCCCGGTTCCCCGGCCGGGCTCGTCGGTTCCTCCAAGATCTGTCCGGGTTTGCCGTTCCGGCACGCCGCTGGGAGAGAAGTTGCGGCGATAACCCCGTTCCTCGACCTAGTCTTCGGGACATGGCAGCGGTCGGAGGGCACCCCGCGCAGGGTGGCGGAGCAGGTGGCGGAGCGGGTCGCGAGGGGGCGCCGAGCGAGTTCCGGGCGGCGGTGGCGGCCCTGGACGGGGCCCGGCTGCGGCCCGAGGTGCGGCTCTCCCCCGCGCCGGCGCCGCGCCGGCTCGCCCCGTACTCCTTCGCGGTGACCGCCTCGGTGGAGGTGGACGGCGAGGAGCTGGCGGACGGCCGGCTGGTGCTGCTGTACGACCCGGCCGGGCAGGAGGCCTGGAACGGTGAGTTCCGGGTGGTCACGATGACCCGGGCCGAGCTGGAGCCGGAGATGGCCGACGATCCGATGATCTCCGAGGTCGGCTGGGCCTGGCTGCTGGACGCGCTGCAGGCGCACGGCGCCGGGTACGCGGAGCCGTCCGGCACGGTGTCCCTGGCCTCCTCGCAGTACTTCGGGGGCCTGGCGGACCGCCCGGCCTCGACCGAGATCGAGATCCGGGCCTCCTGGACCCCGGCCGACGGCCGCTTCGAGCGGCACCTGGCGGCCTGGGCGGACCTCCTGTGCATCAGCGCCGGCCTGCCGCCGGCCGCCCCGGCCCCGCAGGGCCCCGGCGAGGGTCCTTCACTCGGTGGGGTGGTCCCGATGCCGGCCCGGCGACGCCCCCGGTCGCACTGACGGGTGGTGCGCGGCCCAGGCGGCGGCCGGCGGCCGGACGCCACCCCCAGGGCTGACGGAGTGTGACTTCGGACCCGCTCTACGTCAATTCCTCGGTCGACTTCGACCGTTTGGTGCCGAATCTGATCGATTTTGTGCGAATACCAGGCATGTCGCATCAATCATTTGCGCGATTTGTCCGTATTGTTACTCACTAGATCGTGATCTTTCGCTAAAGCCGGGCGCGGTTGCTGCCGAAGCAGACTGTGACCCTTTCCGAACGCGGAACACTCCGAACCGCCCCCATCGGGGTTCCGTCCGCCACTCCCCGCAGGAGGCCTGGTGTCGGTCCTTCTTGAGCACCCCGCAAACGTGGTCGCCTACCGGCCGACCAAGCCCACCGCCATGGTGGTCATCGCCGATCCCCGCGTCCGAAACACCGTCACCCGCCACCTGTGGGCGCTCGGTGTCCGGGACGTGATCGAGGTGTCCTCGATCGCCGAGGCCCGCCCCCGGGTCTCCACACCCCGCGACATCTGCGTCGCCGATGTGCACCTCCCGGACGGCTCCGGGCTGACCATCCTCGCCGAGACCCGCGCCGCGGGCTGGCCCAACGGCCTGGCGCTCTCCGCCGCCGACGACATCGGCGCGGTCCGCAGCGCGCTGGCCGGCGGCGTCAAGGGATACGTGGTGACCGGCACCCGGACGAACGTCGCGATGCCGGGCCGCCCGGGCCTGCCGCTCGGCGCCGCCGGGCTGGCCGGCCGGATGCGCCGCCCCGGCATGCCGGGCATGCCGGGCGCGGCCGGTGCCCCGGGCGCCCCCGGAGCCCCCGGTGCGCCGGGAGCCCAGCAGGCCGCCTACCGCGAGCTCTCCGGCCGCGAGGTCGAGGTGCTGCGGCTGGTCGCCGAGGGCCAGTCCAACAAGGCGATCGGCGTGGCGATGGGCCTGTCGGCGCTCACCGTCAAGAGCCACCTCGCCCGGATCGCCCGCAAGCTGGGCACCGGCGACCGCGCCGGCATGGTCGCGGTCGCGCTGCGCACCGGCATCATCCACTGAGCCGGACGCTCCGGACCGCTGCGGCGGCCGAGGAGGAACGTTTCCTCCTCGGCCGCCGCAACGCTGTCCCCGGGCCCCCACGGCCCCCGGACCGTCCCTGCGCCGCCCCCTGCCCGGCGCCTGACCGACCCCTGGCCGGCCTCCCGACCCGCCTCGCGGGCGAACGGACGGCCCCCGGGCGATCAACAGTCTGACCAGTCCGACAACACTCCCGGTCGCGAGGACCGTCGTACCCTTGGGGGGTGACCGACGCCGTAGCAGCCATCCCAGAAGAAGCAGCCCCGGTCCCGCTCCTCGAACCGAGGGAGGGGATCCCGCCCGTGGTGGCGGACGAGCAGGCGCTGGCCGGCGTCGTCGCCGCCTTCGCCCGAGGCACCGGACCGGTGGCCGTCGATGCCGAACGGGCCTCCGGCTACCGCTACGGGCAGCGCGCCTACCTGATCCAGCTGCGCCGCGAGGGATCCGGCTCCGCCCTGATCGACCCGATCGCCTGCCCGGACCTCAGCGCGCTCGGCAGCGCCGTCGAGGACGCCGAGTGGGTGGTCCACGCGGCGAGCCAGGACCTGCCCTGTCTGGCCGAGGTCGGCATGAGACCCCGGCGCCTGTTCGACACCGAGCTGGCCGGGCGGATCGCCGGCTTCGCCCGGGTCGGCCTCGGGCCGATGACCGAGAACGTGCTCGGGCTGAGCCTGGCCAAGGAGCACTCCGCGGTCGACTGGTCCACCCGCCCGCTGCCCGAGCCGTGGCTGCGCTACGCCGCTCTGGACGTCGAGGTGCTGGTCGAGCTGCGCAACGCACTCGAACGGGAGCTGGACGCCCAGGGCAAGCTCGGCTGGGCGCTGGAGGAGTTCGCCGCGATCGCCGCCGCCCCCCGCCCGGCCCCGCGCAACGACCCGTGGCGCCGCACCTCGCAGCTGCACAAGGTCCGCCGCCGCCGTCAGCTGGCCGTGGTGCGCGAGCTGTGGCTCGTCCGCGACCGGATCGCGCGGGACCGCGACGTCTCGCCGGGGCGGGTGCTGGCCGACGCCGCGATCGTCAACGCCGCGCTCGCCATGCCGCTGAACATCGCCGCCCTCCAGGCCGTCCAGGGCTTCGGCCCCCGGGTGCACCGGCGCCAGCTGGAGCAGTGGCTGGCCGCCGTGCAGCGCGCCCGGGAGATCCCGGAGAACCTGCTGCCGCCGGCCACCGCGCCGCACGACGGACCGCCGCCGCCGCGGGCCTGGGCCGAGAAGGACCCGGTGGCCGCCGCCCGGCTCTCCGGCGCGCGGGCCGCGATCGCCGAGCTGGCCGAGCGCTACCACCTGCCGGCCGAGAACCTCGTCACCCCGGACCTGGTCCGGCGGGTGTCCTGGCAGCCGCCGGCCGAGCCGGGCCCGGAGGGCGTGGCCGCGGCGCTGCGCGGGCTCGGCGCCCGGCAGTGGCAGGTGGACCTGGTGGCGCCGGCGGTGGCCGCCGCGTTCGCCGCGGCCGCCGCCCAGGACTGAGCACGGCACCGATCCGGCGACCCGCGCAAGGGGACGTCGTCCGTACGGGCGACGTCCCCTTCGTCGTGCCCGGGGCCGCGTTCCTGGTCGGACGGGTCGGGGAACGTGTCGCGGGACACACGGTCGGATCCCTCCGAGGGGCCTGGGCAGGTTGGTTACCGGCGGGTAGCATGGCCGTGATGCGGCGCCGCTCGGGTCTTCGACGGCGGCAGCCGCCCACCCCGAAATGTTGGTCCCTGGGAGGAGAGCCCCCGTGCCTCGTACCGCGAGGGACGTCGTCTTCGTCGATGGCGTCCGCACCCCGTTCGGCAAGGCCGGCCCGAAGGGCATCTACCACGAGACGCGCGCCGACGACCTGGTCGTCAAGTGCATCCGGGAGCTCGTGCGCCGTAACCCGAACCTGCCCGTCGAGCGCATCGACGAGGTCGCCGTCGCGGCCACCACGCAGATCGGCGACCAGGGTCTGACCATCGGCCGCACCGCCGCCCTGCTGGCCGGCCTGCCGAAGTCCGTCCCGGGCTACGCGATCGACCGCATGTGCGCCGGCGCGCTGACCGCCGTGACCACCACCGCCGGCGGCATCGCCTTCGGCGCGTACGACGTGGTCGTGGCCGGCGGCGTCGAGCACATGGGCCGCCACCCGATGGGCGAGGGCGTCGACCCGAACCCGCGCTTCGTCTCCGAGAAGCTCGTCGACGAGTCCGCCCTGTTCATGGGCATGACCGCCGAGAACCTGCACGACCGCTTCCCGCACCTGACCAAGGAGCGCTGCGACGCCTACGCCGTGCGCTCCCAGGAGAAGGCCGCCAAGGCGTACGCCAACGGCGACATCCAGCCCGACCTGGTGCCGATCTCGATCCGCAACACCAACCCCGAGGTCGGCGAGACCGGCTGGGGCCTGGCCACCGTGGACGAGCCGATGCGCCCGGGCACCACGATGGAGGACCTGGCGGGCCTCAAGACCCCGTTCCGTCCGCACGGCAACATCACCGCGGGCAACTCGGCCGGCCTGAACGACGGCGCCACCGCCTCGCTGCTGGCCGCCGAGGACGTCGCCGAGGAGCTCGGCCTCCCGGTCCGGATGCGCCTGGTCTCCTTCGCCTTCGCCGGCGTCGAGCCCGAGGTCATGGGCGTCGGCCCGGTGCCGGCCACCGAGAAGGCGCTGGCCAAGGCCGGTCTGACCATCGACGACATCCAGGCCTTCGAGGTCAACGAGGCCTTCGCCGTCCAGGTGCTGGCCTTCCTGGACCACTTCGGCATCGCGGACGACGACGAGCGCGTCAACCCGTACGGCGGCGCCATCGCCTTCGGCCACCCGCTGGCCTCCTCCGGCGTGCGCCTGATGAACCAGCTGGCCCGCCGCTTCGAGCAGCGCCCGGACGTCCGGTACGGCCTCACCACGATGTGCATCGGCTTCGGCATGGGCGGCACCGTCATCTGGGAGAACCCCCACTGGAGCGGCGCGACCGAGAACACCGAGCTCGAGGGTGGTAAGTGACCATGAGCAACACCACTGAGCTGCTGACCCGCGGCGCCGAGCTCTTCCCGGGCGAGGTCGTCACGACCGCGCACGTCCGCCACCTCGACCTGCCGCTCCAGGCCGGCAGGCTGGCGCTGATCACCCTGGACAACGGCTTCGACCACACCAAGCCGACCACCTTCGGCCCGGGTTCGCTGCTCAAGCTGGACGAGGCGCTGGACCGGGTCGAGGCCGAGGCGGCCGAGGGCCGGATCGTCGGCGCCGCGATCACCGGCAAGCCGTTCATCTTCGCCGTCGGCGCCGACCTCAAGGGCGTCGAGCTGCTGAAGGAGCACGCCGACGCGCTGGCCATCGGCAAGGGCGGCCACGACGTCTTCAAGCGGATCGCCGCGCTGCCCGTCCCCACCTTCGCCTTCTACAACGGCGCGGCGATGGGCGGCGGCGTCGAGGTCGGCCTGCACTGCGACTACCGCACGGTGTCGGCGGGCGTCCCGGCCTTCTCGCTGCCCGAGGTCTTCCTCGGCCTCGTCCCCGGCTGGGGCGGCTGCACCATCCTGCCGAACCTGATCGGCGCCGCCAAGGCCGTGAAGGTCGTCATCGAGAACTCGATGAACCAGAACAAGCAGCTCAAGGGCAAGGACGTGTTCGAGCTGGGGATCGCCGACGCGATCTTCGAGCCGGCCGACTTCCTGGAGCAGTCGCTGCTCTGGGCCGCCAAGGTCGTCAAGGGCGACGTCGTCGTCGAGCGCGAGGCGATCGACCGCGGCAAGGCCTGGGACGACGCCGTCCTGTGGGGCCGCATGGTCGCCGACGCCAAGGTGCACGGCGCCGCACCGGCCGCCTACCGGGCGCTGGACATCATCGCCGCCGCCAAGGACTTCGACCTGGCCGACAAGGCGAGCCTCCAGGCCGGCTTCGACGCCGAGGACGCGGCCCTGGCCGACCTCATCATGAGCGGCGAGCTGCGCAGCGGCATCTACGCCTTCAACCTGGTCCAGCGCCGGGCCAAGCGCCCGGTCGGCGCGCCGGACAAGTCGCTGGCCCGCCCGGTCACCAAGGTCGGCGTCGTCGGCGCCGGTCTGATGGCCTCGCAGCTGGCGCTGCTGTTCGCCCGCCGTCTGGAGGTGCCGGTGGTCCTCACCGACATCGACCAGGAGCGCGTCGACAAGGGCGTCGGCTACGTCCACGCCGAGATCGACAAGCTGCTCGGCAAGGGCCGGATCGGCCAGGACAAGGCCAACCGCCTCAAGGGCCTGGTCTCCGGCTCGCTGGACAAGGCCGCCGCCTTCGGCGACGCGGACTTCGTCATCGAGGCCGTGTTCGAGGAGATGGGCGTCAAGCAGGCCGTCTTCGCGGACCTGGAGAAGGTCGTCTCGCCGGCCTGCGTGCTGGCGACCAACACCTCCTCGCTGTCCGTCACCGAGATGGCCTCGAAGCTCCAGCACCCCGAGCGGGTCGTCGGCTTCCACTTCTTCAACCCGGTCGCGGTCCTGCCGCTGCTGGAGATCGTCCGCGGCGACGCGACCGACGACGCCGCGCTGGCCACCGCCTTCGCCGTGTCGAAGAAGCTGAAGAAGACCTCGGTCCTGTGCAAGGACCGCCCGGCGTTCGTGGTGAACCGGATCCTGACCCGCTTCATGGGCGAGATCCAGAACATCATCGACGAGGGCACCCCGATCGCCGACGTCGAGAAGGCCGTCGAGCCGCTCGGCCTGCCGATGTCCCCGATCGTGCTGCTGGAGCTGGTCGGCCCGGCCATCGCCCTGCACGTCTCGGAGACCCTGGCCGGCGCCTTCCCGGAGCGGTTCACCGTCTCCGAGAACCTCGGCCGGGTGGTCAAGGCCGGCAAGCGCGGCTTCTACACCTGGGTCGACGGCCAGCAGGTGCTCGACCCCGAGGTGCTGGAGCTGCTCTCCTTCGGCGACTCGGTGCTCACCGGCGAGCAGGTCCGCGCCCGCGCCCTGGAGGCCGTCGCGCAGGAGATCGGCCTGATGCTGGAGGAGGGTGTCGTCGCCGAGGCGCAGGACATCGACCTCTGCATGATCACCGGTGCCGGCTGGCCCTTCCACCTGGGCGGGATCACCCCGTACCTGGACCGTGAGGGCATCTCGGAGCGGGTGAACGGCAAGCGCTTCCTCGCCCCCGGCGTGGCCTCGGTGCCCGCGTAGCGCACACCCGCCGTACGCACGGGAGCCCCGGTGACCAGTCGGTCACCGGGGCTCCTCGGTGCGTACGGGCCTGCGCCAGCGGGCCGTGGTCCACCGCCTCAGTGCTTGAGGCGGTAGACCACGGTGTCGGCGAAGACGCCGACCATCTCGTAGTGGGTGTCCAGCAGGTTCTCGATCCGCGGGACCATGACCGGCTGGTACGGGGCGATGCCGGAGTCGTCCACCACGACCTCCGGCAGGCCGTTGGCCAGCTCCTTGTCGAAGGTCTGCCAGGCGTTGGCCACGCTGAACTGCTCGCCGACGTTCTGGTTGCCGTCCTTGCCGCCGCTGTAGTTGGTGAGGAAGCCGGCCGTCAGGTAGCGGCTGGCGGGCTTGCGGCCGGCCAGCCAGTACAGCTCCGGGTGCATGCCCCAGACCAGCATGGTGTCCTTCGGGGTGGTCTGGGCGGCGACGGCGGTGGCCACCTCGGTGGTGCGGTTGAGCCGCTCCCCCGGCCAGGCCAGCGCCAGGCCCCAGAACACCGTCGCGGCGGCCGTGGTGTACACCAGGACGGGCTTCCAGCGGATCGCCGAGGTGGCGACCGCCCCGGTGCCCAGCAGCACCATCGGCGGCATCAGCTGGAGGTAGTAGTGGCCGAAGAAGTGGAAGCCCACGCTGACCGCCACGGCCGAGGAGAGCAGCCAGACCCACAGGTCGGTGGTCGAGCCGTGCTCCTCGCCGGCCGCCGGCAGCGGCCGGTGGCGGCGCTTGAGCCAGAGCCGGCGCGCGACCGGGAACAGGAAGCCCAGGCCGGCCGCGGCCAGGATGGCCGAGTTGCCGAAGGCCCGGCCGAGCATCTGGAGCCAGGCACCGCCGAAGGAGGCGTAGTCGCCGCTGCCGGTGACCACCCAGAAGAGGAAGCCCTTGGGCTTGGTGAGGATCACCGCGACCAGCGCTATCGGCAGGACGAAGCCGAACCCGATCTTGAACAGCGCCGGCGGCCAGCGCACCCCGCGCCGGCGGGCATCCTGGAACAGCATCCAGAGCACCGGCAGCATGACCGCGCCGCCGGTCTGTTTGGTCAGTGAGCACAGGGCCACGGCGATGCCCGCGGCCAGCCAGCGGCGCCGTTCGGCGTACCGGAAGGCGGCCACCATGGCGGGCAGCATGAAGACCTCGAAGGTCGCCGCCTGGGTGTCCTCCGGGGAGAGCCCGATGGAGACCAGCAGGTAGAGCAGCCCGGCCCCGGCCCCGGCGCGGTTGCCCCAGCGGCCGCGGGCGATCGAGGCCAGCAGGATCGCGGTGACCAGGTGGGCCACCACCGCCAGGGTGCGCAGCGGCCAGAGCGAGGCGGAGCCGAAGACCGCGAAGCAGGCCTGGTAGAGCCAGGGCAGCAGCGGCGGTTTGCGGTCCACCACGGTGTCGTACAGCACCCCGCCGTCCGCCAGCATCCGGGCCTGGGTGGCCAGGAAGCCCTCGTCCGGGCTCCAGACGGGCCGGGCGAAGGAGGGGATGTGGGTCAGCAGCGCGACCAGGGCGAGCACCGGCACCAGCCTGGTCCAGTAGCCCGTGAGCACACGGGCACGGACGCGCTCGGGCAGGCACTCGGCCAGTCCGGCGAGGCGGGGGCGGGTGGGGGTCGGCACGAGTGACAACCTACCGGGCGGGATCGGCGTCGGCCGCGCCGGTCCCGCCTTTCGGTGCGATAGTCAGCTTGTTCCGTGACGAACTGTTACGGAGTTACGACAAATGGTCGTCGGCGGAGCGGTGATCCGCTCCGCCCGCACGGCCTCCGGTCAGGCCTCGACCGGCGCCGCGTCCAGCTTGGCGACCAGCGCCGTCACCTTTCGGGCGATGTCCGGAGCGTTCAGGCCGATCTCGGCCAGGATCTCGGCCCGGCTGGCGTGGTCCAGGAACTCCTGCGGGATGCCGAAGTCACGGACCGGCAGGTCCACGTCCGCGTCCCGCAGCGCCTGCGCCACGGCCGCGCCGACGCCGCCCACCCGGCCGTTGTCCTCGATCGTGACGACCACCCGGTGCTCGGCGGCCAGGCCCGGCAGGGCCGGGTCCACCGGCTTGACCCAGCGCGGGTCCACCACGGTGGCGGTGATGCCCTGGGCGCCCAGCAGGTCGGCGACCTCCAGGCTGGTGGGGGCCATCGCGCCGACCGAGACGACCAGCACGTCCGCGCGGTGGGCGCCGGAGGGCTCCCCGGCGGCGCGCAGCACGTCCATGCCGCCGATCCGGCCGACCGCGGGGACGGCGGGGCCGACCGTGCCCTTGGAGTAGCGCACGACGGTCGGGGCGTCCTTGACCTCGACGGCCTCGCGCAGCTGGGCGCGGACCTGGTCGGCGTCGCGCGGGGCGGCCAGCCGCAGGCCCGGGACGAGCTGCAGCATCGACATGTCCCACATGCCGTTGTGCGAGGCGCCGTCGGTGCCGGTGACGCCGGCCCGGTCCAGGACGAAGGTGACGCCCAGCCTGTGCAGGGCGACGTCCATCAGGACCTGGTCGAAGGCGCGGTTGAGGAAGGTCGCGTAGACCGCGAATACCGGGTGCAGGCCGTTGGTGGCCAGGCCGGCCGCGCTGGTGACGGCGTGCTGCTCGGCGATGCCGACGTCGAAGATCCGGTCCGGGAAGGCCTCGGCGAACGGGGCCAGGCCCACCGGGTGGAGCATCGCGGCGGTGATGCCGACGACGTCCTCGCGCTCGTGGCCGAGCGCGACCATCTCCTCCGCGAAGACCGAGGTCCAGTCCTTGCCGGAGCTCTTGATCGGCAGGCCCGTCTCCGGGTGGATCACGCCGACGGCGTGGAAGCGGTCCTCGTCGTTGTTCTCGGCGGCGTGGTAGCCGCGGCCCTTCTCGGTGAGGCAGTGCACGATCACCGGACCGCCGAAGCCGCGCGCCTTGGTCAGCGCGGACTCCAGGGCGGCCTGGTCGTGGCCGTCGATCGGGCCGATGTACTTGAGGCCGAGGTCCTCGAACATGCCCTGCGGGGCGATGAAGTCCTTGAGGCCCTTCTTGGCGCCGTGCAGCGTCTCGAACAGCTGCTGGCCGACCACCGGGGTGCGCTGGAGCGCGTCCTTGCCCCAGGACAGGAACCGCTCGTAGCCCTGGGTGGTGCGCAGGGTGGCGAGGTGGTTGGCCAGGCCGCCGATCGTCGGGGAGTACGAGCGCTCGTTGTCGTTCACGACGATGACGAGCGGGCGGTCCTTGGCGTCGGCGATGTTGTTGAGCGCCTCCCAGGCCATGCCGCCGGTGAGCGCGCCGTCGCCGATCACCGCGACGACCGGGTCGTTCCTGCCCAGGATCTGGTTGGCCTTGGCCAGGCCGTCGGCGTACGAGAGGACGGTGGAGGCGTGCGAGTTCTCGATCACGTCGTGCTCGGACTCGGCCCGGGACGGGTAGCCGGACAGGCCGCCCTTCATCCGCAGCCGGGAGAAGTCCTGCCGGCCGGTGAGCAGCTTGTGCACGTAGCTCTGGTGGCCGGTGTCGAAGAGGATGCGGTCGCGCGGCGAGTCGAAGACCCGGTGCAGCGCGATGGTGAGCTCCACCACGCCGAGGTTGGGCCCGAGGTGGCCGCCCGTCTTGGAGACCTCGGTCACCAGGAAGGTCCGGATCTCCTGGGCCAGTGCGGCCAGCTGTCCGGGCGTGAGCCGGTCGAGATCGCGCGGTCCCCGAATGCGGGTCAGCAGGGCCACCCGTTCCTCCTCGTTCAGTGTTCGCGGACCACGGACGGTCCGGCGGGCGTCGCTGCCCGGTCCGGCGGCGGGCCGACGGTCCGGCCGGTGGCGACCGGTCGAGTCTAATGTCCGCCTGCCGGACACCGAGCGGCGCGCCCGGTGCCACCGTTCGGTTACCGCCATTCCGGGAGGTCGGACCGGGAAGGCGGTACACGCCGGATTGACGGACAGGTGTTCGATGACCCGCCGCCCCTGGCGGCCCGTCCGGCGCCGCGGTCAGACCCGGCCCAGCGCGCCGGACTCCCCCATCTCGCTCATCACCAGGGCCAGCGCGCCGAGCACCTCGGCCCGCCCGCCGAGGGTGCCGGGGACGACCGAGAGCTGACGGGCGGCGCTCGGGATCGCGTAGCGGGCCACCGAGTCCCGGATCGGGGCGAGCACCAGCTCACCGGCCTCGGCGAGGTCCCCGCCGAGGATCACCCGGCGGGGGTTGAGCAGGTTGCACAGGGTGGCGACGCTGGTGCCGATCTGCCGGCCCGCGTCGGCGATCACCCGGCGGCAGCCGAGGTCGCCCTGCTGGGCCAGCTCGACCACCCGGGGCAGGCTGAGGTCCCGGCCGAGGGTGGGCACGAGCAGCGAGAGCAGGTAGCGGGAGCCGACGAAGGTCTCCAGGCAGCCGCGGTTGCCGCAGCGGCAGACCGGCCCGGCCTCGTCCAGGGTGATGTGCCCGATCTCACCCGCGGTGCCGCCCGGGCCGCGGTAGATCTGGCCGTTCACCACCAGCCCGGCGCCGACGCCGCTGGCGACCTTGATGTAGGCGAGGTCGCTCAGCCCGCGGCCGGCGCCCCAGACCAGCTCGCCCAGCGCGCCCAGGTTGGCGTCGTTGTCCACGTGCACCGGCATGCCGAGCCGCTCGGCCAGCTCCCGGCCCGGGGCGATGCCCGTCCAGCCGGGCAGGATCGCGGTGGATCCGAGCGCGCCGGTCTCCACGTCGATCGGGCCGGGCACCCCGAGGCCGACGCCGATCACCTTCCCGGGGCGGAACCCGGCCTGCGCCAGCAGCCGCTCGACCATCGCCTCGGCCCGGTCGAAGCCCTGCTGGGCGGAGACGTCGACGTCGATCGGAGCGCTCTCCTCGGCCAGCACCCGGTGGGCCAGGTTGCCGACGGCGACGCGCAGGTGGGTGTGGCCGAAGTCGATGCCGACCACGATGCCGGCGTCCCCGCTGAGCGAGACGCTGCGGGCGCGGCGGCCGCCCGAGGAGGTGTCGGCGACGACGACGGTGCCGCTCTCCTTCAACTCCCGCACGATGTTGGACACGGTGGCCGCGGACAGTCCGGTGCCGCGGGCGATCTCGGCCTGGGTCAGCGAGCCGGCCATCCGCACCGCGCGGAGCACCCGTTCCAGGTTCGCCCGGTGCAGCGACGACTGCGAGCCCGGTGTGTCCGTCGACATGATCCACCCTCCCACCGCGGGAACCCCTCCGCCGGGCGTCCCCTTCAACTCCTGAAGGGTACGGCCCGGGGGCCCGGGCGGGGACCCGGCCGGGGCGGGCGGGAGCGCCAGGGGGCGCGGACGGCACGCGACCGGCGCGGGGCACGGAGCGGGGGCGCGCGCGTGGGGGCGCGGTGATCGGACGGTGAAGGTCTTGCGCGGCCTGGACCTGCGAGGACGGCGATCCGCCGTCCTGGCGACGGCCGAAAATCACGCACCACTAGCATGGGTGCCACTTCTCACCCGTCCCATCGGAGCCGTGGACGGCACCGGCAGGGGGACGCTTCCAGACATGACGGGGAATCAGATGGCAGGGGATCACCCTACGCCGGGGGCGGGCGAAGCGCCCGGCAGCGGTCCGCAGGACAACCGGGGCGTTTCGTTCGGACGCCCGCCGGGCGGCGGTGTCGATCCGGCCGCCGTCGCGGACCAGATGACGCAGCTCGACGGCGCCGCCGTCCCGGGGCAGGTCGCGCCCGGCCCGGTCGCACCCGCGGGCCCGCCGCCCGCCCAGCCGCCGGCACCGCCCGGGCAGCCGCCCGTCGGCAGCCCGGAGTACGCGCCGTACGCGCCGACCGCGACCGGCTTCCCCCACCAGGCCCCGCCGCCGGCCGGCCCCGCCCCGGTCGGCCCGTACGACCCGGCCCCCGGCGCCCCGTACGGCGCGCCGGACGCCGGGCAGGGCTACCACCCCGCCGGCCCCGCCGGGTACGGCTATCCGCAGCAGCAGCCGGGCTACGGCTACCCCGCCGCGCCCGTGCCGCCCAAGCAGCGCAACCCGGTGGTGCTGTGGGGCGGGATCGTCGGCGGCGTGCTGGCGATCGCGATCGCGGTCGCCCTGGTCGTCCTGCTCAAGGACCCCAAGCCCGCCCCCTCGCCGGACCCGGGCCCGATCAGCGGCGGCACCAGCGGCGGCACCGACAACGGCGGAACGGGCAACGGCCCCACCTCCGCCGCCAAGGGCGGCGCCTTCACCGTCGCCTGGAGCGCCCCCAAGCCGGCCAACTCGGACAGCTCGAACCAGATGCTCGGCATCTGGGGCACCGACAAGCTCGCCGTGCGCGTCGACAGCACCGGCATCAGGGCCTACAACCTGGCCGACGGCAAGGAGGCCTGGACCATCCCCGTCCCGGCCGGCAGCAAGGAGCTGTGCACCGCCTCGTACGGCGCCAACTCCAAGGGCGTCGCCGCCGTCTCCTTCAACACCGGTGACAGCGACTGCTCCACCGTCGGCGCCGTCGACCTGGCCCAGGGCAAGCTGCTCTGGAGCGTCAAGGTCTCCGCCGACCGGATGTCCTCGCCGACGCTCAGCGTCACCGAGAACGTCGTCGCCGTCGGCGGCAACGCCGTCGGCGCCCTGAACGTCGCCACCGGCCAGCCCGCCTGGCAGTACCAGCCGCGCGACAAGGACTGCATCCTGCGCGGCAAGGCCGCCGGTACCCAGATCGCCGTCAGCGACCGCTGCTACGGCACCAGCGGCCCGAAGTCCCAGCTGGTCATCGTCAACGCCGAGACCGGCAAGGCGGCCAGCACCCCGATCACCCTCACCGGGAGCATCGAGGAGGTCGACTCGGTCATCCAGGACAAGCCGCTGGTGCTGCTGATGTCCAGCGGCCCGCAGGGCGACTACATCCTGCCGTTCGACAAGGACAACAAGCCGGGCAACCAGATGTCCGTCAAGGAGCCCGGCTCGGACAGCCTGCGCCTGTCCGGCCAGGACGAGGCCCTCACCCGCAACGTGGTCAGCGGCAGCACGCTGTACGTCCAGGTCAGCGGCACGAAGGCGGGCATCAACGCCTACGACCTGAACACCGGCAAGCGGCTGTGGTCGGCCAACTCCGGCTCGTCCTCCAACGACATGCGGCTGGTCGCCGGGACGGACAAGGAGGGCAAGGTCCGCGCGGTCGTCGACCAGGGCTACAACAAGCCGGCCCGCCTGGTGACGCTCTCGCCGACCGACGGCTCGATGACCGACCTCGGCACCATGGCCATGCCGTCCAGCATGAGCATCGGCAGCAGCAGCTCCGAGTACCTGATCTCGGACGACGGCGCCGCCGTCTACGCGTTCCGCCGCTACAGCGCGAGCGACGGTCCGCTGACCAAGTGGAAGAAGTGACGCCGGGGGCCTGACCTTCCGGCACGGCACGGGGCCTGACCCTCCGGCACGGCGCCGGGGGCGTACGGCCCTCGGCACGGCACGGGGGGCGTACGGCCCTCGACGCGGACCCACCCGGGCGGGGCGGGCACGGGCTGATCGCCCGGCCCGTCCCGCCCGCGATTTTCCGGCCGTCCCGTGCGTTGGACGTGCGAGGATTCGGACCATCAGTCTGACAAAGGAGTGCAGCGAGTGCCCGGCACAAACCTGACCCGTGAGGAGGCCCGCACCCGGGCCGACCTCCTCCACGTGGACGCGTACGACATCGAGCTCGACCTCGGCTCGGCCCGCGAGGGCGGTACCTTCCGGTCCACCACCGTGGTCCGGTTCACCGCCACCACCCCGGGGGCGGAGACCTTCATCGACCTCGTCGCCCCGAGCGTCGAGGAGATCACCCTCAACGGCGAGCGGCTCGACCCGGCGAGCTTCGCCGACAGCCGCATCCCGCTGCCGGGCCTCGCGGCCGAGAACGAGCTGCGGGTCGTCGCGAACTGCGAGTACACCAACACCGGTGAGGGCCTGCACCGGTTCGTCGACCCGGTCGACGGCGAGACCTACCTGTACACCCAGTTCGAGGTGCCGGACGCCCGCCGCGTCTTCGCCAACTTCGAGCAGCCCGACCTCAAGGCCGCGTTCGCGTTCACCGTGACCGCGCCGGCCGGCTGGGTCGTGGTCTCCAACTCGCCCACCCCGGAGCCGACCGGCGAGGGCGACACCCGGGTCTGGACCTTCGAGCCCACCGGCCGGATCTCCAGTTACATCACCGCGCTCGTCGCCGGGCCGTACGTCGGGGTCTTCGACACCTACGAGAACGGCGGGCAGAAGGTGCCGCTGGGCGTCTACTGCCGCCCCTCGCTGCGCGAGTTCCTGGACCCGGAGGCCGTCTTCGAGGTCACCAAGCAGGGCTTCGACTACTTCCAGGAGAAGTTCGACTTCCCGTACCCGTTCGCCAAGTACGACCAGCTCTTCGTCCCGGAGTTCAACGCCGGCGCGATGGAGAACGCGGGCGCCGTCACCCTGCGCGACCAGTACGTGTTCCGCTCCAAGGTCACCGACGCCGCCTACGAGGCCCGCGCCGCGACGATCCTGCACGAGCTCGCCCACATGTGGTTCGGCGACCTCGTCACGATGGAGTGGTGGAACGACCTCTGGCTCAACGAGTCCTTCGCGACCTTCGCCGAGGCGGTCTGCCAGGCCGAGGCCCCCGGCTCGAAGTGGCCGCACTCCTGGACCACCTTCGCCAACCAGATGAAGACCTGGGCGTACCGGCAGGACCAGCTGCCGTCCACCCACCCGATCATGGCGGAGATCAACGACCTGGAGGACGTCCAGGTCAACTTCGACGGCATCACCTACGCCAAGGGCGCCTCGGTGCTCAAGCAGCTGGTGGCGTACGTCGGCCAGGACGCCTTCTTCCGCGGCGTGCAGGCGTACTTCAAGCGCCACGCCTGGGGCAACACCCGGCTCGACGACCTGCTCGGCGCCCTGGAGGAGGCCAGCGGCCGCGACCTCAGGGCCTGGTCCAGGGCCTGGCTGGAGACCGCCGGCATCAACGTGCTGCGGCCCGCCGTCACCGTCGACGCCGAGGGTGGGATCGAGTCCTTCGCCGTCCTCCAGGAGGCCCCTGCGCTGCCCGCCGGGGCCAAGGGCGAGGCCGTGCTGCGGCCGCACCGCATCGCGATCGGCCTGTACGAGCTGAACGGCGACGCGCTGGTGCGCACCGACCGGATCGAGCTGGACGTCGACGGCCCGCGCACCGAGGTGCCCGAGCTGGTCGGCCGGCAGCGCCCGGCCGTCGTGCTGCTGAACGACGACGACCTGTCGTACGCCAAGATCCGGCTGGACGAGGACTCGATGGCCGTCGTCACCGAGCACCTCGGCGGCTTCACCGAGTCGCTGCCGCGCGCGCTGTGCTGGGCCTCCGCCTGGGACATGACCCGCGACGGCGAGCTGGCCGCCCGCGACTACCTGGCGCTGGCGCTGTCCGGCATCGGCCGCGAGAGCGACATCGGCGTCGTGCAGTCGGTGCACCGCCAGGTCAAGCTCGCCCTCGACGCCTACACCGACCCGCAGTGGCGCGAGGAGGGCCTCGGCCGCTGGGCCGCCGCCGCGGAGGAGCACCTGCGCGCCGCCGAGCCCGGCAGCGACCACCAGCTGGCCTGGGCCCGCGCCCTCGCCTCGGTCGCCCGTACGGACGGTCAGCTGGGCCTGCTCGCCGGGCTGCTGGACGGCTCGGCCGAGATCAAGGGCCTCGCGGTCGACACCGAGCTGCGCTGGACCCTGCTCACCCGGCTCGCCGCCACCGGCCGGGCCGACGAGGCCGCCATCGCCGCCGAGCTGGAGCGGGACAACACCGCGGCCGGCCAGGAGCACGCGGCCACCTGCCGCGCCGCCCGGCCGACCGCCGCGGCCAAGGCCGAGGCCTGGGCCTCGGTGGTGGAGTCCGACAAGCTGACGAACTATGTGCAGGAAGCGGTCATCGCCGGCTTCCAGCAGTCCGACCAGCGCGAGCTGCTCGCGCCGTACGCGGCGAAGTACTTCGCCGCGGTGAAGGGCATCTGGGAGACCCGCAGCCACGAGATCTCGCAGCAGATCATCGTCGGGCTGTACCCGGCCCTGGAGGTGACGCAGGAGACGCTGGACGCGACCGACGCGTGGCTGGCCTCGGCCGAGCCGGCGCCGGCGCTGCGGCGCCAGGTCGTCGAGGCGCGGGCGGGCGTGGAGCGCGCGCTCAGGGCCCAGGCGGCCGACCGTGCGGCGGGGGCCCGCTGACGGTGCGCTGACAGCCCGAAGGGGCGCCGGACGGGATCGTCCGGCGCCCCTTCGGGGTCGTGCGGGTCTTCGGGGACGGGGCCGGTCCTGCGGGGGTGCTCGTCAGGGACCGGCCGGTCCTGCGGGACGACTGCGCGGGGTGGTTACTTCTTCTTGCCCTTGCCGTACGGCAGGCCCGCCAGACCGGCGATCAGCGCGAAGGCGACCAGCGGGAGGAACACGTACAGGCCGAGGGTCTCACCGACACTCAGGCCGGAACCCGGGTCGTCACCGTCGTCCCTGGTGAAGGCCATGGCGGGCGACGTCAGCAGCATCATCAGCGTGACCGTTGCGCAGACCGCGCCGGCTCGCAAAGCGTTCCTCTTGTCCACGTTTCCAACTTACCCGCCGCTTATGGGAGCGCGCGCGTCGGGGTGGGGCCGGCCGGTCCGCCGGGCGCCGGGCCGGTGGGCGGCGGGCCGGTGGGCGGCGGGGTCGGGCCGGTCGGGCCGGTGGGCTGTGGGGTCGGGCCGGTCGGGCCGCCGGGGCCGCCGGGGCCGCCGCACGCGAGCAGCTGGGCGAGCAGGCCGGCCGCCGGGGCGGCGGCGAGCGCCTCCAGGGTGACCGGGGCGCCGGAGCCGTCCGCGACCGGAAGGCGCCAGTTCGGGTACTGGTCCCAGGTGCCGGGCAGGTTCTGCGGGCGCGGGTCCCCGACCAGGTCCGGCAGCCAGACCCCGACCAGCTCCGCCGGGGTGGCCCGCAGGAAGCGGTACAGCACCGGCATCGTCAGCGGCTCGTCGGCGGCGAGCAGCCCGAGCCGGCCGAGCTCGGCCCGCCAGTCGGCCAGCTCCGCCGCCGCCTGCTCCTGCTCCTGCGCCAGCGGCCGGGCCAGCAGGCCCAGCCGGTGCCGCAGCTCGACGTGCTCGCCGGACAGCCTCGCCGCGGTGCTGGGCAGGTCGTGGGTGGTCAGGGTGGCCAGGCAGTCCCGCCGCCAGCGGTCCGGGCCCAGCACCGCGCCGCCGCCCTGCCAGTCCCGCTCGAACCAGAGCACCGAGGTGCCCAGCACCCCGCGGTCCGCCAGCTCCTCCCGCACGCCCGGCTCCACCGTGCCGAGGTCCTCGCCGATCACCGCCGTCCCCGCCCGGTGCGCCTCCAGCGCCAGCACCCCGAGCATCGCCTCGGCGTCGTAGCGCACGTACGCGCCCTCGGTCGGCGGGTGGCCCTTCGGCACCCACCAGAGCCGGAACAGGCCCATCACGTGGTCGATCCGCACCGCCCCCGCGTGCCGGGCGGTGGCCCGCAGCAGCTCCGCGTACGGGGCGTAGCCGGCCTGGGCCAGCGCGTCCGGGCGCCAGGGCGGCAGGCCCCAGCCCTGGCCGTGGGCGTTGAAGGCGTCCGGCGGGGCGCCGACCGAGATGCCGTCGGCCAGCACGTCCTGGAGCACCCAGGCGTCCGCGCCGTCCGGGTGGACGCCGACCGCCAGGTCGTGGATCAGGCCGACCGGCATGCCGGCCTCGCGGGCCGCCCGCTGGGCACCGGCGAGCTGCTGGTCGACCTGCCAGGCGAGCCAGAGGTGGAACCCGACCCGCTCCTCCAGTTCCGTCGCGGCGCGCTCGACCTGTGGGCCGTCCGGGTGACGCAGGCCCTTCGGCCAGTGGTGCCGGTCCGGGCCGTGCTCCTCGGCCAGGGCGCTCCACAGCGCGTGCCGGCGCAGCCACTCGCCCTCGCGCCGCAGGTACGCCTCGTACTCGGCCCGCCGCCCGGGGCCCCGCGGGACCTCGTACAGCAGCTCCAGGGCCTCGCGCTTGAGCTGCCAGACGGCGTCCCGGTCGATCAGCGCGTCGTGGCCGAGCACCTCCGCGCGCAGCCGGGCCGCGCGCCGGCCCAGCTCCTCGGCCCGGTCGCGCGCGGCGCCGTCCAGGTACCCGTACTCGGGGACGGCCTCGATGCGCAGGTGCACCGGGTCGGCGAAGCGGCGCGAGGACGGGCGGTACGGGGACGGGTCGGAGGGGGTGCCGGGCAGCGCCTGGTGCAGCGGGTTGATCTGCACGAAGCCCGCCCCGAGGCCGGCCCCCGCCCACCGGGCCAGCTCGCCGAGGTCGCCGAGGTCGCCCATGCCCCAGGAGCGCTCGGAGAGCACCGAGTACAGCTGGGCGAGGAAGCCCCAGCTGCGGCCGGGCAGCTGCGGCAGCCGTTCGGGGGTGACGACCAGCGCGGCCCGCGCCGTCCGCCCGGCGCACTCCGCGGTGAGCGCGTGCCGCCCCAGCGGGAGGTCCCCCGGCACCCAGTGCGAGTGGCCCCGCGGCAGCTCCCAGCTGCCGCCGTCCTCCAGCTCCACCCGCAGCCGGGCGTCCGCCGGCACGTCCAGCGCGGTGCGCCGGCCCTGCCGCACCACCACGCACGGCGGCAGCAACCGGTCGCGCTGCTCGGCCCGGTGACGCTCCAGCGCCTCCCGCACCTCCTGCGGCGTCCCGGCCGCCACCCCCATCGCCCCCAGCACCGCCACCAGTGTCCGCGCCCCCACCGCCTGCCCGCCCGGCCCCGGATGGCGGGTGTCCACCCCGTACGCCCGCGCCAGCGCCACCAGTTCGGCGGGCGGCGGCGGAGCGTCCTGCGCCGGTACCTGCTCGACTCCGTCACTGTCGTGGTATGCGGCCACTCGCGGCTCCTGCGATGTCTCGGCAACGCCCGGGTCGGGACAGCCACAGTCCTACCCGCGTGACACCACGATCACCCAGCGCGACACAGCCTCGCCCCCGTCGGCTCTTCGGCGCAGCGAGTGGCATCGCCCGGCGCACATCAGCCAGGCCTGCGCAACCGAACGGGTTGACCGTCAGCCCTGGACTGCCCGGAACCGAACTCGGTCGCCGACATCGAACGGGACGACGAGGCCTGGAACCAGTGACCACAGCTCTCAACAACCACCCTGTGCCGTCGCACCCGAGCATGCGGACGGTCTGCACTCATCGACGCCCTGCGCAGGCCCCGACGCACAGGCCGACCGCCAGCCGCGCTGCTGCGCCATCAGGAAAGTGCCGCCACAAGAACCTCTCACCGCTGACGCCGGCCTACGGAGGAGATCCCACGCAACGTCGCCCGCAACGACCTCCCTGGCCACGCCCACATCGGCGTCACCGCCACCGTCTACGCACACGTCCGGCTCCGCCTCCAACATGACGCCATCGACCTTCTCAGCCGCACGCCCGGAAGGCACTCCTAAGCCGCCACCGAGCCCGACGACGTGATGATCCAACGGTTTGTGCAGCACCCGTACGCTGTGCCGCCAACTACTGCCGTCAAGATGCCATGAAGCTCTCTTCGGTAAGCTCCAGAATTGCCCTCTTACGCTCCGGACTATCCTGAAGCCGGCACACTGAAGCTTCAAGGAGGCGACCGCCCGAAACTCCCTTCCGAAAGGCCTCGGAAAAGGGCAGCTGCTGGCTCAAGAAGCAGTTTCATCGCCATCACGGCTTTGGAATTGCTTGACAATGGCATACCGTTGCAGTCCTCGCCGTAACATAACGGCCCGCCGAACCATCGACGGTCCGTTACGGCTAATTGAGACCAAGGCCGCGTCAAACATTCTGCACCATTGATCCAGCGCCCGGGAAGCGTGTCCGACAGGCCTGCCCCCTGGGATTCTCGCGGCTTGGATGCTTAGGCGGGCTAGGCGTAGCCTTGCGCCAGCGACCCAAGAGGGTCAGCCAAGTTTTCTAGATTCATCAGAGCCTTTCCGAGAAATCCAATAGCCGCGCTTAGTTCAATTCCTTCGGCCGCCTCCTCGTACACAGGAAGCCCCCTGCGGCTGGCTCAGGTCTTCGGCCATCCCGCCCGAGTCGCCCTGAATTGCAACAGCCGCCATGCATGAGGATTCCCCGATGCGCACACTCGCGACAATCTCGACCTCCCTAGAGTGTGCAAAATCCGGGCCGATGGAAACCGTAAAGCGATGCAAGGATGTAAACTTCACCGACTCCCCGGTCGACTCTATGAGAATCTGGTGAACCAATTCAACGACACCGTCGAATTCATATTCACGCAGAAGTCTGCCGGAGAAGCCGGTGAGTCCGTCATGAAATTTCCCCAGACTCGCCAGAGTGCTGGCTACAGCGTCCTGAGCCTGCTTCATTTGGGACCATCCCCCCTATGTCTATCGAGGCGGGGGGGGGGGGGGGGGGGGGGCGGGCGGGGGGGGGGGGGGGGCGGGTTCCATCCGAAGGCGCGATGGGAGGTGCGTAGTGGCCTGGGGGGGGGGGGGGCCGCGTC
>NZ_JBISAI010000007.1:239027-280094 GCF_044391605.1 Kitasatospora sp. NPDC018619
GTCGGACCGTCTTTATTTCCCCCCACCCGCCCCGGTGGGGTGGCACCGGGGTCCTTCGCGTTTTTTTTTGGGCACACCCCCCCGTTGGTATGGGGGGGCGGGGCCCCCCGGCCCCCCCCCCGCGCCTCAGTGTCGAGCAGTGCGATTACCAGGCCATGACCGTATGCACGGTCCATGTTCCCTTGTGGCCGTCTGTCCCCTTGTCTACGCGCCTGATGAGCAGTTTTAGACACGTGCGCCAGATGATCCGCACCTGCTGGGAGCTCGGCAAGCGCCCGGAGTTCGAGGCACTCAAGCTCTGGAAGTGGGCACACATGCTCGGCTTCCGTGGCCACTTCTCCACCAAGTCCCGCTGCTACTCGGTCACCCTCGGCGCCCTGCGCGACGAGCGCCGCGCCGGGCGCACCGAACAGGCCCGCACACACGGCGGCCTGCCCGACCTCGACCCGAGCACGACCCTCGTCATCGGCCACTGGGCCTACCACGGCTCGGGCTACAACCCCGGCGCGGACCTCCTCGCTGCCGCTGTCTGGCACCGCAGAGAACTGGAGCGGCAGTTCACCGCAGAGGGCGGCTGCTGATGAGCACGCTACTCGCCGGTTTCCGAGCACGGGCGAAGACCTGCTGACGGTCCCCAGGTCATGGCCCGCCTCCAACTCGGCCGCTCCGCCGTCTACGACCTCATCCGCACCCGACAGCTCGCCTCCATCACCCTCGGCCGTCCCCGCCGCATCCCCACCAACGCACTCACCGACTTCATCCGCACCCGACTCGAACAGGAAGCCGCTGATGACCACGCCCCGCGACACCCCTGCCCCCTCGCGTCGTAGCCGCGCCAACGGCGACGGCACCGTCTACCAGCGCAAGGACGGCCGTTGGGAAGCTGCCGGATACGTCCTCGCCCCCGGCAACACCCGCAAGCGCGTCCGCGTCTACGGCATCACCCGCAAGGAAGCCCTCGCCAAGCTCACCGAAAAGATAGCCACCAGCAACCGCGGCGTCCCGGTCGTCTCTGCCCAGGGCAGCCTGGCCGCGTACCTGACGTACTGGCTGGAGAACGTCGCCGTCCACCAGCTCCGCGAGACCACCCACACCCGCTACACCGCCTGCGTCAACCAGTACCTCATCCCGGCCTCGGCAAGAAGAAGCTCGCCAAGCTCTCCGCCAAGGACATCCGTAGCTGGCTGAACGGGCTGCGGACCACCTGCCAGTGCTGCGCACGCGGCATCGACGCCCGTCGCAAGCCCGACGCTCAGGTCGGCCGCCGCCCGCGCTGCTGCGCCATCGGCAAGTGTTGCCACAAGTACCTCTCGCCGCTGACGCTGGCCTACATCCACTCCGTACTCAAGTCGGCTCTGGAGCATGCCGTTCGCGAGGAGGAGATCCCGCGCAACGTCGCCCGCAATGTCCGCACCGGGACGCCCCGGCCGCGCCGCTTCAACCCCCTCACCGCCGACGCAGGCCCGTACCTTCCTCACCGCCGCTCACGGCCACCGCCTCCATGCCCTGTTCGAACTCGCGCTGCGCACCGGTCTTCGCAAAGGCGAACTCCTCGGCCTGCGCTGGGAAGACCTCGACCTCGATGCCGGCACCGCCAGCATCCGCCGCACACTCCAGCGCACACGTACCGGCGGCCTGACCACCCTGCCGACCAAGACGATCAGCTCGGAACGCGGCATCGCTCTCCCAGCCCCTTGCCTCGCCTCGCTCCGCGCACACCGTGACCGGCAGGGCCCGCGAGAAGGAGCAAGCTGGCGCAGAGTGGATGGACAACGGCCTCGTCTTCACCCGCCCGGACGGCCACCCCATCGAACCCGCCACCCTCACCCGCCACTTCAACGCACTGCTCCGCCGCTCCCGCCTCCGGGCGATCCGGTTCCACGACCTGCGGCGCTCAACCGCGACCCTGCTCCTGGAACAGGGGCGAACTCGTCGTCATCAAAGAGCTGTTGGGTCACGCCCACATCGGCGTCACCGCCACGGTGTACGCCCACGTCCGACTCCGCCTCCAACGCGACGCCATCGACCTCCTCGGCCGCGCCCTGCACGACCCGTCGGAGCCCTCCCCCCGAGACTGACGATGGCGACGACCCGCCACTTTGTGCAGCACCCGTCCGCTGACGTTGCCGTCAACTACTGCCGTCAGGACATCCAGAAGCCCCACCGGGCAATACCCGGTGGGGCTTCGCATTTGCGGATCAGATCGACGAGATCCCAGGCATTAGGATGGTCGACCTAGCTATGCAGAACCCGCTTCCAAGATCAGCAAACAGCTCCCCACAGGGAAGCCGCTGTGGCACCTTGGTCTCCAAGCCCCTCGGCTTCCAGCGCTTTTTTGGCCCGCTCCGAATGTTGTGCGCTAGCGGCGATCACAGCCACCTGCATCGAGGACCCTCGCCCAGGGTTCAGATAGGGGTGAGAGACAACAGCAATTCCACCCTCCATCCACCATTTTGCACTCTCTCCAGATGCGCTTTCATCCGGAGAGATGTCGCCAATGGCCGCCACCACGAGGCTTGGATTGAAATCGGAGATGGCAACGTACTTCCATCCTCGAATTTGACGCCAGGCTGCGCAGTCCTCAATGAGGTGCTCTATTGAGTCGAAAAGGGGATGGAACTCGGTGGACCATGAACAACCCACCGCTCCATCAGCGGACATCACAACTGCACATTGAGCGGAGTCATGCCGCGCCATCTGAAACACGAGCTTTCCGCCGCTGGAGCGCCGTAGCGCCGGCCTGGCACCGCACCCCAAGGTCAGGGACCCAGCAAGGACTCCACCGCTCACCGGGATGACGCGACCGCCGTAGACCCCATCAAAGCGCACCATCCTTGAGAGCGCCTCGTCGATGCCACCCCCAGCCCTTGCCAGGTCGGCATCGACAGCAATCATTTCGCGCCGAATCGGACCTGTCCACACATCCCCTCGGGCACAGACATCCAAGAACTTGGATGCACGCTCAGATAGTTCTCTACTCATGCAGCGGACCTCCTTCCAGATACCTGAACAGATTCCTGCACGAGGCGCAGAATGGAAGATCCTCGCCATGCAAGTCCGCAGGGTGGCCTTGACTTCCGCCCATCACGTGAACGGCTTGTCCGCGAGCACCCTCGATCGGGGCACCCCGGCTCTCGAGTTCGCACAAACCGCCGATCTCGGCACACCCTCCGTGATGCCCAGTCGCCTGAACTGCCGCTCGAACCTTCGGCGTCAATTCATCAAGGCTCCTCGCGACACTGACGCCGAACCCGCGCGTGCCGTCAGTTGCTACCACCTCGGCTGCCACGTTGGTCTTACCGATATGCGCATCGGCAAGGTTAAGCAATTCGTCACTGGGCTCGCCACCGCAATTGTGCACCAGGACCGGCGTGGCGCCCGCCAGCACATAGTACGTGTGGAGGAGGCTGACGGTGAGGTTGTGGGTGGTGACGGCGTAGGGGTAGTTGCGGACGGACTGGATGGTGAGGGTGGTGCCGTCGGGCCGGCGGAGCTGCTCGCCGGCGGTCAGTTCGCCGGCGTCGACCCACTGCTGGCCTGGCGTCGTCGCTGAGGGTGAGGTCGGTGAAGTCCTTGTCGTCGGGGGTGGTGATGGTGGCGGTGACGGTCTCGGGGCGGGTCTCGCCGGTCTGGGGGTCGGTCGCCATGACGACGTCGCCCTCTTGCACCGCCTCGATCGGCTTGGCCGCTCCTCGGGCCTGGCCTGCGCCCGTTGGACCACCGATCCGATCCAGGCCTCCGCCACCGGCTGGACCTGCAACGACGGCGGGAACGTCGTCAAGATGAACGGCGACGGCAGCTTCGAGCTGAAGGACTTCGTCGCCAACCACTGGGGGACGAACTTCCTCTACCTGCAGACCCAGGACAACGCCGGCAACATGTCCCAGCCGGTCGCCTACTCCTTCTTCGTGCCGAGCAACCCCGCCGCGGGTGACCCGATCATGGGCGACATCGACGGCGACCGGAAGGCCGACGTCCTGCTGCCCGACGGCACCGGTTCCCTGCGGCTGATCGGCGCGAACGCCGACCCGTACGCGGCACCGAACACCAAGCCGGCCTCCGCCCCCGGGGCCGATGACAACCAGGACTGGAGCACCGTCCAGACCACCCACCGCGGCTCGTTCACCGAGCGCAACGTCGACGACCTCGTCGCGCACGCGCCCGGCGCCGCCGAGCTGTACCTCTACAGCAACGACGACACCGTCGGCCACCTGGACGGCAAGGCGCACGAGTCCCTGTACAAGTCCGGGAAGTGCGGGCTCCCCGACGGGACCCCGATCAAGTGCTCGGACTACGGGAACGGCGGCGACTGGTCCTCGGTGACCCAGATCGCGGCGTTCGGCTCCCCTACGGGCGACACCCCGAAGAACCCGGGGACCACGACGGCCGGGCTGCCGCGTTCCTCTCTGCTCTACGTCGAGAAGGGCCGGCTCTGGCTCGCGCTGTCGACCAACGTCCGGAAGCTCGACGGCCCCACCATCCTGCTGTCCGAGCCGGATCCGGCCAAGGACAAGCAGGACTGGGACTACTACGACCTGATCACTCCCGGTCCGACCAAGGGGACGAACATCCCCACGCTGTGGGCCCGTTCGAAGTTCGACGGCACCATCCACGCCTACCAGCTGATCTCCAAGCCCGGGAACACCTTCGACGCCTCCGCCTTCTCCACCCCCACCGCGGGCTGGCTGGCCAACGGCGTCGACGCCAAGCTGTACCCCAGGGTCGGCTCCAACGGCGACGTCACCGGTGACGGCATCCCCGACCTGTGGGCCGTGGACACCAACAACCAGCTCGTCGCCTGGGCCGGCGTCGGCACCCCGAAGGACAAGGACAACCCCACCGGCGGCCCGACGGTGACCGGCCTGGAGAAGAACCCGGTCGCGCTCGGCAGCCTCGACCACCCCGCCGGCAACTGGCTGGCCGCGCCCGACGGCACCAACACCGTCCGCGACGGGCAGAAGCACGCCGACGGGTGGGCCACGAACGTCGGCTGGGTCCAGGACACCGTGGACGGCCGGACGACCACTGTGGGCACCTTCGCCTCGGGCGCCGGCTCGAACATCACCATGAGCGGCCCGGTGGTCGACACCCGCAAGAGCTTCACCGTCTCCACCTGGGCGAAGGCCGGGTCGGGCCCGGGCGTCGTCGCGAGCCAGGAGACCGGGCGCGGCAGCAGCTTCCTGCTGTACACCGACGGCGCGGGCAAGAACTGGCACTTCGGCCTGGCCTACGCGGACGACGACACCTGGTCGTACGACTACACCGACACCCAGAACGCCGCCGCCGAGACCCGGCCCGGTGTCTAGACCCGCCTGACCGCCTCGTACAACGCCGGCACCGGGGCGATGGCGCTCTACGTCGACGGTGTGCTGGCGGGCACCAGGTTCCACCTGGCCGGCACCAGCCCGGCGTCCTCGGGGCCGTTCACGCTGGGCCGGTACAAGTACCAGTCCAAGCCGACCGCGAGCTTCGACGGCAGCATCAGCAGCACCGCCGTCTACCCGTTCGCGGTGGCACCGACCGCGCCGAACGCCACCAGCGTGGTCCGCTCCGGCGTCGACGCCGGCATGTGCGTCGACGACATCAACGGGGGCACCGTCAACGGCAACCCGATCATGCTGGTGAAGTGCAACGGCAGCGAGGCCCAGCAGCTCGCGCTCGGGAACGACGGCACCGTCCGGGTCAAGGGCGGCTGCGTCGCCACGGTGAACGCCGGGACGACCGACGGTACGCAGCTGGAGTACCGCAGCTGCGACGGCACCATGGCGCAGAAGTGGATCCCGCTCGCGAACGGCGCGCTGTTCCACCCCGCCTCCGGCAAGTGCTTCGAGCTCCCCGGCGGAGCGGCCGCCAGCGGCACCCGGCTCCAGATCGCGGGCTGCGGCTACGGGCCGAACCAGCAGTGGAGCATCCCGACTCTGCGGACGGCCGTGCTGCCCGCTCCTCCGCGCTCCTGACCTCGGGTTTCTCGAGTGGGCACCAGGGCCCGCGTCGCCTCCGGGCGGCGCGGGCCCCGTGCGTTCGCGGGCACTTCCAGAGAGGGACGAACCCGGGCATCTCCGGCATAGCAGTCGGCGGCGTTGACACCGGATCGGCCACCTGGTGGGGTGGCGGACGATGTGGTCGTGGCCTGGCGAGGAGGCTCCTGTGCAAGCCCGTGTGTCCGTTGCGGCCGGGCGGCGGCTGCGGTCGCAGCTGGAGCAGAGTCCGGCGTTGCGGGAGGTGCTCCAGCACCCCGCGGCGGTGGTGGCGCGGCGGGCGACGGCGCGGACGTGCCGTCAGCTGGCGCCGCGGACGGCGGACCGGCTGATCGCCGACCTGAAGGGCACGGAGCCGCTGCTCGCGTCGGTGCGGCAGGAGCGCGCCGGGGGCCGGCCGGGGCGGCGGACGCTGCAGATCGCGGCCGGGGTCGCGGCCGCGGCGGTGGTCGGCGGGCTGCTGGCCGGTCCGCTGCCGTCGGCGGCGTACGCGGCCGCCGCGGTGCCGGAGGCGGTGAGCGCGGCGGGCACCGCGGGCACCGCTCCGCAGACGCCGCTGGGCAGCGTGACCGACCCGAAGGTCTTCCCCAGGCCGCAGCAGCAGACGGTGGCGGGCAAGCCCGTCGCGGTGCCGTCCGCCGTGACGCTGGTGACCGCGCCCAAGGCGGACGTCGGCGCCGTGCGGGCCGTCCAGGAGGTGCTGGAGGTCGCCGGGGCGGGCGAGGTGACGCCGCAGCCGGACGGCGGGACGCCGGCCGCCGGGGCGCTGGTGGTGTACGTCGGCGGGCCGGGCGAGGGCGCCGGCGGGGAGAGCGGCCGGGTGCTGCGGCAGCTGGCCGTCGCGGCGGGCGGCAGGGAGGACTCCGCGCCCTCGACCGCGGGGATGCCGGCCGGCGGGTACGTGCTGTCGGCCGGTCAGCTGCCCGCCCAGGGCGGCGGGACGTACGGTGCCGTGGTGCTGGCCGGCGTGGACGCCACCGGCACCTTCTACGCCGCGCAGAGCCTGCGTCAGCTGCTCGCCGCGGTGCCGGCCGGGCAGGGCCAGGCGCCGGGCGCCGCCGGGCTCGGCCTGCCCGGGATCACCCTGCGGGACTGGCCGGCCGGCGCCCCGGTGCGCGGCACCGCGGAGGCCTTCTACGGCGCGCCGTGGACCGCGCAGCAGCGGCTGGAGCAGGTCGACTTCCTGGGCCGCTCCAAGCAGAACTTCTACCTCTACGCCCCCGGTGACGACCCGTACCGGCTCTCCCGCTGGCGCGACGCCTACCCCGCCGCCCAGGCCGAGGAGCTGCGGGAGCTGGCCTTCCGGGCCCGGCAGAACCACGTCACGCTGGGCTACGCGATCGACCCCGGGCAGTCGCTGTGCTTCAGCTCGGGGCGGGACGTGGACGCGCTGGTCACCAAGCTGGACGGGCTGCGCAAGCTCGGCTTCACCGCCTTCCAGCTCCAGTTCCTGGACGTCAGCTACGACGAGTGGCACTGCGGCGACGACCGGAGCGAGTACGGCACCGGCCCCGCCGCGGCCGCCAAGGCCCAGGCCGCGCTGGTGCGGAAGGTCCAGGAGCGGCTGGTCGCGCGGAACCCGGGCCTCGCGCCGCTGTCCGTCGTCCCCACCGAGTACCACCAGCAGGGCTCCAGCCCGTACCGCAAGGCGCTGGCGGCGGCCCTGCCGGAGGGCGTCCAGGTGGCCTGGAGCGGGGCCGGGGTGATCCCGGAGAAGATCACCGGCGCCCAGGCCGCGGACACCGCCGGGCTGTACGGGCACCCGCTGCTCACCATGGACAACTACCCGGTCAACGACGCCACCCCGGACCGCCTCTTCCTCGGCGCCTACACCGGCCGCGACCCGGAGGTGGCCACCCGCTCGGCGGCGCTGCTGACCGGGGCGATGCAGCAGCCGGTGGCCTCCCGGATCGCCCTGTCCACGGCCGGCGACTTCGCCTGGAACCCCGCCGGGTACCAGCCGCAGGAGTCCTGGCAGGCCGCCGTGCGCGCGCTGGCCGGACCGACCGGCGCCGCCCCCACGCCCGCCGGGACGGCGCTGTCCGCCGTCACCGCGCTGGCCGGGAACAGCACCTCCTCGCCGCTGTCCGCGCAGGAGTCCGGCTACCTGACGCCCCTGCTGGACCGGTTCTGGGCGGCCGCCGAGCCGACCTCCGGCGCCACCCCCGAGCTCGCCCGGCTGATCGAGGCCGCCGCCCCGCTGCGGGACGCCTTCGCCGCCATGGCCACCGCCCGGCAGACCCTGGCCGGCACCCCGGCCACCGCCCAGCTGGCCGGCGAGGCCGCGCCCTGGCTGGACCCGCTGCGCGACTACGGGCTGGCCGGGCAGTCCGCCCTGGACATGCTGCTGGCGCAGCACGGCGGCGACGGCACCGCGGCCTGGAAGGCCCGGGTCGAGCTCAACCGGCTGCGCGAGCAGCTGGACCGGGCGCCGGCCACCGTCGGCGCCGGGGTGCTCGGCGCGTTCCTGGACCGCGCCGTGCGCGCCGCCGACAACTGGGCGGGCGTGGGCGGCGGCGGGGTGGCACCGACCACCACCATGGGCACCGCGCAGGACCACCTGCCCGCGCTGATGGCCGACGGCCTGGCCGACACCTTCTACTGGAGCTCGACTCCCCCGCAGCCCGGCGACTCGGTCGGCCTGGACCTCGGCGCGGGCCGCCCGGTCAGCGGCGTGACCGTGCTGATGGGCGGCTGGGGCGACGGCCCGGACGCCCGGACGGCCACCGACGACTACATCCGCGACGGCGTGCTGGAGTACTCCACCGGCCAGGGCGGCTGGAAGCAGCTGGCCACCGTGCGGAACCAGAAGACGGTCAGCGCCCAGCTCCCGCCCGGCACCGTGGTACGGGCGGTGCGGCTGCGGGCCACCGCCGCGCAGAAGTCCGCCGTCGCGGTGCGCGAGTTCACCGTCACCGCCCCGGACGAGTCCCCGGCCAGCGTCAGCGGCGGCCCCGACGCGCTGCCCGGCTCCTCGGCCGCGGCCGTGCTGGACGGCAACCCGGACACCGCGTACCGGGCCGCCAAGGCGCCGACCGCGCTGGACGCCCCGCTCGTCGTCGAGCTCGGCGCCGCCCGGCCGCTGGACCGGCTCACGGTGCTCACCGACCCGTCCGTGCACGCCACCGCCACCGTCGCGGTGCGCCGGGCCGACGGCACCTGGGCCGACATCGGCACGGTGCAGCCCGGCTACAACGAGCTGCCGGCCGGCGGGCAGCCCGCCGACGCGTTCCGGCTCACCTGGCGGCCCGGCGGCGACCCGCCGGTGGTCAACCAGGTGGTCCCCTGGTACGCGGACTCCCCGGCGGCCCGGCTCAGCCTCGCCGACCCGGCCGTGGACGTCGTCACCGGTGCCTCCGCGCCGGTCACCGCCCGGGCCACCGTGGAGGCCGGGCGTCCCGAGGGCACCGCCGGCGAGCTGCGCACCGAGGTGCCGGCCGCCGCCAGGGGCCTGACCGTGACCCCGGCCGGCCCGGTGAGCGTGCCGCGCGGCGGGCGGGTGGGCGTGCCGCTGCTGGTGAGCGCCACCGCGGAGACGCCGTCCGGGACGTACCAAGTGCCGGTGCAGTTCGTGGCCGGCGCCACCACCGTCCGGCAGGTGCTCCAGGTGCACGTGGTGCCGCCCACCGGCGGGCCGGACCTGGCGCTCGGTGCCAGGGCCACCTCCTCGGGCGACGAGACGGCGAACTTCCCGGCCTCGGCCGTCACCGACGGCGACCCGAAGACCCGCTGGTCCTCGCCCGCCAAGGACGACGCCTGGGTGCGGCTGGAGCTGCCGCAGGCGGCCCGGCTGGGCGCGGCGGTGCTGCACTGGCAGGCCGCGTACGCCTCCTCGTACCGGATCCAGGTCTCCTCGGACGGGAACAGCTGGACCGACGCGGCGACGGTGGACAACGGCAAGGGCGGCGACGAGACCGTCCGCTTCGACGCGCCCGGGGTCCGGTACGTCCGGGTGCAGGGCGTGGCGCGGGCGACCAAGTACGGCTACTCGCTGTGGGGCGTCGAGCTGTACGCGGTGGCCCCGCCGGCCGCGCCGCAGCCCCCGGCCGGCCCGCCGGGCGGTGCGCCCGCCCCGCCCGGTGCGCCGGGTGCGACCCCGGCTCCCCCGGCGGCGGGCAAGCCGTAGCGGCGGCCGGGCCGGAACGGCGGGCAAGCCGTAGCGGCGGCCGGGCCGGAACGGCGAACAGGCCGTAGCGGCGGCCGGGCCGGAACGGCGGGCAAGCCGTAGCGGCGGCCGCGCCGGAACGGCGGGCAAGCCGCAGCAGCAGCCGCGCCGGAACGGCGAACAGGCGGTGGCCGCAGCGGAGAGCCCGGCGGCCCGCACGGCTGCGGAAACGCGGCGGGCCGCCGGCTCCCCGCTGCGGGGGGCTCGGCGGCCCATGAGGCGCGTACCGACGGTGTGACGGGCGGGCCCTTGTGGAGCTGGGTCAGGCGGAGAGCGGTTCGGGCTGCTCGCCGCGGCGGACGGGGGCGGAGTGGCCGGAGTGCGCCCGGCCGAGCGGGACCGGGTGGGCCGGCTGCTCGGTGTGGTCGTGGTGCTCGTACTCGCCCCACTGCGGGGCGCGCAGCTGGTCACCGCCGCCGTAGGGCTCCAGGTAGGGCCGCCACCGCGGGTCCTTGATCCCGGTGCCGATGATGCGCCAGGCCAGGCCGCTGGGCGGCGCGGGTGGTCGCTTCATCCGCCAGCCGAGCTCGGTGAGGTGGCGGTCGGCCTTGGTGTGGTTGCAGCGGCGGCAGGCCGCTACCACGTTGTCCCACCGGTGCTGGCCACCGCGGCTGCGCGGGATGACGTGGTCGACGCTGGTGGCGGCGGCCCCGCAGTAGACGCAGCGGCCGTGGTCGCGGGCGAACAGCGCCCGGCGGGTGAGCGGGACGGGCCCGCAGAACGGGACCCGGACGAAGCGGGTCAGACGGACGACGGACGGCGCCGGTAGGGCGCTGGTGGCGCTGTGCAGAGTGACTCCCGAGTCCTCCAGGCTGACCGCCTTGTGGTTGAGGACCAGGATGAGTGCGCGGCGCATCGATACGACGCCGAGTGGCTCGTAGGACGCGTTGAGGACCAGGACATGCGGCACGTATGCCTCCTTGGACGCCTGCGGCGCGTGGCTCGCGCCGGGACGAGCGGTTGGACCGCGCCACGCGTGCGCGATCTACCCCAGTGTCGCCTTACGCCTTTGTACGGCGCCACCACTCCTGTGTAACGGACCCGGGGTGTACTCCGGGTGTGGTCTCCGTCATGACCGGTATGCCCGGGTGGAGGTCCGGTTGCACCCGGGTGGCGGTGCGGTGCGCCCCCGGTGCCCCTGCCGGGTGGCGCTCCGGGGGGCACGGTTCGGCCGTCCGGAGCAGTGTCGTGCCTGCTCGGGAGGGTGGTGCGGCCCGGCGCCGGGGGGAGCGTACGGGAGCGTTGACGGGGCGTCCGGAACATGCTGTACGCCCGCTGGCACACCCGTGGGAGGTCTCCGGCGTGTCCTGGCGGGCATCCGGTGGCGGATAGGCTGACGTCCACGGTCCGCGGGCCGCTTGCCGGCGGTGCGGACCAGCCACGCACCCCCAGCCAGGAAGGTCCGTCCGTGTTCAGCTCCGGTGCCACCGGCCCGTCCGACGCGTCCTCGACGCTCGCCACCCCGACGCCGACCCCGAGCCCCACCGCGCAGCTGCCCGACTTCGACCTGCGGATCCCGACCAGTGCGCAGGAGGTGTCGGACACCACCCGGCAGGCCGCCAGCTGGTTCGACACCCACTGGCAGGGCTGGCTGGCGAGCGGCCTGCGGATCGTCTTCATCATCGTGCTGGCCCTGGTGCTGCGGGCCATGGTGCGCAAGCTCATCTCCCAGCTGATAGGGCGGATGGCGCGCACCTCCGAGCACCAGGAGGAGAGCCGGCTGGGCGGGCTGCTGGCCAACACCGGGGTGGTGAACACCGAGCGGCGCCAGCAGCGCTCGGAGGCGATCGGCTCGGTGCTGCGCAGCGTGGCCTCCTTCACCATCCTGGGCACGGCGGCGCTGATGGTGCTCTCCGCGCTGGGGGTGAACCTGGCGCCGCTGCTGGCGAGCGCCGGTGTGGCCGGTGTGGCGATCGGTTTCGGCGCCCGCAACCTGGTCACCGACTTCCTCTCCGGGGTCTTCATGATCATGGAGGACCAGTACGGCGTCGGCGACGAGATCGACACCGGGGTCGCCACCGGCACGGTGCTGGAGGTCGGCCTGCGGGTGACCAAGCTGCGCGGCGGGAACGGCGAGATCTGGTACATCCGCAACGGCGAGGTGAAGCGGATCGCCAACATGAGCCAGGGCTGGGCGACGGCCTCGGTGGACGTGCAGGTCGGGTACAAGGAGGACCTGCTCCGGGTCGAGGACCTGATCCTGGCGACGGCCGAGGCGCTGGCCAAGGAGGCCCCGTACGACGAGCTGATCTGGGCCCCGGCGTCGATCCTGGGCGTGGAGTCGGTCGCCTCGGACTCGGTGGTGGTGCGGGTCGAGGCCCGGACGGCCCCGGGCAAGGCGGCCGCCGTCTCCCGGGCGCTGCGCCAGCGGCTGAAGGCCGCCTTCGACGGTGCCGGGATCAAGGTCAAGGAGGAGGTCCCCGCCGTCTCGGCGCCCGGCGCGACCGGCGTGGTGATCGCCCCCGCCCCGGCCGCCGAGCAGACCGCGCCGGCCGCGCCGGCCGCGCCCGCCGCCGAGCGGGCGGCCGAGGCCGTCCCGGCCCAGGCCCGCCCGGCCGAGGACGCGTCGAGGCCGTAGCCCGGTCGGTACGGACACGGACGAAGCCCCGCTCCCACCACGGTGGTTGCGGGGCTTCGCGCTGTCCGGTAACGCTTCGGCATCCTCCGCTCCACCCACCATTGACACCCCGCTGACACGGCGCCTACGGTCCTTCCCTAGCGACTGGAAAGTTTCCTAACAGTTCATCCGGAGAACGCCGCCGCCCCGCGGCCCGTCCCGACCAGCCGGAAGAGGAGGATGCCGGGCATGACCAGGAGCACCGCCAAGGCCCCCCTCGCCGGCACCCCCAGCCTGCTGCGCGCCATCAACGACCGCGCCGCCCTCGAACTGCTGCTGGAGAACGGTCCGCTCTCGCGCACCCAGATCGGCGCCCTCACCGGCCTGTCCAAGCCCACCGCCTCCCAGCTGCTGGCCCGGCTGGAGGCGGCCGGGCTGGTCCTGCCGGTCGGCACCACCGCGGGCGGCCCCGGCCCCAACGCCCGGCTGTACCAGGTGAATCCGGCCGCCGGCTACGTCGCCGGGCTGGACGTCACCAACAGCGGGATCCAGGTCTCCGTCGCCGACATCACCGGCGCCGTGCTGGCCGGGCACACCGTGCCGACCAAGGGCGTCCCGGCGGCCGCGACCGTGCCGACCGTCGCCGCCGCGGTGGCCGAGGCCGTCCGGGCGGCCGGGGTGCCCGAGGGCGCCCTGCGCACCGCCGCGATCGGGGTCGGCGGCGCCCCCGACCCCGTCACCGGCAAGCTGCGCTACGCCTCCCACCTGCCGGGCTGGCACTCGCCGCGGCTGGTCGAGGAGCTGACGGAGGCGATCGGCGCGCCGGTGTCGATCGAGAACGACGTGAACCTGGCCGCCGTCGCCGAGCGCTCCTCGGGCGCCGCGGCCGGCTTCGAGGACTTCGTCCTGCTCTGGGCCGAGGCCGGGGTCGGCGCGGCGATCGTGATCGGCGGGCGGCTGCACCGCGGCTTCACCGGCGGCGCCGGGGAGGTCGGCTACATGCCGCTGCCCGACTCCCCGGTCGAGTGGGACGCCCGCCGCCGCAAGTTCGGCGGGTTCCAGGCCCTGGTCGGCGCACCCGCCGTCCGGGCCCTGGCCCGTGAGCACGGGCTCGGCGCGGCCAGCGCGCAGGAGTCCGTCGCCCGGGCCCTGGCCGTCCCGGGCGCCGGCGACGCCTTCCTCGCCGAGCTGGCCGGGCGGCTCGCCGTCGGGCTGGCGGTGATCGTCGCCGTCGTCGACCCCCAGCTGGTGGTCCTGTCCGGCGCGGTGCCGAGCGCCGGCGGCGAGCGGCTGCGCGCGCTGGTCGAGGACGAGCTGGCGCGGATCTCCATCGCCCGGCCGGAGGTCCGCAGCAGTGCCCTGTCCGGTTCGCCGGTCCTGCTCGGCGCCCTGCAACGTGCCCTGTCCGACGCCCGCGAGGCGGTCTTCTCCACCCACTGACGCTCCCCCTGTCACCTCGCCCCCTGCACCCACCTCTCCCACCCCCGAACGCGGGACCCGAGGCAACGAGGCCTGCCCGCGCACCCCCAGGAGGATCCCGAAGTGCACGCCACCACCTCCCGCAGAGGCCGCCGCACGATCGCCGCCCTGGCCGGCAGCGCCGTCCTGGCCCTGCTCGCCTCCGCCTGCACCGGTTCCAGCGACTCGGGCGGCTCCGACGAATCCGCCGGCGGCAAGGACGTCACCATCACGTTCTGGCACGGATGGAGCCAGGAGAACGAGACCAAGGCGATCAACGACACCATCGCCGCCTTCGAGAAGGCCCACCCCAACATCCACGTCAAGGCCGTGGGCAACATCCCGGACGACAAGGTCAACCAGTCCCTGCGGGCCGGCGGTGACGGCGCGCCGGACGTGGTCTCCTCCTTCACCACCAACAACGTCGGCATGTTCTGCTCGACCAAGGCCTTCATCGACCTCAAGCCGCTGCTGGGCAAGAGCGGCATCGACCCGGCCAAGACCTTCCCGGCCGCGATGCTCGACTACACCCAGTTCCAGGGCAACCAGTGCTCGCTGCCGCTGCTCGGCGACGCGTACGGCCTCTACTACAACAAGAAGGCCTTCGCCGAGGCCGGCATCGCCAACCCGCCGAAGACCTTCAGCGAGTTCGCCGAGGACGCCGTCAAGCTGACCCAGGCCGACGGCGACTCGTACAAGCGCCTCGGGTTCATGCCGCTGTACCACGGCTACGAGTCCACCACCGAGCACTTCCTCGGCCAGTACGGCCCCGGCTACTTCGGCCCCGACGGCAAGTCGGCCGTCGCCACCGACCCGAAGATCGCCGCGATGCTCAAGTGGCAGAAGGGCCTGGTCGACCAGCTCGGCGGCTACGCCAAGCTGGACAGGTTCCGCTCGACCTTCGGCGAGGAGTTCAGCGCCAAGAACCCCTTCCACACCGGCCAGGTCGCGATGGCCATCGACGGCGAGTGGCGCACCGCCTCGCTCGCCGAGAACAAGCCCGACTTCGAGTGGGCCACCGCCGCCTTCCCCGTCCCGGACGACCAGGCGGACACCTACGGCCGCGGCTACCAGACCGGCACCATCGTCGGCATCGCCAGCACCAGCAAGAAGCAGGCCGCCGCCTGGGAGTTCGTCAAGTACCTGACCACGGACACCGACGCGGTGGTGAACTTCGCCAACGCGATCCACAACGTGCCGAGCACCTTCGACGCGCTCAACTCGCCGAAGCTGGTGAGCGACGAGAACTTCAGGACCTTCCTGGACGTCGCCAGGAACCCGCACTCCGGCACCACCCCGCCGGCCGTCAACGGCGGCGCCTACATCACCACCCTGCAGAACCTCGGCTACGACTACGAGTCCGGCAAGCAGACCGACCTCCAGGCGGGCCTGGCCGCCGCGGCCAAGCAGATCGACACCGACATCGCCCAGGCCAAGTAGCCCGGGAACGGTCCACGGAGCTCCCATGTCACTCGCGTTCGGCACCCGCAAGGGGAACGACGAGGCCGACGCGGCACCGACCGGCCCGGCGGCGCCCGGCACGCAGCACCTGCTGCGCCGCAAGCGCCGCCGGGAGGCGGCCCGCACCCTCGCCTTCCTCTCCCCCTGGCTGATCGGTTTCAGCGTCTTCTTCGCCTACCCGCTGATCTCCACCGCCTACTTCTCCTTCACCTCGTACAACGGCTTCGGCACCCCGACCTTCACCGGCCTGAAGAACTGGGACTACGTCTTCAACCACCTGCCGACCTTCTGGCAGGGCCTGCGCAACACCCTGTGGCTGGTCGTCGTGATGGTGAGCCTGCGGGTCGCCTTCGGGCTGGGCATCGGGATGCTCATCACCAAGGTGAAGACCGGCGCGGGCTTCTTCCGCACCGCGTTCTACCTGCCCTACCTGGCCCCGCCGGTGGCCGCGACCGTCGCCTTCGCCTTCCTGTTCAACCCCGGCACCGGCCCGGTCAACCACCTGCTGGGGGAGCTCGGCCTGCCGCAGCCCGGCTGGTTCGCCTCCGAGGACTGGTCCAAGCCCGCGCTCACCCTGCTCGCCATGTGGGGCGTCGGCGACCTGATGGTCATCTTCATGGCCTCGCTGCTGGACGTCCCCAAGGATCAGTACGAGGCGGCCGAGCTGGACGGCGCCGGCCCGTTCCAGCGGTTCCGGTACGTCACGCTGCCGAACATCTCGCCGATCATCATGTTCGCGGTGGTCACCGGGGTGATCCAGACCATGCAGTACTACACCCAGGCGTTCGTCGCCGGGAAGGTCGCCAGCGGCATCGCCGGCAACTCCGGGCAGCAGTTCGAGCCCGGCTTCCCGGGCGGCTCCACCTGGACGCTGCCGCAGCTGGTCTACAAGCTCGGCTTCCAGAGCTACAACTACGGCGCGGCCTGCGTCGTCGCCCTGGTGCTGTTCGGCATCTCGATGGCCGTCACCTCGATCCTGCTCCGCCGCCGCTCCGGCTTCATGGCGAGCGACGACTAGCGGCCCGGGAGGACCCGATCATGACCCTTGGCACCACACTCACCAAGGGGCCGGCCACGGCCGTCCCCTCCCGCTCCGGCGGCCCCGCCGCCCGGGCCGCCCGGCGCCGCGCGTTCCTCCACTGGGTGGCCGTGCACACGGTGGCGATCGCCGCCGCGCTGTTCTTCCTGCTGCCCTTCGTCTTCGTCTTCCTCACCTCGGTGATGTCCGACGGGCAGGCGCTCACCACCGACTACTGGCCGACCGACTGGCACTGGGGCAACTACACCAAGGTCTGGAACACCCCCGGCTTCCTCAGCTGGTGGCGCAACACCCTGCTGTACGCCGGGCTCGGCACCCTGCTGACCGTGGTCTCCAGCCTCCCGGTGGCCTACGCCCTCGCCAAGTTCCGCTTCCGCGGCCGCAACCTGGCACTGATGGGGGTCATCGCGATGATGATGCTGCCCCCGCAGGTCACCGTCATCCCGATGTTTCTGTTCTGGTCCAAGCAGATGGGCATGGACGGCTCGCTCTGGCCGCTGATCATCCCGATGGCCTTCGGCGACGCGTTCTCCATCTTCCTGCTGCGCCAGTTCCTGCTGACCATCCCCAAGGAGTACCTGGAGGCCGCCCGGATGGATGGCTGCGGGGACCTGCGCACCCTGCTGCGGGTGGTCCTGCCGATGGCCAAGCCGGCCATCGCGGCGGTCGCGCTGTTCCAGTTCTTCTACTGCTGGAACGACTACTTCGGCCCGCAGATCTACGCCAGCAACAACCACGAGGCCTGGACGCTCAGTTACGGGCTGGAGTCCTTCAAGGCCGCCCACCACACCAACTGGAACCTCACCATGGCCGCCACCCTGCTGGTGATGGCCCCGGTGATCGTCCTCTTCTTCTTCGCTCAGAAGGCCTTCATCGAAGGCGTGACACTGACAGGGGTCAAGGGCTGATGTCCGCACTCAAGTTGGCAATCGTCGGCGGCGGTTCGACGTACACCCCGGAGCTGGTCGACGGCTTCGCCCGGCTGCGCGACAGCCTGCCGGTCGGCGAGCTGGTGCTGGTCGACCCGGCCGCCGAGCGCCTGGAGCTGATCGGCGGCCTCGCCCGGCGGATCTTCGCCCGGCAGGGCCACCCGGCCGCCGTCACCGTCACCACCGACCTGGCCGCGGGCGTCGCGGACGCCGACGCCGTGCTGCTCCAGCTGCGCGTCGGCGGGCAGGCGGCCCGCAACCAGGACGAGACCTGGCCGCTGGAGTGCGGCTGCGTCGGGCAGGAGACCACCGGCGCCGGCGGCCTCGCCAAGGCGCTGCGCACCGTCCCGGTGGTGCTGGACATCGCCGAGCAGGTCCGCCGCACCAACCCGGACGCCTGGATCGTGGACTTCACCAACCCGGTCGGCATCGTCACCCGGGCCCTCCAGGAGGCCGGCCACCGGGCCGTCGGGCTGTGCAACGTCGCGATCGGCTTCCAGCGCAAGTTCGCCGGGCACCTGGGGGTGGACCCGGAGCTGGTCCGGCTCGACCACGTCGGGCTCAACCACCTGACCTGGGAGCGCGGGGTGACCCTGCTGGACGCTCCGGGCGCCGCGACCGGGCGCGAGGTGCTCCCGCAGCTGCTCGCCTCGCACGGCAGGGAGATCGCCGAGGACCTCCACCTGCCGCAGGCCGTCATCGAGCGGCTCGGCGTGGTGCCGTCCTACTACCTGCGGTACTTCTACCAGCACGACGCGGTGGTGGCGGAGCTGCGCGAGCAGGGCTCGCGGGCCGCGCAGGTGGCCGAGATCGAGCGGCAGCTGCTGGAGCTGTACGCCGACCCCGCCCTGGACACCAAGCCGGAGCTGCTCGGCAAGCGCGGCGGCGCCTTCTACTCGGAGGCGGCCGTCCAGCTGATCGCCGCACTGCTCGGCACCGGCGGCGGCACCTCGGTGCAGGTGGTGAACACCCGCAACGACGGCGTGCTGCCCTTCCTGCCCGACGACGCCGTCATCGAGGTGCCGGCCGAGGTGGACGCCCGGGGCGTGCGCCCGCTGCCGCAGCGGCCCGTCGAGCCGCTGTACGCCGGCCTGGTCGCCGCCGTCACCGCGTACGAGCACCTCGCCCTCGACGCCGCCCTGCGCGGCGGCCGCGACCGGGTCTTCGACGCCCTGCTCGCCCACCCGCTGGTCGGCCAGATCGACCTCGCCGACCAGCTCACGGACCGTCTGCTCGCCCACAACCGCGAGCACCTCGCCTGGGCCTGACCGGGCCTGCGGTGCCCGCCCGTCGCCCCGTTCCGGTGGCCGCCGGACGGGCACCGCGAGGAGACCGTCCACCCCCGGCCGGAGCCCTTTCGGCCGGGCTTCCCGGCCGCGACCACGGCCGGGCACCCGGCCGACGACCACGGCCCGGGCCACGTACGAGCCGCGGGGACCTGATGACCCACCAGCCCGAACCACTCCTGCCCGGCGTCCTCGCCATCGACGCGGGGAACTCCAAGACAGACGTCGCCCTGATCGGCGTCGACGGCAGCATCCTCGGCAGCGCCCGCGGCGGCGGCTTCGCCCCGCAGAAGATCGGCGGCGCCGCGGCCGTCGCCGGCCTCGCCCCGCTGGTCGAGCAGGCCGCCGCCGCGGCCGGCCACCCGACCTGGACCGGCGTGCTCACCAGCCACGTCAGCGCCTGCCTGGCCAACGCCGACCTCCCGGTCGAGGAGGAGGCGCTGCGGGTGGCGCTGGAGTCCCACCCCTGGGGGGCCGGCAACACCGTCGTCAACGACACCTTCGGCCTGCTGCGGGCGGGCACCGACGGCCCGCGCGGGGTCGCGGTGGTCTGCGGCGCCGGGATCAACTGCGTCGGCCTGCTGCCGGACGGCCGCACCGCCCGCTTCCCCGCCCTCGGCGAGCTCACCGGCGACTGGGGCGGCGGCTCCGGGCTCGCCGTCGCCAGCATGTGGCACGCCGTGCGGTCCGAGGACGGGCGCGGCGGGCCGACCGCGCTCGCCCGCGCCATCGCCGAGCACTTCGGCCTGCCGACCGCGGGGGAGGTCGCCGAGGCCGTCCACCTCGGGCACCTGCCGAACGCCCGGCTGCACGAGATCACCCGGGTGCTGTTCGCCGTCGCGGACGAGGGCGACGAGGTGGCGCTGGAGCTGGTCGACCGCCAGGCCGACGAGATCGTCCGGCTCGCGGTGGTCGCGCTCGGCCGCCTCGGCCTGCTGGACACCCCGACCCCGGTGGTGCTGGGCGGCGGCGTCATCGCCTCCCGGCACCCCCTGCTGCTGGACAACCTGACCGCCCGGCTCGCCGCGGCCGCGCCGCTGGCCGAGCCGCGCGTCGTGGTCGCCCCGCCGGTGCTGGGCGCGGCGCTGCTCGGCCTGGACCACCTGGGGGCGGGCGCGCGGGCGCAGGCCCGGGTGCGCGAGGCGTACGAGACGGGCCGCCCGCTCGCGGCCTGAGCGGCACCCGGCACCCTCCCCCGGCCGGACCGGCGCGCAATCCCCGCCCGCGCCCCGCTCCCGCCTGAGCGGCCCTCAGTCCTCCTCCTCCGCCGGACCCGCACGTCCGGCGGGGGAGGAGCCATCGCCGGCCGGCCCCGGGAACCACGGACCCCTCGCCGGTCGTGTCCCCTGGGTACCGACCACCGCCGCCGTCCGGGGAGACTCGTGCCATGGCCACCCCCCGCATGCTCCTCGCCGCCGCCCTGCTGGCCTGCGGCGCCGCAGCCGCGCTCACCGGCTGCACGCCCGCCGACTCCGGCCCCACCGTGGCGGCCGCCTCCGCCGCCGCGCTCGCCGACGAGGACGGGGACGACCTGCTGGACGAGGACGACGACCTGTTCTACGAGGACGAGGACGACGACGCGGAGGCCTACGCCTCCGCGGCCGCACCGTCCGGGCCGGACGCCTCCGCCACCGCCTCCCCCGAAAGCCCCGCACCCGACAGCCCCGCGCCCGACGGCGCCCCGTCGGACGCCGCGCCCGACGCCGCCCCGGACGCCTCCGCCGCCCCCTCCCCCGGGCCCGGCTGCGTCACCCCCACCCGCCTGCCCGGCCACCAGGTCCTCGTCGTCGTCTCCGCCGGCCCGGCCGAACTCACCGCCCGGCCCGCCCGCTTCAGCTGCGGCTCCGCCCGCTACGAGCCGACCGGCAGCCCCGTCCACTACGGCTTCGCGGGGGCGGGCGTGGCGGCCTCCCTGGTGGACGCCCCGCACGAGGACCCGGCCGGGAACGTCCCCCTCGACGAGCTGATCGCCCACATCGGCGACTGCCTGGCCGAGCGCGACCCGGCCGAGCCGTACGGCTGCCACGGCAACGCCTACGACGTGGTGCTCGACTCGCACGGCCGGATCATGCGGATCGGCGAGGTCGAGGGGCCCTGACGGCCCGTCCGCCCGCCCATACGGTGTAGAACCGCCTCTCAACTGTTGGCATTCGGCTGCGCTACGCGCATCGACCGGCCGTCAACAGGGCGCTTTTGACGTTCACTACGTCCCTCGGGGCCGCCCTTGGGGCTGGTCTTACCTTCTGCCGCGTTGACCGGGTTCCGACGCCGGTGCTTTGCTTCCGGCCGTCGGCGGAAACCGGCTCCCGACCCCCATGCCACCGACCGCCGCTGGCGGTCCGTCAGGGCTCCGGCCTGCCGTCGTCGCTCCTCCCCCGTTGTCCCCCACCGTGCCGCCGTGCCGCTACCCGGGCGCGGCCGGCACCAGAGAGGAACCCTCACGATGGGCATCTCCCCCACCTCCCGCCGGATGCGGCGCGCCCTGACCGGGCTGAGCGCCCTCGCGCTGGCCGCCGCGGGCTTCGCCGCCGCACCGGGCGCCCAGGCCGCCCAGGACGGCCGGCCGGCCGGCGAGTTCGCCGGGCAGCCGCACCCCTACCGGCACGGCGTGCACCCGACCAAGGAGGCCGGCAACCAGGCAGCCAAGGCCGCGAGCAACAACCTCCGCTTCGGCGGCGGCGTGGACGGCATCGGCGTCACCACCGGCGCGCCCAAGGTCTACCTGGTCTTCTGGGGCTCCCAGTGGGGCACCCAGGGCACCGACTCCAGCGGCTACACGACCCTGTCCGGCGACCCGAAGGGCGAGGCCGTCCGGGCGCAGCAGCTGTTCAAGGGCCTCGGCACCAACAGCGAGACCTGGTCCGGCGTGATGACCCAGTACTGCGAGGGCGTCGCCGCCGGCGCGACCAGCTGCCCGAGCGGCTCCACCCACGTCGGCTACCCGACCGGCGGCGCGCTGGCCGGCGTCTGGGTCGACGAGTCGGCCGCCGCTCCCGGCCAGGCCACCGGCAACCAGCTGGCCGCCGAGGCCGTCAAGGCCGCCGGGCACTTCGGCAACACCACCGCCGCCGCCAACCGCAACGCGCAGTACGTGGTGCTGTCCCCGACCGGCACCCACCCGGACGGCTTCAACACCCCGAACGGCGGCTTCTGCGCCTGGCACGACTGGAACGGCGACACCACCCTGACCGGCGGCGCGGCCTCGTCCCCGTACGGTGACGTGGCCTTCACCAACGACCCGTACGTGACCGACATGGGCAGCTCCTGCGGCCAGAACTACGTGAACAGCGGTACCGCGGGCACCCTGGACGGCGTGACGATCGTCTACGGCCACGAGTACTCGGAGACCATCACCGACCAGAACCCGGCGGGCGGCTGGACCGACTCTACCGGGTACGAGAACGCCGACAAGTGCTCCTGGAACGGCGTCGGCGGCACCGGCGGCGCGCAGAACGTGAGCTTCGCGACGGGCTCCTTCGCCATGCAGGGCACCTGGTCGAACGGGGTCAGCGGCTGCCAGATCTCGCACGCGATCGTCCACTGACGACCGGGTGAGGCGTGCGCCGGAGCGGGTTGTGCGGGCCCGCTCCGGCGCTTCGCCGCGTCCGGGTGCCCGGCCGGCCGGGGCTACGGCGCGCCCCGCGCCTACGGTGCGCCCCGGGGCTACCGCGCGTCCCGGGCCTACGGCGCGACCAGCCCGAACTCGTAGGCCTGGATGACCAGGTGGACCCGGTCGCGGGCGTCCAGCTTGGTGAACAGCCGGGCCACGTGGGCCTTGGCGGTGGCCACGCTGATGGTGAGCTCCGCGGCGATCTCGGCGTTGGACAGGCCCCGGCCGACCAGGGTGAGCACCTCGCGCTCGCGCTCGGTGACGGCCCCGGCGACGGCCCGGCGCGGCCGGGGCGCGGCGGCCGCCCCCGGCTCCGGGCGGGCGGCGAACTCGCCGATCAGCCGGCGGGTGATGCCGGGCGCCAGCAGGGCGTCCCCGGCGGCGACCACCCGGATGCCGTCCAGGATGGTCTCCAGGGAGAGGTCCTTGACCAGGAAGCCGCTCGCCCCGGCCCGCAGCGCGCCGTAGACGTAGTCGTCGTCGTCGAAGGTGGTGAGGACGAGGACGTGGGTGGGCAGGTCCGGGTCGGCGGTGATCCGGCGGGTGGCCTCGATGCCGTCCGTGACCGGGGGCACCTCCCGGCCGCCGGGCCGGGGGCGCATCCGGATGTCCATCACCGCGACGTCGGGGCGCAGCCGGGCGACCAGGTCGACGGCCTCGGCGCCGTCGCCGGCCTCGCCGACCACCTCCAGGTCGGGGGCGTCGGCGATCAGCACCCGCAGGCCGGTGCGGATGAGCGGCTGGTCGTCGACCAGCACGACACGGATCACGGTCCCACCTCCACGGGGGCCTCGACGGGGGTCCGGGCCGGGGTCTCGACGGCTCCCCGCCCGGGCAGCGGCAGCCGGGCGGCGACCAGGAAGCCGCCCTCCGGGCGCGGGCCGGCCCGGAACTCCCCGTGCAGCAGGGCGACCCGCTCGCGCATGCCGGCCAGGCCGTACCCGGTGCCGGCGCCGGGCGCCGCGGCGGGCACGCCGGAGCCCGGGTCGACGACGGTGACGTCGAGCTCCCGCGGCCCGTACCCGACCGTGACCCGGCAGTCCCGGGCGCCGGCGTGCTTGACCACGTTGGTGACGGCCTCCTGGACGATCCGGTAGGCGGCCAGGTCCACCTCGGGCGGCACCGGCCGCGCCTCGCCGAGCCGGGTGAGTGCGACCCGCACCCCGGCGCCCGCCGTCCGCTCCACCAGCCGGTCCAGCGCGCCGAGCCCGGGCGCCGCCTCCAGCGGAGCGGACTCCCCCTCGCCCTGCCGCAGCGCCCCGAGCATCCGGCGCAGCCCGGCCAGGGTCTCCCGGCTGGTGGCCTCGATCGCCTCCAGGGCGGCCCGGCTCTCGGCGGGCTGGGTGTCCATCACCCGGCTGCCCATGCCCGCCTGGATCGCGATGGTGCCGATGCTGTGGGCGACCATGTCGTGCAGCTCGCGGGCGATCCGCAGCCGTTCGGCGGTGACGGCCTGCTCGGTCGCGCGGTCGCGCAGGGCCTCCTGGTGGACGCGGCTCTGCCGGACGGTGTTGCCCACCAGCCAGGCGATCAGCACGCTCGCGCCGTAGCCGGCGTAGGCGAGCGGGTTGACCGGGAACGCGTGGGTGGCGCCCCACAGGTAGAGCCCGCCGACCAGGGCGAGCGGCATCCCGGCGGCGGCCAGCGAGACCGCCCGGATGCGGGTGGCCGCGCAGTAGCCGACCACCGCGTCGGCGATCGCCACCTGCACCGGCATGGTCGCCGGGGCCGTCCTCGTCATGCCGAGCGAGAACAGGGCGCCCCCGAGCGCGACGGCGAGCCCGGCCAGCGGCGCCCGGGCCAGCGTGGCCGCGACGCCGGTGGTGACCACGGCGGTGACCAGCATCGGCATGTTCTCCGGGTTGCCCCCGTACGTGAACAGCAGGCGCAGTTCATCCTTCCGGGTGAAGAGGCGGAACACGACGACGGCCGTCCAGAACGCCGCCACCCACACGCCGGCGGGCAGGCGTCCGAGCAGCGGCGGACGGGGTTCGATGATCACGGCGCGATGCTAGCGTCGGGCCGGACGGCGGCACATCGGCCCGCGGGCGTAATCCCCGGGGCGGTGCGGCGGGCGGCCGGTGTGTCCCGCGGCCCGATGCCCGGGCACCGGCCCGACCGGCAGCGTTGTCCCCGTGATCGAGATCGAGCGACTGACCAAGAGGTACGGCGCCGCCACGGCCGTCGACCGGCTGACGTTCACCGTCCGGCCGGGCACCGTGACGGGCTTCCTCGGCCCCAACGGCGCGGGCAAGTCCACCACGCTGCGGATGGTCCTGGGCCTCCACACCCCCACCGCGGGCACCGTCACCGTGGCCGGGGTGCCCTTCGCCGGGCGGCCGCGCGGGCTGCGGCACGTCGGCGCCCTGCTGGACGCGGGCGACGTGCACGGCGGGCGCACCGCCCGGGCCCACCTGGCGGCGCTGGCCCGCGCCAACCGCATCCCGCCGCGGCGGGTCGAGGAGGTGCTGGCGGAGGTCGGGCTCGGCGGGGCCGCCGGGCGCCGGATCGGCGGCTACTCACTGGGCATGAAGCAGCGCCTGGGCATCGCGGGCGCGCTGCTCGGCGACCCTCCGGTGCTGCTGTTCGACGAGCCGCTGAACGGGCTGGATCCGGAGGGCGTGCGCTGGGTGCGCGGGCTGTTCCGGCGGCTCGCCGACGAGGGGCGGACGGTGTTCGTCTCCAGCCACATGATGGCCGAGATGGAGCACACCGCCGACCGGCTGGTGGTGATCGGGCGCGGTCGGCTGATCGCGGACGAGAGCCTGGCGGAGTTCTCCGCCCGCCACGCCGTCGCCTCGGTGGCGGTGCGCTCCCCCGGGCTCCCCGCGCTGGCCGCCGCCCTGCGCGCCGAGGGGGCCGGCGTACGGCTGACGGAGCCGCGGTCCGCGACCGTCACGGGCCTGCCCGCCGAGCGGATCGGCGAACTCGCCCAGCGGCACGGTGTGGTGCTGCACGAACTGGCCGTCCGGACGCCGTCGTTGGAGGCGGCGTTCATGGCCCTCACCGCCGACAGTGTCGAGTACCCCGCCGGAGACGCCCGATGAGCACCGTGACCCCCGCCTCCGCCGAGCCGGCGCCCCGGTTCCGCGACCTGCTCGCCGCCGAGTGGATCAAACTGCGCTCGCTGCGCTCCACCTCCTGGGTGCTGGCGCTCGCCTCGCTGGCGGCGGTCGTGGTCAACCTGAACGCCGTCCACACCGACCTGCCGTACATCGACCACCCGCCGGCGCCGGTGCCCGGCCGGCCGCCGTACGTCTACGACCCGCTGTTCCACGGCCTCGGCAGCATCGCGGGGGACGTGATGGCCGTCGCGGCGGGCAGCCTGGGGGCGATCACCGTGTTCGGCGAGTACACCACCGGGCTGGTCCGCACCACCTTCGCCGCCGTGCCGGACCGGCGCGGGGTGGTCGCGGCCAAGGTGCTGCTGGTCGGCGGGATCACCGCGCTCGCCGGGCTGGTGGTGTCCGCGGCGTCGTTCTTCGGGACCAACGCCATGCTGGCCTCCCGGCACGTCGGACTGTCCGTCACCGACGAGGGCTGCCTGCGGGCGGTGCTCGCCTACGCGGCGGTCGTGCCGGTCTGCGCGCTGCTCGGGATGGCGCTGGGGGCGGTGCTGCGGCACGCCACCGCCTCGATCGTCTCGCTGGTGATGCTGCTGCTCGTCCTGCCGATGATGTTCGGCGGGGACCGCTACCGCTGGCTGAAGGAGATCGGCACCCACCTGCCGACGGCCACCGTCCAGCGGCTCGTCCTCAACCCGAACTCCTCGGCCACGATGGGGAAGTACGCGCCGAGCGTGCTGGACTCGTGGATCACCATGGGGGTGTGGGGCGCGGTCTCGGTGGTCGTGACGGTCGTCGTGGTGCGGCGCCGGGACGTCTGACCCGGCGCCTCAGTCCAGGCCGAGCCGCCGGGCGGTCGCGGCGGACGGGCGGTAGGGGCGCTCGGGCGGCAGCAGCCGCTGCGCCCTGGCCGTCTGCCCGCCGCGGACCAGCGCGGCGATCCGCCGCACCTGCGGGGTGAGGTCGGTCAGGCCGACGACCCACTCCTCGGCGTAGGTGCGGACCAGCGAACGGCCGATGCCCACCTGGATGCTGTAGTGGTTCAGCGCCGCCCCGCGCAGCGACCGCTCCGGATCCCACTGCACGTGGACCTCGGCGCGGGCCAGTTCGTCCGGGTGCGCGGTGGTCCCGACGGCCCGGGCGAGCGCCTCCTCCCAGCCCTCCCGGGTGGCCCGGACCGCCAGCACCCTGGTCTGGCCGGGCTTCTGCGCCCAGTTGCTGCGGTGCATCAGCCAGCGGAACGAGGGCTTGACCCACGTCATCCGGTGGAAGCCGAACGGCGCCACGAACCGGCCCGCCGCCAGCGCCGCGTCGGCGACGGCCGGCGGGTAGGCCTGGTAGAGCACGATCGTGCGCTCGTCGTGGTCGGCCCTGATCTCGCGCAGCGCGGTCATCTCGCGGCACCCCCTTCGCCCCGGCACGCTGCCAGCGCGGCCGGGGCGGGTGCAACGGGATTTCCGTCCCGGCGCCGACGCGGGCGGGCGCAGGCGCCGGACGCCTCAGGCACCGGGCGGCTCAGGCGCCGGGGCAGGCGGCGTCTGGGCACCGGGGGCGCCTCGGGCACCGGGGCGGGTGGCGTCTGGGCGCCGGGGCGGGCGGCGTCTGAACGCCGGGGCGGGCGGCGTCTGAACGCCGGGCGCCCCAGGCACCGGGGCAGGCCACGTCTGGGCGCCGGGGCAGGTGGCGTCTGGGCACCGGGCGCCCCAGGCACCGGGACAGGCCACGTCCGAGCGCCGAGGCAGGTGGCGTCTGGGCGCCGGGGCGGGCCACGTCCGAGCGCCGGGGCGGGCGACGTCTGGGCACCGGGCACCTCAGGCACCGGGGCAGGCCACGTCCGAGCGCCGGGGCGGGCGACGTCTGGGCACCGGGCACCTCAGGCACCGGGGCAGGCCACGTCCGAGCGCCGGGGCGGGCGACGTCTGGGCACCGGGCGCCCCAGGCACCGGGGCAGGCCGCGTCTGGGCACCGGGCGGCTCAGGCCGCCGCCGCCTTGGCGCGGAAGGCGCCGAGGGTGGCGGCCGGGACGCCGCAGCCGGGGAGGAAGGCGGCCGCGCCGCCGTGGTGGGTGCGCACGCGGTCGAGGAAGACCGTCATCGCCTCGGCCGGGGCCTCCAGGAGCGGCGCCGGGATGGTCAGGTTGCGGCCCCGGGAGTCGGTGACCCGGGACGTGCCGCGGCGGTCGTTGAGCGCGGTGCGGTGGCGCTCGGCGAGCCCGGCGAAGATCTGCGGGAGGGCGTCGGCGGTGCGGGTGTAGTCGGCGACGATGCGCTCGGCGGGGACGTCGAGGAGGTCCAGCAGGAGGGCGGTCAGCAGGCCGGTGCGGTCCTTGCCGGCGGCGCAGTGCAGCAGGACGGCGCCGGGGCGGACGGCGGCCTCGACGGCGGCGGCCAGCGCCTCGGGCGCGGACTCGGCCAGCAGGACGTAGAAGTCGCCGAGGTCGGCGGCGGTCGCCATGGTGCCCATCCGCGCGGTGAGGGCGTCGGTGGCGGGGTTCACCGGGGCGGCGACGACGGCTATCCCGGCGGCCTCGGCGGCGGCCCAGTCGGCGGGGTCGGTCTCGCGCGGGTCGCGCAGGTCGACGACGGTGCGGATGTCGCAGCCGCGCAGCTGGGCGACGGTGGCCTCGTCGGCCGCCGGGAACGGCTGGGCGGAGCGGAACAGCACGCCGGGGCGGATCCGCCGGCCCTCGGGGTCGCCGAGGGCGGCGGCGTCGCGGAAGTTGACCAGGGACATGCGGGAGGCCTTTCGGTGGGGCCGCACCCGGGGCGTGCGGGGGACAGCCGGGGCGGAGACATCTAGATGTCCAGAGGTGTAACCCGCCGGAGGGCTGCCGGGCAAGCCGCGCGGGTGCGGTCCCGGTCGGTGCGTCCCTCCATCCCACTCCTCCCGGCGCACCGCGGCGACCCGGACCGCGGTGCCCCGGACCGCGACGCCCTGCGCCACGGTGCCCCGCACCACGACGCCCCGCGCCACGGCAGGCCGGGCCGCGCGGCCCGGCTCCGTAGGATCGGCCCGTGGCGACGAACCCCCCGAGCTCCCCGAACACCCCGGTGTACCGCCGCCTGGCCCGCCGGCTCCAGGAGCGCGTCGACGCCGGCGCCTACCCGCCCGGCACCCGGCTGCCCAGCGAGCCCGAGCTGAGCGCCGAGTTCGGCGTGAACCGGCTGACCGTGCGGCAGGCGGTGGCCGAGCTGGAGCGGGCGGCCGTGGTGGAGATCCGCCGCGGCGTGGGCACCTTCGTCCGCCCGCCCGCCGTCCGGGTGTCGATCGCCGTGGACCCGCGCAGCCAGCGCGTCGACCTCGGCAGCGTGCCCACCGCCCTGCCGGGCGGGGAGCGCACGGACGGCGAGTTCGTGGTGGCCGCCCCGCCCGTCACCGGCTCGGCGCAGGACGCCGAGGCGGCCCGCCGGCTGGGCCGGGAGCCGGCCGAGCTGTCCCGGGTGGACTCGGTGATCCGGCTGGGCGGCCGGGCCCGGGCGGCGTGCAGCTACTGGGTGCCGTTCGGCCCGCTGCCCGCCGAGCTGGTCCGCCCGGGCCGCTCGGGGAACCTCGTGCCGGCCCTGGCGCGGGCGGCCGGGGTGGAGCTGGAGTACGACTGGCGGGCCTTCGGCGCCGTCGGCGCCGACCTCGCGGACGCCGAGCTGCTGGGCGTCCCGCCGGGCACCGCCCTGCTGGTGCGCGAGGGGGTCAGCTGCACCCCGGACGGCGCCCCGGCGCTGTACGTGCGGCGGCGGATCGACGGCAGCAGCGCCCGCTTCGTCCTGCACTTCCGGGACGGCTGACGGGCCGCCCGCAGGCCTGCACCCCGGCCGCCCGCAGGCCGCCCGCAGGCCGTCGGCGGCCCGTCGGCGGCCCGCCTCCTGTCGGACCCCCCTGATAAATTCGGCGCCGGAAGACCGGGTCGTACGGGGGTTGGCAGGACAGGGTGGCCGAGGAGATCGACTACGACATACCCGCCGAGCTGGCCGAGGTCTACCTCGTGCTGCTCTCCGACGTCTCCAGGACCGGCCGGCTGCCGCGCCGCGAGGAGCTGGAGCGCCTGCGCCGGCTCGGCGAGCACTGCGCCGAGGCCGGGTACGGGCTGCGCGAGGTGGTGTCGCACTGCCTGGCCGCGGCCCGCCGGGCCTGGCAGATCCTGCCCGGGGCGACCGCCGCGAGCAGCGTGGCCGAGCTGCGCCGGATGGGCGACGCGGTGCTGGCCGCCACCGACGCCGCACTGGCCGCACTGGGCGACGGCCACGAGCGGGCGCAGCGCCTGGCGGTCCGTCAGGAGGAGGCGGCCCGCCGGGAGTTCATCGACGACCTGCTGTTCGGGCGCAGCGACCTCGGGCTGCTCGCCGAGCGCGCCGAACGGTTCGGGCTGCGGCTGGCGGGGGCGTACACGGTGGCGGTGGCCGTGGGCGACGAGCCCTTCGCGGACGTCCACCCGCTGGTGCACCGGGTGGAGCGGGAGCTGACCGGGCGGTTCGGCGAGCGGGACGTCCTGCTGGCCAGCAAGGACGGCCGGCTGGTGTGCATCGCGCCGGACTCCGAGCGGGCCGTGCTGGAGGCCTTCGCCGAGCTGGCGCTGCGGCCGGGGCCCGGGTACCAGCCGGTGCGGCGGGTGGCCACCGGGCGGCGGCACTCGGGGCCGAGCGGGGTGCTGCGCAGTTACGAGGAGGCGCTGGACGCGCTGGACTACGCGCACCGGCTGGGCCTGCCGGCCCGGCAGCTGCGGGCCGAGGAGCTGCTGGTCTTCCCGGTGCTGATGCGCGACCGCGCCGCCATGGCCGACCTGGTGCGCAGCGTGCTCGGCCCGTTGGCCGAGGCGCGCGGCGGCGCCCGTCCGCTGCTGGACACCATCGCGGTGCAGGCGGAGGCCGCGTACGTGAACGCGGAGGCCGCGCGCCGGCTGGGGCTGAGCGTGCGCACCCTGAGCTACCGGCTGGAGCGGATCAGGGTGCTCACCGGCTACGACCCGGCGGACGCGCTCCAGCGCTTCACCCTGGAGACGGCGGCGATGGGCGCACGGCTGCTGAACTGGCCGGAGCAGCCGCTGTAGCCGCGCCGCGGCAAACCCGCGGGGCGCCGCCGGGACCGTCCGACGGCCGTTCTGTTGCCCGGTTGTGGCAGTGTCACGCCGCCCGTGCGTACCAGGGTGTCAAGAGGGCGTAAAGATTGCCGGATCCTGGCAATGTGCGGCGGGGCCCGGCGCTGCCATGATCTCCCCGGCGCCGAAGTACGGCGCCGGCGGAGGGGACGGGGGTGTGGCCGGGATGGCGGGGTTCTTCGCGGCCGCGCTGGCCTTTCCGACGGCGCTGTTCAGCTTCGCGCTGGTGGTGGTGGTCGGGTACTGGTTGCTGGTGCTGCTCGGCGGCCTGGTTCCCGGCGCCGTGCACGGGGGGCACGGCGGCGGGCACCACGCGGACGTCGGGCACGCGAGGCACCACGGGGACCTCGGTCACGGGGGATCCGCCGGCCACGGAGGGCACGGTGCCGACGGGGGGCACGGTGCCGACGGGGGGTCCGACCGGCCCGGCGCCGGCCACCGCACGGGCGTGCTGGACGCGTTGGGACTGGGCGGGGTGCCCGTGACGGTGGCGGTGTCGCTGCTGGTCGCGCTCGCCTGGTTCGTCAGCCTGGCCGGCACCGTCCTCACCTCGGGGGCACCGGCGCGCGGCGGCGTGTTCGTCGTCGCGCTGGTCGCCTCCTGGGCGGGCACCCGGGTGCTCGTCCGGCCGCTGTCGCGGCTGTTCCCGCAGGACCGGCCGACCACCCGGGGGGACTTCGTCGGCCGGGTCTGCGTGATCCGGACCGGCCGGGTGACGGCCGACTTCGGGCAGGCCGAGGTCACCGCGGAGGACGGCTCCACCGCGACCGTCCAGGTCCGTACCGCGGAGCCCGAACCGGGCCTGACGGCCGGGCGGACGGCCCTGATCTTCGACTACGACGCCGCGGGCGAGCACTTCCTGGTCGCACCCTTCGACCCGCCGCCCGCCACCGTCTGACCGCCGTCTGACCGCCGTCCGACCCCGTCCGACCCCGTCCGACCGCCGCACGGCCCCGCCGTCCGGCCGCCGCCGGCACCCGCCGGGGCACCTCTCCTCCGCACCAACCCGCCATCTCGTCAAAGGACTCCGTGATGGACACCATCGCCGTGGGTTTCGGCGTGCTCGTCGCCGTCGTGCTGCTCATCCTGCTCGCCGTGCTGCTGTTCGTGGGCCGCCTGTTCCAGAAGGTCGAGCAGGGCAAGGCACTGATCGTCTCCCGGACGAAGAAGGTCGACGTGACCTTCACCGGCGCGGTCGTCCTCCCGGTGCTCCACAAGGCCGAGCTGATGGACATCACCGCCAAGACGGTGGAGATCCACCGGGCCGGCCGGGACGGCCTGATCTGCCGGGACAACATCCGCGCGGACATCCGGATCTCGTTCTTCGTACGGGTCAACAAGACCGTCGAGGACGTCGTCAAGGTCGCCCAGTCGATCGGCACCGCCCGGGCCAGCGACCCGCAGGCGATCCAGGAGTTCTTCGCCGTCAAGTTCGCCGAGGCGCTCAAGACCGTCGGCAAGCAGCTGGACTTCACCGACCTCTACACCCACCGGCACGAGTTCCGGGACCAGATCATCGCGGTCATCGGCACCGACCTCAACGGCTACACCCTTGAGGACGCGGCCATCGACCACCTGGAACAGACCCCGATGAGCCAGCTGGACGCGGACAACATCCTGGACGCCCAGGGCATCCGCAAGATCACCGAGCTGACCGCGATCGAGCACGTGCGCACCAACGAGTACCAGCGCAACGAGCAGAAGGAGATCACCCGGCAGAACGTGGACGCCCGGGAGGCCGTGCTGGAGCTGGAGCGCCGGCAGGCCGACGCCGAGATCCGCCAGCGCCGCGAGATCGAGACGCTGCGGGCCAAGGAGGACGCGGTGATCGCCCGGGTGCAGGAGGAGGAGCGGCTCAACGCCCAGACCGCCTTCCTGCGCACCGAGGAGCTGCTCGGGGTGCAGCGCGAGAACCAGGCCCGCGAGGTCGCGGTGGCGCAGAAGAACCGCGAGCGGGTGATCGCGGTGGAGAACGAGCGGATCGAGAAGGACCGCCTGCTGGAGGTCGTCGGCCGGGAGCGGGAGACCGAGCTCGCCACGATCGCCAAGGCGAAGGAGGTCGAGTCCGCCAAGCGCGAGGTCGCCGACGTGGTCCGCGAGCGGGTCGCGGTGGACCGCACCGTCGCCGAGCAGGAGGAGGCCGTCAAGACGCTGCGCGCCACCGAGGAGGCCGAGCGGGTCCGCAAGGCCGTGGTGATCCAGGCCGAGGCCGAGGCACAGGAGCGGCTGGTCAAGGACATCAAGGCCGCCGAGGCCGCCGAGCAGGCCGCCGCCCACAAGGCGCGCGAGGCGCTGGTGCTGGCCGAGGCCCGGCAGCGGGCCGCCGAGCTGGACGCGGCCGCCAAGATCCGGATGGCCGAGGGCGTCCGGGCCGAGGCCGCCGCCGAGGGCCTGGCCCGGGTGGAGGTCCGCGAGCAGGAGGCCGCGGCGGTGGAGAAGGTCGGCCGCGCCGAGGCCGTCGTCCAGGCCGAGAAGGCCAAGGCCGCGGCGCTGGAGATCGGCGGCCGGCTGAAGGCCGAGGCCGAGGGCCTGACCGAGAAGGCCGCCGCGATGGCCAAGCTGGACGAGGCCTCGCGCGGGCACGAGGAGTACCGCCTGCGGCTGGCCGCCGAGAAGGACGTCCGGCTGGCCGGGCTGGACGCCCAGCGGCAGATCGCCGAGGCCCAGGCGGCGCTGGTCGCGGCCGGGCTGGAGAAGGCGAAGATCGACATCGTCGGCGGGGACTCGGTCTTCTTCGACCGGCTGGTGCAGTCGGTGTCGGCCGGCAAGGGCCTGGACGCCTTCGTCGCCCACTCGCAGACCGCGCAGACCCTGGCCGGCCCCTGGCTGGCCGGCCGGTCCAGCTTCACCGAGGACCTCACCAGGGTGCTCTCCTCGGTCTCCACGGCCGACGTGCAGAACCTGACGGTCTCCGCGCTGCTGATGCGGCTGATCGGCTCGGGGGCCGGCGACCAGGCCGGGCAGCTGCGCCAACTGCTGGACTCGGCGCGGAAGCTGGGCGTCGCGGAGACCCCGCTCGGGGCGCTGGCCGGCGGCCTCGCCTCGGCCAACGGCGCCGGCTAGCCCGCCGGACGGCCGGCCCGACCGGCTCCGGCCGCTCCACCGATCCGACCGGCTCCACCGATCCCCCCGAGTCAACTGAGGAACGTGACCGTGACCGTGGACGCCCTCGACGCCCGGCTCGACACCGGCACCTACGAGGTCCTGCGCGACCGGCTCGCCCGAGCCGCCGCCGAACTCGCCGACCGCGCGGAGGCGTTGAACGCCCGCCGGGTCGCCGAGTTCGGCGGCGGGCAGCTGCGGCTGGCCGGCACCGGACGGCTCACCACCGCCCGGGCCTGCCTGCCGCAGGACCTCACCGCCGCCGGCGGGCTGCTGCTGCTGCTCGCCACCCGCCCGGCCGACGCCGCCGACGGCTCCGAGGACGTCACCGACGTCCTCGGCCTGCACCACCCCGACCTCTCCCCCGCGCCCGTCGAGGGCACCCTGCTGGACGACCCCCGGCTGCGCCAGGACCTCGCCGACCTGCGGCGCTACTTCCGCGACGCCCGCCCGGAGCGCCTGCGCCCGGTGGACGGCCGGCTGCTCGCCGTCTTCCGCACCGGCCCGGCCGCCGCCGACGTCCGGGTGCTGCGCTGGCGCCTGGCCGACGACGCCCCGCCGTCCTACCTGGACGGGCGCGGCGAGCGCGACCACACCCCCGCCGACGGCCGGCAGCTCTCCTGGACCGGCGTCACCCGGGACGACCACCGGCCCGCCGCCCCCGGCCGCCCGCCCCGCGCCGACCTGGCCGGCGAGCTGCTGATCGGCGTCGACGGCGGCCGGCTGACCGTCACCGCCCCGGACGGCCGGGAGCTGCACCGCGAACCGCTGGCCGAGGCCCTCCAGACCCTCGCCGACGCCCGGATCGCCCACGCCCGGATCGGCACCCTCCTCCTGGTGCGGGTGCGCCCCTACCAGGAGGAGACCGAACGGCACCTGGTGGTGCACCTGCCCACCGGCACCGTCACCCGGATCGACGCGCTCGGCCAGGCCTGCCTGCGGCTGCCCGCCGACCAGGGCGTGGCCTTCCCCGGCGGCTGCCACCTGGTGGACGGCACCGTGCGCACCTTCGACCAGCCGGTCGACGGCCTGGTGTACGAGCGCACCGTCCTGTCGCCCAACGGCGAGGACGTGCTCTACGAGTTCCGCTCCCCCGCCGACGGCCGCGCCCTGCTCCAGCCGTACAACAGCGTCCGCCAGGAGGCCGCCGCCCCGCTGGCCTGCCAGGGGTACGCGCTGCTCGCCGACGGCACCCTGGTCGCGCTGCGCCCGGCCGAGGACGGGCCGACGCGGCTGCACCCCGTCCAGATCTGGCAGACCCCGTTCACCAGCGAGCGCTTCGCCGCCGAACAGCCGCCCGGCAGCGGCCCGCTGGCCCGGATCGGCAACGCCGACCTGGTCCGCGGCCTGGCCGACTGCCTGGCCCTGGCCCGGCTGGCCGCGGCCGGCGCCGACACCCCGGCCGGCCACCGGGCCGTGCTGGCCGCCTGCACCCGCACCGCCGACCGGCACCACTGGCTCGGCCAGAGCGGCCTGGGCGACCTCGCCGCGCCGCTCGCCGCGATCCGCGACACCGCCCGGCAGGTCGTCGCCGAGTACGAGGCCGTCGCCCAGCTCACCGCGCACGCCGCCCGGCAGACCGACGAGGCCGCCGAGCACGTCGAGGGCCTGCTGCGCACCGCCCGCGGTGAGACCCTGGCCGACGCCGCCGAGTGGGTCGACCGGCTGGCCGGGCTGCGCCGCGCCCAGGGCCGCGTCGAGGCGCTGCGCGACCTGCCGCGCGCCGACCAGGAGCGGATCGACGCCCTCGCCGCGCACCTCGCCGAGGGCCTGGCCGAGGCCGCCGAGCGCGCCGTCGGCCACCTCGCCGAGCCCACCGCCTTCGAGCCGCACCGGCAGCGGGCCGGCGAGCTGGCCGAACGCTGCGCCGCCATCGCCACCGCCGCCGAGGCCGCGCCGCTGGGCCTCGAACTGGGCGCCCGGAGCGAGGCCCTGCAGACCGTCTCGGAGCTGGTCGGCACCCTCGACCTGGCCGACGCCACCACCCGCACCGCGATCCTGGACCGGCTCGCCGACGTCCTGGGGCTGCTCAACCGGGGCCGGGCCGCGCTGACGGTGCGCCGCCGCGAGCTGCGCACCCGCGAGGCCGCCGCCGAGTTCTCCGCCGAGACCGCCCTGCTCGGCCAGGCCACCACCGCCGCGCTCGCCGCCGCCGACACCCCGGAGGCCTGCGACGAGCAGCTCGGCCGGCTGCTGCTGCGGATCGAGCAGTTGGAGACCCGCTTCGCCGACGCCGACCCGGCGCTCGGCGAGCAGCTCACCGCCCGGCGCACCGAGGTCCACGACGCGCTGACCGCCCGCCGCCAGCACCTGCTGGAGGAGCGGGCCCGGCGCGCCGACCGGCTGGCCGCCTCCGCCGGGCGCGTCCTGGACACCCTGCACCGCCGGCTGGCCGCGCTGGACACCGCCGCCGAGATCGACGCCGCCCTCGCCGCCGACCCGACCGCCGTCAAACTCCGCGAGCTCGCCGGGCAGTTGACCGCACTCGGCGACCGCGTCCGGGCCGAGGAGCTGACCGGACGGCTGCGCGCCGCCCGCGGCCGCGCCCACCGGGCCCTGCGCGACCGCGCCGAGCTCGCCGGGGACGGCCCCGGCACCCTGCGGCTGGGCCGGCACCTGTTCGCCGTCACCACCCTGCGCCCCGAACTCGCCCTGGTGCCCTGGCGCGGGCGCCCCGCCTTCACCCTCACCGGCACCGACTACCGCTCCCCCGTCACCGACCCGGCCTTCGCCGCCACCGAGCGGTACTGGGACCGCCCGCTGCCCTCCGAGACCCCGGAGCTGTACCGCGCCGAGTACCTCGCGGCGAGCCTGCTGCCGACCGTCGGGGCGGGCGCGCCGCTCACCGACGCCGAGCTGCTGGAGCACGTCCGGCGGGCCGCCGAGCAGCGCCCGGACGAGGGCTACCAGCGCGGCGTGCACGACCACGACGCGGCGCTGCTGCTGCGCGCGCTGCTCGACCTGCACGCCGGGGCCGGGCTGCTGCGCCACCCGGCGGCCGCCCGCGCGGCCGCCCAGCTGTACTGGGCGCACGGCACCGACGAGCGCCAACGGCTGCTCTGGCACACCCGGGCCCGCTCGTTGGGCCTGGCCCGGGCCGCCTTCGGGGGCGCCCCGGCACAGGCCGCACTGGACGCCCTGGCCGAGGAACTCTCCTCCGCGGTGAGGGAGTTCATCCCGGACGCGGCCGCCGCCGGGCCCTACCTGGTGGCCGAGCTGACCGCCGCCGAGCCCGGCTTCGCCCACTCGGCCGGCGCCGCCGCGCTGCTCGACACGTTCCGCGCCGCCCCCGAATCGGCCGGCCTCACCGAGGCGCTCGCGGCCCTGCCCGACGATCCCGCCCTGCTGCCCGTACGGCGCCGACTCGCCGCCGCGTGGCTGGAGTCCGGCGCCTCGGACGCCGATCCGGGCGACCTCGCCGAGGCCGCCGCCGCGCTGCTCTGCCCGGACCTGCCGCGCCGGCCCGCCGAGGGCGCGGTGGGCGCCCGCGTCACCGGCCTGCTCGGCGACCACCCCCGGATCGCGGGCGGCGCGCTCGACCTCCGGCTGGACGAACTACTCGCCCGGGTGGGCGAGTTCGAGCAGGTCGAGCTGCCCGGCTACCGCGCCTACCAACGGCTGCGCGGCGAGCTGCTGGCCGCCGAGCACGCCCGGCTGCGGCTCGACCAGTACCGGCCCGCCCCGCTCAACGGCTTCGTCCGCAACCGGCTGATCGACCAGGTGTACCTGCCGCTGGTCGGCGACAACCTGGCCAAGCAGCTCGGTACGGCCGCCCCCGGCGGCCCGGTCGACCGCAGCGGCCTGCTGCTGCTGGTCTCCCCGCCCGGCTACGGCAAGACCACCCTGGTCGAGTACCTCGCCGAGCGGCTCGGCCTGCTGCTGGTCTCGGTCAGCGGCCCCGCGCTCGGCCACCGGGTCACCTCGCTGGACCCGGCCGAGGCCCCCGACGCCACCTCCCGGCGGGAGGTCGAGAAGCTCAACTTCGCCCTGCACGCCGGGGACAACGTGCTGCTCTACCTGGACGACGTCCAGCACACCTCGCCCGAGTTCCTCCAGCGCTTCATCCCGCTGTGCGACGCCCAGCGCCGGATCGACGGCGTCTGGGACGGCGAGGCCCGGGAGTGGGACCTGCGCGGCAAGCGCTTCGCCGTGGTGATGGCCGCCAACCCGTACACCGAGTCCGGCCGCCTGTTCCGGCTGCCCGACATGCTCGCCAACCGCGCCGACGTGTGGAACCTCGGCGACGCCGTCGCCGGGCGCGAGGACCTCTTCGCGCTCAGCTTCGTCGAGAACGCCCTGCCCGCCAGCCCCCACCTGGCCCCGCTGGCCACCGCCGAGCGCGCCGACCTGGACACCCTGCTGGCCCGCGCCGAGGGCCGGCCCGGCGGCACCCTGGCCGGAGCCTGGCCCGCCGCCGAGGCCGAGCGGATGACCGCCGTCCTCGCCGGGCTGCTCCACCTGCGCACCACCGTCCTGGCCGTCAACCGCGCCTACCTGGCCTCCGCCGCCCAGGACGACCGCGCCCGCACCGAGCCGCCCTTCCTGCTCCAGGGCTCGTACCGCAACATGGCCAAGCTCGCCCAGCGCCTCGACCCGGCCCTCACCCGCCCCGAACTCGACGCCCTGCTCACCGACCACTACCGCGCCGAGGCCCAGCCCCTGGGCGCCGACGCCGAGGCCCAGCTGCTCAAGCTCGCCGAGCTACGGGGAGCCCTCACCGACCAGCAGGCGGCCCGCTGGGCCGAGCTGAAGCGCCCCTGGCGGGAGCGTGGGACGGCTGCCGAACGCCCGTGACCCGCACGGCATTCGGCCCCGGCGCAGGTCCGTCGATCACCTGGTCCGATCACCACAGGATTCGCCCCGATCAGTGAAACCTCGCCCGCCGACGGGTAGCCGTCGCCGGGCGGCGGGTAGCCCGGTGGTATGGGCGCTGAGGGACTCGATCTGGCCGGGCTGCGCAGGGTGTACGGGCGGGCGGGGAGCAGGTGGTTCTACACCCGGGTGGCGCGCAACGCGCGGCACTGGGGGTGGACGGAGCCGGGGCAGTCCAAGTGGCGGCTGTGGCGCGCGCAGCGGCAGTTGCAGGACGTCCTGGGGCGCAAGCTGGCGCTGCCGGCCGGGGCGCGGGTGCTGGACGCCGGGTGCGGGGCCGGGGTGGTGGCGCGGGCGATGGCGGTGCGGTTCGGGCTCCGGGTGACGGGCGTGGACGTCCTGGACTTCCACCTCGCCGAGGCCCACCGGCTCAGCGTCCGGGCGTTGGATGGGCGACCGCACGCTCTTCCGGTACGGCGACTACCACCGACTGCCCTTCGACGGCGGGGAGTTCGACGGCGCGTACTCGATGGAGACGCTGGTGCACTCCTACGACCCGGCCGCCGCCCTGGCCGAGTTCCACCGGATGCTGCGCCCGGGCGGCCGGCTGGTGCTGCTGGGCCCGATGGCCACCGGCCCGGTGGACGAACTCCCCGCGCCGGCCAGGGCGCTGCTCGTGCCGTACCTGGACGCGATGCGGATGAACGGCGCCCTGCTCTACCACGCCGGCAACCTCCCCCGGCTGCTCGCCGAGGCCGGGTTCGAGGTCGAGGAGGCGCTGGACGCCACGCCGTACTACACCCCCACCTCCGAGGCGGTGCACGCGTACTTCCGGCTGCCGTGGGCGGTGCTGCGGCGCTGCGGCGATCCGGCCAAGTGGCTCAATCTCCGGTCCACGGTGGAGATGTACGCCGTGCGCGAGCACGTCGCCTGGTACGTTCACACGGCTGTCAAGCCATCGAGGTGAACCCCGCGTGGACGAGCACCCCGCCCCCCTGCCCTACCCCAGCGGCTGGTTCTGCGTCGGCCGGGCCCGGGACCTCCCGCCCGGCCGGGTGCGCACCGTCCGGCTGATGGGCGAGGACGTGGTGCTGTACCGGACGCGCCGGGGCGCGGTGCGCGCGGTCGGCCCGCACTGCCCGCACCTGGGGGCGCACTTCGGGGCGGGCGGCACGGTCCGGGGCGAGGAGCTGGTCTGCCCGTTCCACGGCTTCGCCTTCGGCCCGGACGGCTCGTGCACCGGCTCGCCGGACGGCGTCCGCTTCCGGGGCTCGCTGGCCCGGCGCCGGCTGTGCGAGCGGGACGGCGCGCTGTTCGTCTGGTGCGCCCCGGACGGCGGCGCGCCCGCCTGGGAGCTGCCGCCGGCCGTCGGGGTGCGGCCGCTGGCGTGGTGGAGCGGGGACGACCCCACCCACCCGCAGGAGGTGCTGGAGAACAGCGTCGACTTCCGGCACACCCGGGTGCTGCACGGCCTGGACACCCGGGAGACGGCCCCGCCGGAGGTGGCCGGCCCGCTGTTCACCGTCCACCAACGCACCACGACCCGCTTCCCCGGGCTGGGCGCGGTGCGCCTGGACCAGCCGGTGACGCTGGCCGGGCTCGGGCTGATGCGCCTGGCGGTGGACCTGCCGCAGGTGGGCGGCACCCTGTGGGTGTGGGTGCTGCCGACGCCGCTCGCGCCGTGGCGGACCAGGGTGCGCGTCGGGGTGACGGTCACCGTGCCGCTGCCGGGCGTCGGCGCGGCGCGGGCCGTCGACCGGGCGGCCTCCTGGGCCGCGCTGCGGGCCACCGTGCGCATCCTGGCGCAGGACCGCCCGGTGCTGGCCCACAAGCGGTACCTGGCGCAGCCCCGGCTCGTGCCCGGGGAACGCTCGATCGGGCTGTTCCGCCGCTGGGCGCGGCAGTTCTACCCGGGGCCGCACTCCGACACCGCTCCCGGGGTCCACGCCGACGCCGCTCCCGGCCCCCGCTCCGGCCCCGGGCCCGGGCTCCGGCCCGAGCCGGACACCGCCGGCTGATCCCCCGCCGCCGCTGCGGCCGGCGGGACGGCGGGCGGTACGGCGGGCGCTACGGCAGGCGGTACGGCGGACGGTACGCCGGGCGGCTCCCGGCCCGGATCGGGCTGCCCGGGGACGGCCCGCCCCTCGGCCCGCCAACGCCGGACCAGCTCCGCGTAGATGGGCGCCTCCGCGAACACCGGCGGCCCGGGTGCCACCGGCGGCACCGGCATGACCGGCTCTTCCGGCGGCCGGTCCGGAGCACCGTGCAGGATCGTTTCCTCAACCGGCCGCCGTTCCGGTTCCGGCAGCCTCCCGGTTCCACTCACGCCCGCCCAACGCACCCCGCCCGCGGCGGGACACGGCCGCGTCAACCGGGCGCGCCGCGGCTCAACCCCTCCCGGGGAGCCGCCGGGGGGGGCGGGGCGGGGGCCCCCCCCCCCGCGGGGGCCCCCCCGGGGGGGCCCCCCCCCCGCCCCGGCGCCCCCGCCCCCCCCCCCCCCCCCCCCCCCCCCCGCC
>NZ_JBISAI010000007.1:280104-361908 GCF_044391605.1 Kitasatospora sp. NPDC018619
GCCCGGGGCGGCCCCGGCCCGCGACACCGGGGCGCGCCGGGGCCCCCCCCCCGCGGGGGCCCGGGGGGGGGCGCGGAACGCCCCCCCCCCCCCCGCCCCCCCCACGTCCTGGGGCGCCGCCCGCCCGTCCCGGGCGCCGCGGCCCCGCCACCGCCCCGCTACCGCCGCCGCCCCGCCGCCAGCAGCTCGGGAACGGTCGCCAGCTTCACCCGGGGCCGCCCCTCGGCCTCACCCCGCTCGCGCTCCGCACGGTCCACCGCCCGCAGCTCCCGCAGCCCGACCGCGTCCGGCCGCCGCTGCCGCACCAGCCGCTCGAAAGCCCTGCGCCCCGCCGCCGGGACGGGCAGCGCACGGGCGGACGCGTCGTCCAGCAGCGCGTCCACCGTCTCCCGGGCGCAGGCCCGGTTGGCGCCGATCCCGCCGGACGGCCCGCGCTTGGCCCAGCCCACCACGTACGTCCCCGGCAGCGGCCGGCCCGTCGCCGGGTCGACGACCCGCCCGCCCCGGTGCGCGACCGTCCCGGCCCGCTCGTCGAACGGCAGCCCGGGCAGCGGTACGCCCCGGTGGCCGATGGAGCGCACCACCAGCCCGGCCCGCAGCTCCTCCGTCACCCCGGTGCCCTCGATCCGGCCGTCCGCCGCCGCGGTGGTCCGCTCGACGGTCAGCGCCTCGACCCGTCCGGCCCCGGCCAGTGCGACCGGCGCCGACCGGAACCGCAGCACGATCCGCCGCCCCGGCCCGGGCGCCGCGGCCCCGTCGTGCGGCACCAGCGGCAGGTCGGCGAGCAGCCCCGCGCCGTCCCCGGCCTGCGCCGCCTCGATCTCCGCCCGCACCCCGGGCCCGTCCGCCACCACCATCTCCACCCCCGGCAGCTGCCGCAGCGCCAGGAACTCCGCCCTGGTCCAGGCCGCCTCCCCGGGGCCGCGCCGGGCGAGCAGCACGACCTCCCGCACCCGGCTGCGGCGCAGCGCGGCCAGCGCGTGGTCGGCGATGTCCGTGGCGGCGAGCCGGTCCGGGTCGGTGAGCAGGATGCGGGCGATGTCCACCGCGACGTTGCCGTTGCCGACCACCACCACCCGCTCCGCCGAGAGCTCCACCGCGTCGGCGGGCACCGTCGGGTCGGCGTTGTACCAGCCGACGAAGGCGGTCGCGGGCAGGCTGCCCGGCAGGTCCTCGCCGGGGACGCCGAGCCGGCGGTCGGCGGCCGCGCCGACGGCGTACACCACCGCGTGGTGGTGCGCGGCGAGCTCCGCGTGGGTGACGTCGGTGCCGATCTCCAGGTTGAGGTGCATCCGCAGCCGGGGGTCGTGGAAGACGCCCGCGAAGCTCTCCGCGATCCGCTTGGTGGACTGGTGGTCGGGGGCGACGCCGTGCCGCAGCAGGCCGCCGGTGACGGGCAGCCGGTCGATCATGGTGATCTCGGCGCTGGTGCCGCGCAGCAGTTCCTGCGCGGTGTACCCGGCGGACGGGCCGGTGCCGACGACGGCGATCCGCAGCGCGCCGAGACCGCCGGGCAGGCTGCGCGGGAAGCTGGGCGCGCCCCAGGCGTGGTCGGTGGGGTGGTCGCGGAACCAGTCGCGGTTGAGGTCGCCGAAGACGGTGTCCGGGCCGCGCAGCCGGTCGACCGGGAACACCGCGTCCACCGGGCAGGCGTCCGCGCAGGCGCCGCAGTCGATGCACGCCCGCGGGTCGATGTACAGCATGTCGGTGGTGCCGAACTCCGGCTCGTCCGGGGTCGGATGGATGCAGTTGACCGGGCAGACGGACACGCACGAGGCGTCGTTGCAGCAGGTCCGGGTGATCGCGTAGGCCATGGCCGGGGTGGGGTCCTCGCTGTAGGGGTGCGGTTCCGATGGGCCGTCAGAGCATGTTCACCCGGCGGTAGACGGCCGCCGAGCGGCTGGTGAGCAGCCCCGTCTCGGCCAGGAAGGCCATCAGGTGCCGGGAGCTGGTGCGCATCATCGCCTTGCGGTGCTCGTTGGCCCGCACCTCGGCAAGCGCCCGCGGCACGTCGAGCCCGGCGGCCTTGTACACGCCGGGGTGCACCATGCTGCTGACGATGACGTACGCGCCCAGGGCGATGCCGGTGGCCGAGGTGCGCCGGCGGGCCGGGCTCGCGTGGCGCATCCGCTCGCGGATCTCCTGCCGGGCGAACTTCATGTGCCGGGACTCCTCGACCACGTGGATCCGGGAGGTGCCGCGGACGATCTCCAGCACGTTCTCGCCGCGCATCCAGTCGCGCTGCATGACGTCGAGCACCTCCTCCGCCACCAGGATTCCGCCGTAGGCGAGTTCGCCCTTGGCGAGCGCCTTGAAGGCGCGCCCGGCCTGGGCGATCACCTTGTTCGGGCGGTAGGCGGGGACGCCCATCCTGCTGCAGGCGCGGGCGAACATGATCGAGTGCCGGCACTCGTCGGCGATCTCGGTGAGCGCGAACTGGAACTCGGCGTTGGCGGGGTTCTTGAGGTACTGGTCGCGCAGCACCATCTGCTGGAGGATCATCTCGAACCAGATGCCCGTGTTCATGATCGAGCAGACCTCGTGCCGGGTGAGCGTGACCCGCTGCCGCTCGGTCATCTCGTCCCACAGCCGGGTGCCGTAGAGGGTGCTCCACTCCGGGTTGAGGCCGTAGTGCTCCTCGGGGAGGGGGGCGTCCCAGTCGATCTCGGTCAGGGGGTCGTACGAGAGGGTGGCGGCCGACTCCAGCAGCCGCTTCGAGACGTCGTCGTCGGCCTCGGTGTGGCCGGGTCCCGTGTGCCGGGTGAGAGCCATGGCTGCCTCCAGTTCCTGCCCCTGCGGGTTCCCGCTCAACCCGCTTATTAGACGGACAGTACAATAAGAGTCGGTCGCCGAGAACCCCCTGCGCAGCAGCAACCCGGCGCGCGGCCATGGGCTCGCGCCCCCGCCTCCCTACGCATGCCCCCTGGCGCGACGGTGGGGCGGGACCCGTCGCCCGGGCCCGCCCCACCGTCGCGCCGTCGCGCCGTCACCGCAGCAGCACCACCACGCGCTATGCGCCGATCGCCCGCCGCACCGCCTCCGCCGCCTCGGCCGTCGCCTCCCGGAAGCGGTGGCCGATCCCGAGGTAGTTGGCGTACCCGTGGATGAGGTCCGGCTGCCGGCTCAGCCGTACCTCGACCCCGGCCTCGGCCAGTGCCCGCGTGTACGCCTCCCCCTCGTCGCGCAGCGGGTCGAAGCCCGCGGTGCCGACGTACGCGGGCGGCAGGCCGGCCAGGTCCGCGGCGAGCAGCGGCGACACCCGGGGGTCGGCCCGGTCGACGGGCGCGGGCGCGTACCGGTCGAGGAACCAGTCCATGTCCTCGCTGGTCAGGAAGAACCCGTCGGCGAACAGCCCGCGCGAGGGGCGCCGGGTCGAGGCGTCGGTCGCGGGGTACAGCAGCAGCTGGAACACCGGCGCGGGGCCGCCCCGCCGGACGGCCTGCTGGGCGGCGACGGCGGCCAGGTTGCCGCCCGCGCTGTCCCCGCCGATCGCGATCCGCTGCGGGTCCGCGCCCAGGGCGGCCGCCTCGGCGCGGGCGAAGTCGAACGCCGCCAGCGCGTCCTCGGCCGCCGCCGGGAACACGTGCTCGGGCGCCAGCCGGTACTCCACCGACAGCACCCGCACCCGCGCCCGCGCGGCGAGGAAGCGGGCGACGTGGTCGTGGCTGGCACGGCTGCCGACCACCCAGCCGCCGCCGTGCAGGTAGACCAGCAGCCCCGAGCCAGCCGCCAGCCCGTCCGGGGTGTACAGCGTCGCGGCCAGTCCGCCGTGCTCCCGCGGGATGCCGACCTCGCGTGCGGACACCGCGCGGTTCTCCGGCCCGCCCACCAGGTGCCGCGCGTGCTCCATCGCGGCCCGCGACGGCCCGGCCCCGCCCGGCATCACCAGGGCCGCCTTGGACAGCCGCTGGAGCCGGAGTATCAACTGCGCGTCCAGCGCCAGCGTCTGCCCGTCGCGGACCACCGGCTTGCCCGCGATCGCCCGCCGCAGCCCCTCCGGCAGGGCGTACGCGGCGCGGACGACGGCGGCCTGGATCCGGACGGGCGGTGGGATCGTCATCTCTTCTGCCTCCTGACGGCGGCCCGGGCACGGTGTCGGAGGGAGCTTCTGCCGGGACCGGGAGCCCATGATGGGCCCCTCCCCCCGGAGCCGGAAGCCCCCTGGACCCCACCTGCACCCACCCTCGACCCGGCCGGTCCCGGCCGTCGAAGACGACCGGCGCGCCGGCTCCGAGCCGCTCAGCCGCACCAGCTTCGGACAGGCCCAGCGAAGGGCCCCGGCCCAAGAGCCCGCCGCCCCCGGCCGCGACCCCTCAGCCGCGCCGGTCCCGGCCGTCGAAGACGGCCAGCGCGCGGGCCCCCGGCCCGAGGGCCCGCCGCAGGGCGGCCCGCACGGCGGGCTCCAACCCGCCCACGGCCTCGGCCAGTTCCTCCGCCACGTCCGCCGCGATCTCCGCCGCCACCGCCTCCTCGGCCGTGCGCGGGCCGAGCTTGCTGACGGCGGCCGCGGCGCGGGCGGGGGTGAGCAGGGCGGAGGCCTGGACGAGGAGCCAGGCGGGGACGCCGGCCGCACCCTCGGGCGGGGGGAGGTACGGACGGGCGCCGTCGTAGCGGTCGTCCTCGGCGAAGGCCCGCTGCTTGACCTTGACGAGCGGACGGGCCGCGCCGGACTCGTGCCACTCCCCGGCCGGTTTGAGGACGTACCCCTCGGCGAGGTTGTCCGGCAGTTCGGGCAGGCCGAACAGGGCGGGCACCCGCGTGGGGTAGCGCACCGGCAGGTCGTGCAGGGTGTTCAGGGGCCCGTGGCCGAGCAGCGGCACGCAGGTGAGCCCGGCGGCCCCGGCCGCGGCGCGCAGTTCGCGGTCGGCGATCCACCACCGGCCCTCGGGCGTCTCGACGGTGGCGTCGAACGGCAGCCAGCGCAGCCCGGGCGCGTACCAGACGCCGGTCTGGACCGGGTCGACGCCCGGGACGGCCGGCACCTCGGGGTGCGGATAGCGGCCGCCGGCCAGTTCGCCGTAGACCGTCACCACCGCGGCGGGGCCCCACACTTCGCGCACCGCGGCGGCGAACCGGGCGGCGGCGACGGACAGTTCGGGCCAGATCCGGCTCACCCCGAAGAAGCCGTCCAGCCCCTCGTCGTCCAGCAGCTCACGCCGCTTCGCGGCCCGGATCGTGCCGCCCTCGCAGACCACGGCGAAGTGCGCGCCGTGCACCTTCTCCGCGGCCGTCCACTCCCGGCTGCCGGGCCCGCCGGAGCGGCCGCGCGCGGGGATCTTGGGGTAGGGCCGCAGCTCGGGCCGCTCGGACCGCTCGGCCCCCTCCCCGGACACCGTCTCGAACACCGTCTCGGACACGAACGGCATCCTCGCCGCCCGGCCCGCCGCCTGGCAACCGGGATTCCGGACGGCCCCGCCCCGAAAGCCCCGTCCGGTCCGGGCCCCCCTCAGACCCCCCACCCCGCCCGCAGCCCCGCGAAGGCCTCGTGGAACCCCGGGAACGTCTTCCGGACGCACCCCGGGTCGTCGAAGGTGATCCCGGGCGTGCGCAGCGAGGCGACGGCGAAGGACATCACGATCCGGTGGTCGGCGTGCGTGGCGATCTCGACCGGGCGCGGCGTGCCGGGCCGGATCTCGATCCAGTCCTCGCCGGTCGCCACGGTGACGCCCATCGCGCGCAGGTTGTCGGCGCAGGCCTCCAGCCGGTCGCACTCCTTGACCCGGGTGTTGTGGACGTCCTCGATCCGCACCGGCCCGGTGGCGAACGGGGCGATGGCCGCGAGCGTCGGCATGGTGTCCGAGATGTCCCGCATGTTGACGGTGATCCCGCCGAGCGGGCCCTCCCCGGCGACCGTGGTGCGGTCGGCGCCGACGTCCACCCGGGCGCCCATCCGCCGCAGCACCCCGACGAAGCCCAGGTCGCCCTGGAGCGCGTCCCGGCCGAGGCCGGGGACGGTGACCTCCCGGCCGGCCAGGGCGGCGGCCGCGAAGAAGTAGCTCGCGGTGGAGGCGTCCGGCTCGATCGGGTAGTCGGCGGCCCGGTAGCCGCCGGCGGGCACCGCGAACACCTCCCCGGCGGGGGTCCGCTCCCGCTCCACCTCGACCCCGAAGGCCCGCATCATCGCCAGGGTGATGCCGACGTACGGGGCGGAGACCAGCCGGGTGACGGTGATCCGCAGGCCCTCCCGGGTGAGCGGGCCGAGCAGCAGCAGCGCGGTCAGGTACTGCGAGGACTGCCCGGCGTCCAGGGTGAGTTCGCCGCCGCGGACGCCGTCGGCGGCGACGGTCAGCGGGTGGTGGCCCTCCGCCTCCTCGTGCCGCAGGTCGACGCCCAGCTCGCGCAGGGCCCGGGTGAGCGGGGCGACGGGCCGGCGGCGCATCTGGGCGGAGGCGTCGAAGCGGTAGGTGCCGTGTCCGGCGGCGGCGAGCGCGGGCAGGAAGCGCGCGGTGGTGGCGCCGTCCCGGCAGTACACCTCGGCCTCGGCCACGGCGGGCCCGGTCGGGCTGCCCTCGATGCGCCACGCGTCGGCGGCCCGCTCGATCCGGTAGCCGAGGGTCTCCAGGCCCTGGACGAAGCCCTCGGTGTCGTCCGAGGACAGCGGCCGGCGCAGGGTGGTCACGCCCTCGGCGGCGGCGGCCAGGAACAGCGCCCGGGCGGTGATGGACTTGGACCCCGGGATCTCCACGGCAGTCACGGCAGGCTCTCCCCCACACGAGTGTCCGACAGGTGTCGTTCGGCGATGTCGGACCCGATCCTGCCCCACCCGGCCGCCGGCGTCCCCGGCCTTCCACGGACTGGACGGTGACGGCAGCCCCGAGCCCGCAGCCCCCGCGCCCCCGGCACCCCACGCCCCCACACCCCCCGGCTCCCCAGCCGCTACGCCCCCGGCAGCCCCGGCACCACCAGCCCGCTCTCGTACGCGATCACCACCGCGTGCGTCCGGTTCTGCGCGCCGAGCTTGCCCAGCACGTTCCCGACGTGCGTCTTGACGGTCTCCTGGCTGACCGCGAGGGCCTGCGCGATCTCCGGGTTGGACAGCCCCGTCGCCATCAGCCGCAGCACCCCCTCCTCCCGCCCGGTGAGCGCGGCCCGGGGCAGCGCCTCGGCGGACTCCAGCGGCCGGGCCGCCACCATCCGGCGCAGCGCGGCGGGGAAGAGCACCGCCTCCCCCGCCGCCGCCACCCGCACCGCCTCGGCGATCTGCGGGACGGGTCGGCGCTTCAGCACGAAGCCGCTGGCGCCGGCGCTCAGCGCGGCGGTGACGTAGGCGTCGTTCTCGAAGGTGGTGATCACCACGACCTTGGGGGGATCGGCATCCTCCCGCAGCAGTTCGCGGGTCGCCTCGATGCCGTTGCGGCGCGGCATCCGCACGTCCATCAGCACCACGTCCGGCCGCAGCAGCCGCGCCTGCTCGACCGCCTCGATCCCGTCGGCGGCCTTCCCGACCACCCTGATGCCCGGCTGGGCGCCGAGCAGGGTGCCCAGGCCGCTGCGGGTGAGGGGGTCGTCGTCGGCGATCAGGACGCCCACCTCGACGGCCCCGACCGCCGCAGGACCGCCGCCCGCCCCGCTCACGCCGACCACCGCACCGGCAGCCGCACCGCCAGCCGCCACCGCCCCTCGCCGTCCGGCCCCGCCTCGAACTCCCCGTGCAGCAGCCGCACCCGCTCCGCGAGGCCGGGCAGCCCGTGCCCGGAGGTCGGGAAGCCGCTCGCCCCGGGCGCGACCGCGTTGACGACGGTCAGCTCCAACTCCTCCGCCCCGGCCGCCACCCGCAGCTCGATCGGCCCGCCCGCGCCGTGCCGCAGCGCGTTGGTCAGCCCCTCCTGGACGATCCGGTACGCGGCCCGGGAGAGCGTGCCCTGCACCAGCGACAGCTCCCCGGCCGTCCGCGGCACCACCACCGCGCCCGCGTGCCGCAGCCGCTCGACCAGCTCGGGCAGGTCCGCGAGGGTGCGGGCCGGCGCGGTGCCCGCCTGCTCCTCGCGCAGCGCGCCGAGCACGTAGTCGAGGTCCTCCAGGGCGGCCCGGGTGGACTCCTCGATGCTGCGCATGGCGGCCCGCGCCGCCGCCGGGTCGTCCGCCAGCACCTCGCCCGCGACGGCCGCCTGGATGGTGGCGGCGGTCAGGGTGTGGCCGATCGAGTCGTGCAACTCGTGGGCCAGCCGGTTGCGTTCGGCCAGCAGCCGCTCCCGCTCGGCGGCCATCGCGAGCCGCTCGGCGGGCGAGGGGCCGAGCAGCCTCGGCGCCAGCCACCGCAGCGCGCCCGACACCGCCGCCAGCAGGACCGCCGCGAGCAGCAGGCTGAGCGCCGCCACGATCCAGGCCCAGACACCGGTCAGCTCGGTGCCCCAGCCGAAGAGGCTGACCCGCGCCCGGCCGTCCGCCCAACTCCCCGGTAGCGCGAGGCCCATCACCAGCAGCGTGCTGCCGCCGATCAGCACCGTCCAGCCGAGCGCCACGTGCGCCACCACGAACACCGGCGTCCGCCACCGCTCCGTGGCAGCCCCCTTCACCGGGTCGGGCACCGCGACGCCGAGCAGCCGCCGCGCCCCGGCCGCCAGCACCCGGCGCACCACCCGGGGCAGCCCGGCCAGCGCGAGCAGCACCGCCCACACCGGCAGCCCCACCCACGCCGCCTCCGGCCGCCCGTCCAGCCCCAGCGTCAGCCCGAGCGCCACCACCGCCACCGGCAGCCCGGCCGCCGCCCCGAGCACCGCGAACAGCACCCCCGTATACGTTGACCTGCGCAGCAGCAACCGCATTCCCTTGATCATGCTCGCCAGTATCGCCGTCCGCGCACCCCCCGCCCTCCCCCGATCGAGGGAGGACTACCGACGCCCCCGCTCCTCGCCGCCCGCCCCGAACCCGGCCGGAACGCGACCACTCGTTCGCGTGAATACGGGTCGAAATCACCGCCAGGTCACCGGAATTCCCGACGATCGCATGGATGACGATCAATCAAAAGCTCTTCCGACAAGGATGGTTGGCGACCACCTCCACCCTCGCGGCACTCGCGGCGGCGACCGCGCAGGCCACCGCGACGACCGAGCAGGCCGCTCCCGCCCCCCGGGATGACGGCCCCCACCGCTACCGGGTCTCCGTCCGGGCCACCGGTGCCCGGGCGCTCCCCTCCGGCCTGGCCTCCTTCACCGTGCACGTCCGGCGCACCGGGGGGCAGCAGGGCGCTCGTCCCGGTGAATCGGCGGCACCGGAAGCGCCGCCGCCCGTCCGCCCGGCGATACGACAGCCGGGGGGCCCGTGACGGGCGGGGTTCCGGCATGGGCAGGAGGCCACGCAGGACTTCAAGACGACCGCCGGTTCGATCGATCCCGGCCTGGCGGAGCGCGGCCTGCGACCACAGCGCCGTCGACCTCGCCGAGTACGTCTCCCGGATCCGCAGGGCCGTCCCCTGACGGCCCCGCCCCCGGCCCCCGGCGGCCGGTCGACCACCGGGCCGGCCGGCCGTTCCCCGTTGGCGGTCACCGCCTGCTCCGCCCGAACGACCTTGCGACAGATCCCCCGGTCGACCGTTTCCGCAGGTCAGGACGGTGTGTCCGGCCTCCGGCGGGGCCTGTTCGGACGGCCCCGCCGCTTGCGGGGAGTGACGCCCCGTGGCTGGCTGGTTCCGGCGGGCCGATCGGCGCCGCCGCCTCTGAACCCCGAACTCCACGGAGAGAACCATCATGCGTGCTGTCAAGCGTGTCCTGGCCGTCGCCGCCCTCACCACCCCGCTCGTGATCGGCTGCGCCGGCCTGGCCTCGGCCTCGGAGGGCCTCGACGCGAACTACGGCAAGGGCGCCTTCGTCGTCAACGAGAACCTCGCCGCCGCCGGCGCCCTCGAATCCTCCGTCAGCTCCGACGGCGTCTCGCACGCCGAGTTCTGGGTCCTGTCCGACGACACCGGCACCTACGGCTCGTTCGTCGGCTCGGGTGCCACCTGGCAGAACGGCTGACGGACCCGCCCCGCCGCGGGGGCCTGCGCCTCCCGCGGCCGCGGAACCGCCGAACGGTCGGCCGACCACCAGGTCGGTCGGCCGTTCCCCGTTGGCGGTCACGGCCTGCTCCGCCCGAACGACCTTGCGGCAGATCCCCCGATCGACCGTTTCCGCAGGTCAGGACGGTGTGTCCGGCCTCCGGCGGGGCCTGTTCGGACGGCCCCGCCGCTTGCGGGCAGTGACGCCCCGTGGCTGGCTGGTTCCGGCGGGCCGATCGGCGCCGCCGCCTCTGAACCCCGAACTCCACGGAGAGAACCATCATGCGTGCTGTCAAGCGTGTCCTGGCCGTCGCCGCCCTCACCACCCCGCTCGTGATCGGCTGCGCCGGCCTGGCCTCGGCGACGGAGGGCCTCGACGCGAACTACGGCCAGGGCGTCTTCATCGCCAACCAGAACGGCGCCGGTGTCGCGGACGTCAACTCCGTCGTCAACTCCGACGGCATCCAGCACACCGACTTCTGGATCTGGTCCGACGACACCGGCGCCAGCGGCGCGTTCACCGGCTCGGGTGCCACCTGGCAGAACGGCTGACGGACCCGCCCTGCCGCGGGGGCCTGCGCCTCCCGCGGCCGCGGAACCGCCGAACGGCCGGCCGACCACCAGGTCGGCCGGCCGTTCCCCGTGCAGGCACCCGCGCGGCAGGGAGCCGGGAGGGAAAGGACAGCACGCGGCGCGGCAGCACCGGGCCCCGGAGGTGGCGCGGCAGGCGTGGGCGACGAACCGCCCGCCGGCCGGCACCGCCGCCCTGATGGCCGTCATGCCGGCCGTCGCGCTGGTCGGTCCGGCCACCGGCCTCCGGTCGATCACCGGGCAGCCCTCCCGGGCGAAGCCCGCCCGCTTCGCGCTCTCGATCAGCGTCTGCACCCTCACCCTGCTGTGGCTGCTCACCTTCGTCCGCGGCCACAGCCGCCTCCTCCGGGCCGTCTCCCGGGTGGCGGCGGTGTCGCTGACGGTCGAGACGGGCCTGATCGCCGCGGCGGCGGCCGCCGGGACGGCCAGCCACTTCGACTTCGCCACGGCGGCGGCGACGGCGGTGTGGATGACCACGGCCGTCTTCATCGTCGCCGCCCGGGCGATGGCCGTGGCGACGGTCCTCCTGCTGCTGCGCCAACGGGTGCGGCCACCGGTGTTCGCGTGGGGCTGCGCCTGGGCATGGCGGTGTCCGCGCTGGGCACGGCCGTCGCCTTCCTGATGACGATGCCCACCTCCCGCCGGCGCGCGGCGGCCGCGCAGGGGCGCGGTCCGCCCGTCATCGGCGCACACACCCTCGGGCTCGCCGACGGCGGCCCGGGGCTGCCCGTCACCGACTGGAGCACCCTGGAGGGTGACCTGCGGCCCGCACTTCGCGGGCCTGCACGCGCTCCAGGTGCTGCCGCTGATCGGCTTCCTCCTCGCCGCCGGGCCGCGCGGGCTGTCCGAACGCGACCGCGTGGCACTGATGTGGACCGCCGCGCTCGCCTACCCGGGCCTGGTGCTGCTCCTGCTGTGGCAGGCGCTGCGCTCCCAGCCGGTCACCGCCCCGGACGCGGTGACGGTGGCCGCCCTGCTCGCGGCCGCCGCCGGCGCGGCCGTCCTGGTGGTCCTCCGCCGGGCCCGCCGCGCCCGCCGCTTGCAGGGCGGCTGAGCTGCGGGGCGGCTGAGCCTCAGTCCTCCCCCGCCGGCCGTGCGGACTGCACGGGGTACGGGAAGCTGGTGGCGGCCCGGCCCGGCGCGACGGCGACGCGCAGGCCGCCGTACGCGGGCAACTCGTAGAAGCACCACGTCACGCGGCTGTGGTTGACGGCGCTCTCGACGGGCGGTTCGATCAGCGGCCGCGGCTGCCTGATGTGTTCCAGCAGGCCCCGGAAGTCCGCCTCGGGGTAGCCGCAGACCGTCTGGCCCCGGGGGCGGCCGAGCTGCCGGGGGACGGACGGCACGCCCGTCGCGGCGGGGACCACGGCGGCACCCGCGAGCGCCGCGGCGGTCAGGGGGACGGCGGCCCGCCCCGGCACGCACCACACCACGGCGGCCCCCTTCGGCACCCTCGACGGGCGGCGGCCCCGCCGCCCGGAAGGGGGATCCCACCCGGGAGGGGCGGGGTAAACAGCCGCCGGGAAAGTCGTAAGGACACACACGGGGCAGTCGGCGCCGGGGAGGGCCGGGAAAGGGCGGGAAAGACAAAGCGGCCGGTCGATCCGAGGATCGACCGGCCGTTCGCTGTGCGCGAGGGGGGAGTTGAACCCCCACGCCCTTTCGGGCACTGGAACCTGAATCCAGCGCGTCTGCCTATTCCGCCACCCGCGCATCTGGGTGATGAGGAAAACTATAGACCATCCGGAGGGGTGTCTCCGACCACCCCCGGGCGAACGAGGTGGTCAGGGGCAGCGGGCGGGCAGGGGCCGGGGATCTCGGCTGTCCCTCCCGGCTATCCAGGAAACGCACCGGGACGGGGCCGATTCCGGACAGCCCCGCGGGGCCCCGGCGGGCCACCCTGGAGGCACACGCGGTGCCGCCGGGTCGTGCGGCACCCGCCAACGGGAGGGAACCACCATGCGCAAGCTCCTCACGGGCCTGGCCGTCACCGGCCTGCTCCTCGCCGGCTCCGTCGCCACCGCCGGGACAGCGGACGCCGCCCAGCCCGGGAAGATCTGTTCCGAGTACTCCACCTCCGAGCCGCTGCTGCGGGCGGGCAGCACCGGCGACGCGGTGAAGGCCCTCCAGTGCGAGCTGAACATGTCGATCAACACCAACCTGGGCTACCGGCTGGAGCGGGACGGCGTCTTCGGCCAGGCCACCCTGGCCGCCGTCTACAAGTTCCAGAGCTGCGTCGGCCTCTCGGTGGACGGCGAGGTCGGTCCGCTGACCTGGGCGAAGCTCGACTACTGGAGCAACTCGGCCGACTGGGCCTGCTGAGCGGGCTCCCCGGCTCCTCGGCTCCCGGGTGGAGAGAAAGGCGTTGCCGGGGGACGGGCCCTGATGGAACGATCGGTTCGTGAGCGATGAACCGACCCCGCACGCCCCCACCGTGCGCCCCATCACGGACGCCGACGTCCCCATCGCGGTCGACACCCTCGGCCGCGCCTTCGCCGACTACCCCTTCACCCGGCACGTGATCGCCGCCGATCGTCACGAGGAGCGGATCAGGCGTTTCCAGGAGATCTGCCTGACCCGCATCGGCATGGTGTACGGCCGGGCGTGGGTGGCCGAGGGCGGCCGGGCGGTGGCCGTCTGGTCCGTTCCGGAGCGGGACGCGTCGCCGGCCTTCGCCGAGATCGGCGCGTTGCTCGGCGAGCTGACCGGGGACCGGCAGGCCGCCTTCGAGGCCGCCGAGCGGGAGCTGGCACCGCACCGGCCGCAGGAGCCGGTCTGGTTCCTCAACACGGTGGGGGTCGCGCCCGAGCTCCAGGGGCGCGGCCTCGGCCGTGCCGTTCTGCTGCCGGGGATCGAGGAGGCCGAACGCGCGGGGTACCCGGCGTTCCTGGAGACCTCCAGCGAGGCCAACGTGCGGTTCTACGAGCGGCTCGGCTTCCGGGTCACGGCCGACGTCCCGTCGGGCGACGGGGGCCCGCCCCCGGGGTGCCGCCGCGGGGCGCCGCGCGGAGTCCACCGGGGGGGGGGGGGGGCGGGTCGCCCCCCCGCCCCACAGGCGTTGATCAGCCTTCGATCGGCAACTCACCGAGCTGGACGGCCTGGACGAAGGCGCTCCAGGCAGCGACGGGGAAGGCGAGCACCGGGCCGTCCGGGTCCTTGGAGTCGCGGACGGGGACGAGGCAGGGGGAGTCGAGGGCGACCTCGACGCAGTTGCCGCCGTCGTCCCCGCTGTAGCTGCTCTTCTGCCAGTTCGGCGCGGCGACCTCGACGCAGTCGCCGCCGTTGTCACCGCTGTAGCTGCTCTTCCGCCAGATCAACACAGCCTGCTCCTTGTGGAGTTCTACGCCGGGAAGTCGCCCTCACGGACACCCGCCACGAAGGCTTCCCAGGCGGCAGCCGGGAAAACGAGGGCCGGCCCCTGCGGGTCCTTCGAGTCACGCACCGGAACGAGGCCGGGGAATCCGGGGGCTACCTCGATGCAGTCCCCGCCGTCGTTGCCGCTGTAGCTGCTCTTCCGCCAGGCGGCCACGGCGAGCTCGTTGCTCATCATTTCTGAAACCCTCCAGCGCGTCAGCGATCAGCCGAAGCGTGTCACGCTCTGACAGGCACTCGGCACGGAGCTGATCATAGTGGCGCTGGTACTTAATCACCGTGGCGGGAGCATCGCTCAGATGCCCTCGTTCAAGGCTTTCCGAGTAGACCCAACGCTGTCCGTCTGGCAGCTCCAACAACACCATAGCCGTCTTGATGAGCATCCGCCGACTCGCGAAGGGCGCCACGTGAAGGATGACGTTCGGAAGCTGTGCCACCCGCAGGAGATGCTCCATCTGACATCTCATCACACTCGGGCTGCCCACTACCGTACGAATGGCGCTTTCATCGAGGATGACGAGCAAGAGTGGGCCGCCTGACTCAAGGAAGCGGCTCTGTCGGCTGAGTCGGGCCCTGGTCAACTCATCGATCTTCTGCGGATTGCCTGCGGCATCGCCAGTGCTGAGCACAGCACGCGCGTATTGCGCACACTGCAACAAGCCGTGCATCACGCTCGCCTGGTACACCCGCAAGGCGACCGAGACGGCCTCCAGCTCCGCCCGCTCCTGAAACCAATCCGGGTGCTCGATCGACGCGTTCCAGTCCACCCGCTTGTACAGCCGCATGAGCAAGTCACGCGCGTTCAGCAGCTCTCCGAGCTCTTCGACCTCCTCGGCCGGGGGCCTCCGCCGCCCGCTCTCGGTCCGCGAGATCACCGTCCGGTCGCAGTGGAGCAGCTTGCCCAGCTCCTCCTGCGTGAGACCCGCCGACTCCCGCGCGAAACGGATCTCCTCCCCGAACAGAATCGCGGAGCTCGCCGTCGGTCCGCGCTTGATCTTCCTTTGTGCCACCGCTGCTCCCACCTGTGCGTCACGTGCTCAACACGTGGATCTGGGCGCAACCGTACCCCCGCAGGCCGATCATTGATACCGGAACGCAGTCATCTACCTGCACAGCGTGATTACGCGCTCCCCTCGTACGCCCCCTCCGCCCCATGAGGTGCTCCCCCATGCTCACGTCCCAGCGGCCCCGCACGTTCGTCGCCCGTCTCGACTCCCGCGCCGAATCCACCCCCCTCGCCCGCTACCTGCTCCGCGCCTACCTCTCCGGCCTCCCCTCCGGCGACCGCTACCGCGACACCGCCGAACTCCTCCTCGGCGAACTCTTCGCCAACGCCGTCCAGCACTCCCACGCCCCCGCCGACCGCCACATCGAGATCCGCTTCGCCCTCACCGGCTCCCGCCTGCGCCTCGAAGTCCACGACGCCGGCACCACCCACCCCGCCCTCAACTCCCCCACCCCCGACGACGAACACGGACGCGGACTCCTCCTCGTCAACGAACTCGCCGAACGCTGGGGCCACGCCAACCGCCCCTGCGGCATCGGCAAGTACGTCTGGGCCCACATCACCCCCGCCACCACCGCCTGAAAGCCCGAACCCCCGTGCACCTCGCCACCCTCGCCCGCCACGCCCTCACCCGCGGCCACACCCCCGCCGCCACCTACGCCCTCCTCACCCGCCGCACCCACCAACCCCTCCCCGCCGCCCGCGCCGTCTGCCTCGCCCTCGACATCCCCCACACCGAAACCACCCGCCGCTTGGCCGACTGCTACGACGCCCTCCTCGCCGACCACCACCCCGGCGACGAGACCGACACCGGCGAACTCCTCGAAGCCCTCGGCGTCTTCGACATCCCGAAGTCGCTCACCGACACCGAACTCGCCGTCGTCGACCACTTCCTCACCGCCATCGACGCCCACGGCGGCATCCGCCCCGGCCACCACCACGGCCTCCAGCGCTGGTTCACCACCGGCAACCTCACCACCGCCTACCTCTCCCTCACCACCACCCACCCCCTCCCCCGCACCGGCAACCCCACCACCTACTGGACCACCCTCCTCCAAGCCGGCGAACTCCTCCTCACCACCCCCCACCCCGACACCCGCATCAAGTACGCCCTCACCCACTGCCGCACCCAGGTCGCCAAACAACGGAAGCCGCCCCCGTCCCGCGCCGCCGGGCAACCGACCTGACTTCTCGTCGGGGCCGGGCTCGTCCGGTCGCCCCCGGGGGACCTCGACGGCCGCCCTTCCGCATCGTGAGGCGCGCGACGAGCCCGGGGGCGCGCAGGAAGCAGGCCAGCTCCGCGGCAGCGAGGAAGGGGAAGCCGCCCACACCCTCCTCCTCATCGGCCTGCCCCACCGCACCACCCGGTAGCACCCCACCGCGCACCAGAAGTCGGCCCAGCCGACTTCTGGTGCACCAACCGCCAGCCCTGGAGCTGTCCGGCCGATGACCGTTCGGCCACCTGCGCGCCCGGACCCGTCCGCTCACCCCTCTGGCCAGCCCAGATATGGGTAACGCATGACGCAGCAGTTCACCGACCGCCAGGGCCGCGTGGGCCACGTGGGCCACGTGGGCCACGTCATGTGGGCGTACGACAAGGACGGCACCCACTGGATCGGCGGCATAGTGGTGAGCGCGGCCGAACAGGGCAACGGTGTGGGCCGCGCCACCCTGGGTGCCGTGATCGAGCGCCTGTCGAGGACGAGCAGATCGTGGTGGCGCTTCCAGCCGACTGGGACTTGTCCGGTCGGTCACGCCCGAGCGGTCGCCACCAGGTACGACAAACACGGCTACGTCGACCTCGCCACCGTCACCGCAGCCGCCCTCGTCATCTGGCTCCGCACGCTCCGGGATCGCGTGCGGGATGCCGCGCCCGCGCAGGTAGGCGCGGCACGGGCCGTTGCTGGAGGCCTTGTCGGCGGCCACGCTGTCGGGCGTCTTGCGTGGCCTGCCCCGGCCGGTCCGCGGGACGCGGATCTTCTCCGGCACGGGCTCGAACTGCGCGCAGTCCGCCCGCCGGTCCGCCCGCTGCCCCGGCGTGACGAGCAGGGACAGCGGGCGGCAGCGGCCGTCCGCGCTCAGGTGGCCCTTGGTGGTGAACCCGCCGCGCGAGCGGCCCAGGCCCTCGCCTCCAGCACCACCTCCACCAGGCGGGCGACGAGGCTCTGCCACGGCGTCTCGCCCTGGTGTTCCCCTGGCCCAGCCCCCTTTGCGGCCAGAGCCGGCGGCGGACCGGTGCGGGCATCCCGATCGATGTCATCGGCCGCGTCCGCTTCGCGCCACTGCACCCCGGTCCGCATCCGGTGCAGAATCCCGTCGATCACCTGCCGGTGATCACGCCACCGGCCACAACCCCTGTTGCTGTCCGACAGGAACGGCCTCAACCGCTCCCACCCCGCCCCATGCCCAGACCAATGAGCAAAGCAGGCGATAGTCACATGATCGGGCGGACAAGTCCGCGGCGGCCAGAGCCCGATGCACCAGAAGTCGACCCAGCCGACTTCCCACCCGGCGGGCCGCCCCCACAACCACCCCGACCACCCACCACGCACCAGAAGTCGACCCCGCCGACTTCCCACGCGCCCGCACCACGAAGGCAACCGCGCCACGCAGAAAGTCGGCCCAGCCGACTTCCCACCTGGCGGGCCGCCCCCACAACCACCCCAACCACCCACCACCCACCAGAAGTCGACCCCGCCGACTTCCCACGCACCAACGGCCAGCCCTCACCAACCAGCGACCGATGCACCAGAAGTCGACCCCACCGACTTCTCACGCGCCCGCACCGCGCACCGCGCCGCTGGGCGGGTAGTTCCGAAGTCGGTCAGTGGCCGTAGGCGATGAGCGAGCGGGTGACGGGTCTGCCGGTGGCCCGGTTGTGCCGGATCGCGCAAGTCATCGCCAGCAGCCGCCGGCCGAGCCGGGCACCAGCACCCTCGATGGCGAAGCGGATCCAGCACGCTTCGGAGTGGTAGCCGAGCAGCGCCTGGGCCACGGCCAGGCAGACCGGTTCGGAGTCCGTCAGCCGCGGCGGACGACCCGTGAGGAGGGTGTCCAGCTCTTCGGTCGGCACAACCCGATGCTGGACACCCTGTGCAGTACCACTGACGTGGCGGCCTTCCACGGCCCTCCCGTCGAAGCATCGACGCAGGCCGGCGACTCGCGGTCGCTGGTGAGTCCGGGGCGTTGCGTCTGGGTGACCACCGCCCCCTCGGGGGCTACCAGTAGCCCTCGCAGGAGTAGGAGTTCGAGTAGAGCAGGTCACCGACGCACACTCGGGCCTGGTAGGTGCCGCCGTCGTAGTACCAGTACGTGGTGTCGCTGGCGGTGTGGATGTCGGAGATCCGCTGCCAGGGTGCGCTGGAGTCGGTCCGCCGCTCCAGCCAGCCCTTGCAGACGGTGCCCCTGGTACTGGTACCGAGCTTGAACGCGCCGCGCACATGGGGTTCGTCGGTGCCGACCTCGTACCCGGAGTCGAGCCAGCCCTCGCAGCCGACGAAGCTCTGGTAGGTCCGCCACCGGTCGAAGACGATGACGCCCTGGGCGGAGGCGGGGGTCGTTCCGGCGGCGACGGCGCCGGCCATCACCGCTGTTGCCGCGAGCAGCTTGAGACTGGTGCGCTTCTTCATCCCTGTCCTCTTGTCCACGAGACGGTCCTGGTGCCGGTGCGTTGGCGCCACCGGTTCCTCCGGGTGCACAGCCATTCTTTCCGCAGGCCGCCGCGGCCGTCATTGCCGTCCGGCGCACGAAGTGTTGTCGCTCGGCGCAGCGGAGGCGGATCGCCGGTACTCCCCCGGGGTCGTGCCGTAGGCGGCACGGAAGGCCCGGTTGAAGCCGGCGGGGTTGCCCATCCCCCACCGCATCGCGATCTCGCGGACGGTGACGTGCCACAGGGACGGGTCGGCCAGGTCCGCGCGGCAGCGTTCGAGCCGGCCGCGGCGGATCGAGGCGGACACCGTCTCACCCCGCTCGCGGAAGAGCTGGTGCAACAGCCTGACCGAGATGTGGTGGTGTGCGGCGACGGCTGCCGGGCCCAGGCCGGGACAGGCCAGGTTGTCCCGGAGGAAGACGTCGATCCGGGAGAGCAGCAGTTGATGGCGCGTCTCGGCAGGCAACCGGGCCGCCGCATCGGCCCGTTCGGCGAGGAAGCCGGCCGCGAGGTCCAGGCTGACCACGCCGAGCCGGGCACAGTCCTGTTCGGTCAGGAGGTGCGCCTCACCGGCCACCGAGGCCAGGTGCTGCGCCAATATCCGGCCCATGCCGGCCGCCGCGGGCAGCGTACGGGCGAGGAGGGCGCCGACCTTCGCCTCGGGCACCGGGACCAGTGCCCGAGGCAGGTGCAGCACGATCGCACGTGAGGGGCCCTCGTCCGGGCCGCCCACGCTTCCTGCCGCATCACCGCGGTATGGGTGCGAAGAGGACCAGAGCGCGAAGTCGCCGGCGACCAGACGGGCCTCGCTGCGCCCCTGCGACACCGTCATGGACCCACCGAGTACCAGGGCCAGTTCGTACGTCTCCGGGTCCCCTTGCCGCACCAGCGCCGCCGTCCGGTCGGACCGCAACTGCGAGAAGCGCATCGTCGTCAGATGTGCCCGCCCCAGCGGCAGTGACCCGACGCTCCCCTCGAATCCGACCGCCTCGGTGGTGATCTCCACGGGCGCCACTCCGTGGCCGACTGCCTCGCGCCACCACTCGAACCGCTGACAGGACGGCAATCCCGCCGTATCGAACTGCGTGTACACCTGGCCTTCCCCTCCCCGGTGGGAACTTTCGTGTACGCCCAGTGTGTTGGCGGACGTCGGTACCAGGCACCGCGCGCCCGGGAACTTGGCCGGGACACCGCCCGAAGTGGCCGTGGGCCGCTCGGAGGACGGCCGGCCCAGGGCCGGACCACTCCGCTCGGCTGGTCGAGGGGCTGCCCGAAGTCCGTCCGGCAGCTGATCGAGTCGGTCAACGGCACCCTCAAGGGTCAGCTCGCCTCGAACAGCACGGAGGCCGCACCGTCGTGCCGCTTGCCACCTTCTCCGGCTCGCCGACGGCCTCGCCACCCGGTCCCCGGCCCCTGGCCGGCCCGCCTCCGCCACCGCGGCGGTCTCAGGGCGCCACCGCGTACTCGGTGAACCGGCCGCAGGGCCGGAAGCCCAGGCGCCGGTAGACGGGCTCCCCGTCCGCCGACGCCTGGAGCACCGCGGTGCGGTAGCCCGCCTCGCGGGCCACCCGCAGGGCGGCCAGGGTGATCGCCCCGCCGTAACCCCGGCGGCGGTCGGCGGCGAGGGTCGCGATGTTGTAGAGCCCGGCGACGCCCCCGAAGAGGAAGACCTCCGCCGAGCAGACCGGCCGCCCGTCCACGTACCCGACCAGGTAGCGCGCGGGGCAGTCCGGCGCCAGCGCCCCCCGCGCCGCGTCGGCGAAGAAGCGCCGCACCGTGGCGGCCGGCGGGTCCCAGTTCGCGGCCAGGACCGTCGCGTAGTCGGCGAGCTGGTCGGGGGACGTCACGGGACGGATCTCCAGGCCCTCGATGGACGGCTCCGCCGGCGCGGTGCCCAGCTCCGCCCACATGCCGGTCTCGCTCTCCGACGCCTCCAGGCCGGCGGCGGCCAGGTGCCCGGCGAGGTCCGGGGGCGTGTCGGCGGGACCGACCCACCACGAGAACGGCCGGCCCGTCGCCACCAGCGCCCGCACCGTCTCCGCCACCCGCCCGGGAGCCGTGTCCCCGGTGAACCGCGCCGCCGCCACCAGGTTGAAGGTGTCGTCGTCGAGCCCGCTGTCGGCGATCACCAGGTCGGCCGTCTCGGTGACGGTCGCGTACGCCAGGTGCCGGTGCAGGTGGCAGGCGCGCTCGGCCAGGTTCCGCTCCATCCTGTCCAGCAGTTCGGCCGCGTCCGGCACGGTCCGTCGCATCTCGTCCATGCCCGCCACGATCTCATCGGACGGCCTTCGGCCGGGCGCCCCGGGCCGCCGGCTCGTCCGGGCGTCGGCGCTCGGGCCCCCGCCGGGCGCCGGGCCGGACCTCCCGGCGAGGGCCGGGCGCAGCGCGGTCCCGTCCGGCAGGCCCGGGCACCGCGCCGGGCGGCGTGAACGGGCCGGCGCCACCGGCTCCAGCGCGGGCCGCGCGTGCGGACAGCCCGCCACCGTCAGCACGGTGATCCGCAGGCGCCCGGCTCTCCCGTCCGTCGTCCGACTCCGCCGCTCCCCCGACGCGAGCCTCCCGACGCCGGTCCTTCCCGGGCGCAGGACGTCGGATCCGCCGACTTCCTGCGCACAGCGGCCGGGCACGGCCGGCGGGGGCGGAGGCCTCACCTGCCCGGTGGTGCGCGACCCTGCCGGCGAAGGAAGCCCCCGCGCCGCACGACGTACTCCCGGGGGATGACGCCGGTACCTCGTGGAGGCTACGAACCGCACCGCGACCTTTACATCCGCGAGCCGATTCGGCACGGAGCCGCGGGAACCTAGCGTCGACCCCATGAAACGCAATCGCCGTACCAGCGCTGTCGCTGCGCTGACGCTCGCCGCCCTCCTCGCCGGAACCGGCGTCGGGTTCGCCGCCACGGGCACGCCGCCGGCCGCACCGGGGGCCGCGCCGTCGGCCACCCGCGCCTTCGGCACCGCACCGGCCACAGCCACGGCCACGGCGCCCACGCGGACCTTCCAGGGCGAGCTCCCCGCGCCGACCGGCCCCTACGCCGCCGGCGAGGAGGTCGTCCACCTCACCGACACGAGCCGTCCCGACCCGTGGGTGCCGTCATCCGGCCCCCGCCAGCTGGCCGTCACGATGGTCTACCCGGCCGTCCCCGGGACCGGGACCCCGGCCCCGTACATGACCCTCGCGGAGGCAGCCGGAATCACCCAGCGCCGGCACCTTCCGCCGAGCTCCGGCGTCACCCCGCAGACGCTTTCCGGCGTCACCACCCACGCCTTCGACGGCGCGCGGCCGCGGAACGGCAAGTACCCGCTGGTGGTCCTCTCCCCCGGGTACGAGGACCCGCGCATGGTGCTCACCGCGCTCGCGACCGAGCTGGCCAGTCACGGCTACGTCGTCGCGCTCCTCGGCCACACCTACGAGGACAGCGGCGAGACGCTGGCGGACGGCCAGACGCCGCCGTGCGCGATCTGCGACGCCCCGCCGTGGCTCGACTTCCGCGCCGTCGCCACCAGCCGCGCGCAGGACGCGTCCTTCGTGATCGACCAGTTGACGCACGGCAACAGCGCGTGGCGCCTGGCACACCTCGTCGACAAGCACCAGATCGGCATGGCCGGGCACTCCCTCGGCGGAGCGGCGGCCGCCGCCACGATGGTCGCCGACCCGCGCGTACGGGCCGGGGTGAACATGGACGGCAGCTTCCAGGTGGTCCCGCTGCCCGGCCAGATCAACCGGCCGTTCCTCATGCTGGGTACGGCCGACAACCACCCGGGCGGTGGCCACGACACCTCGTGGGACCAGGCATGGGCCGCCCTCGGCGGCTACCGGAAGTGGCTGACCGTCGCCCGCGCCGACCACACCAGCTTCACCGACCTGGACCTGCTCCAGGAGGAGGCCGGGTTCCCGACCTCGTCCCTCTCCCCGGAACGCGGGGTAGTGATCACCCGCGAGTACGTGACGGGGTTCTTCGACCAGGCGCTGAAGGGGGTCCACCGTCCGCTGCTGGACGGCCCCTCGCCGGACGATCCGGAAGTGCTCTTCCAGCACCAGGACGGCGCCGCGTCGACTCCGCCGGAGGGCCACGCGGCTTCGAGCGGCCTGCCGTCGTAGGTCCGCAGGCCGCGCGTCAGCCCCGGGCCGCCGCCCACTCCCGGGCGAGCACGGCGTAGACGTACTCGCTCCCCCAGCGCTCCTCGTCGAGGTCGTTCTCGACGAGGTGCGCCTCCCGGCGCATGCCGAGGCGCTCGCAGACCCGTATCGACCCGGTGTTGAGCACGTCGAGGCGGGCGAAGATCCGGTGGGCACCCAGGTCGGCGAAGGCCAGCTCGGCGACGGCCCGCGCCGCCTCGGTCGCGTAACCCCGGCCCTGGTACGCCGGGTTGAGGGACCAGCCGATCTCGGCCTGCCTCGACCGCGCGCTCGCGAGCTTCAGGACGACCTCGCCCGCCACCCGCTCCTCCCCGACCGGGCAGACGGCGAGCGCCAGGACGTCGCCGTCCTCGGCCCACGCGGTGCCGGCCGCGCGCCGCGCCAGGCTCTGCACGCACTGCTCGCGGGTGAGCGGCGGCCGGTAGAGGTAGCGGGCGACTTCGGGGAGGCCCTGGTACGCGGCCAGGTCGTCGAGGTCGTCGGGCGTGAACAGGCGCAGCCGCAGGCGATCGGTGCTGACGGGCAGTGAGAACGCGGTCATCGGTGTGGGCTTCCCTCCCCTGGATCGCCCGTCACCCTAACCGAGGGGCCCGGGCGGCTCCTCACAATTACGGCCCGCCCCCGCGCGGGCCCTACCCGCGCCCGGAGAGCAGCCACGCGAGCAGGCCGGTCACGGTGGCACCGCCCGCCGCCGTCGCCATGCCGCGCACGAAGTGCAGGGCCACCGTCCGCCGGACGACCCGCCACCGCCGCCGCCGTGCCGCCCCGCCGCCCCGACCCCGCCCACTGCGCCGGACCACCATCACGCCTCTCCTCTCCCCGGGGAACCGGCCGCACCTCACGGCCCGGACTCCACCGTGGCGGCGCCGGCGGCTGCGACGCGCCCGGCCGATGGGACCGTACGGAACCGGAGGCCCGACACCGGTATCCGGCGTTCGACTGACAGGACCGCCGGGCTGCTCCATCATGAACGGACAGCAGCGGATGAAATCTGACAGTCCATCGAGGGGCAGCCCGTGGCGGGGATCGTCATGCCGACCGGCGAGAAGCTACCGCCCGGCCCCCGGAGGGACCTGGTCGAAGCCCTGCACGGGCTGTACCGGGGCGCGGGCAAGCCCAGCCTCCGAGAGATGTCCCTCGGCATCAGGCAGCGCGACGACCTGCGGACCACGATGAGCCACGACACCGCGAGCCAGCTGCTCCACGGCCAGACCGTCCCCTCCTGGGCGAAGGTCGAGTCCCTGGTGCGGTACCTGGCCCACACCGCCGTCGGGCGGCAGAAACCCGACCCGGAGGAGGAGGTCGAGCGCTTCCACCGCCTCTGGCTGGCCGCCGAGGACGCCGCCACCGGCAACGCCGCCGACGCCGGGGCGGAGCAGGACACCCCGGCGCCGCCGTCCCTGCGGGAGCGCCTGCGCTCCCCCGACCCGGAACGCCGCATCGCCGCCCTCCACCGCCTGGAACGCCTCGCCTGGCGCACCCCTCCAGCGGGCCAGGAGGCCTCCGACCTGCTGTGGCCGTCGATGCTGTGCGAGTACCTCCGGGCAGCCCGCCCACTCGCGGTGCCCGCCGGCCCGGAGCCCGCCCGGCACGAAGACCTCCAGCTGGCGGTCCTGGTCCTGAGTCGGCTCCCCGAACGCTGCTTCCTCGACGGGATCGACCTCTCGGCGCTGGATCTCCGGAGCCTGGTCTGGGACGGCGCGCGGCTCTGGCGCGCCGACCTGAGGGGGAGCCTGCTGTCGCGCACGTCCCTGTACGGCGCGCAGCTGGCGAGCGCCCGCCTCGCGCAGGCGACCCTCACCAACGCCGACCTGGACTCCGCGGATCTCCTCGAAGCCGACCTCACCGAGTGCGAGCTCTCCGGTGCGAGCATGATCGACACCCGCTTCCCGTCCGCGAACCTGTACGGGGCCGTCCTCTCGGGAGCGAACCTGGAGGGCGCCTCGGCCCCCCGTTCCGTGCTGGTCGACTGCACGGCCGAGCACGCGGACTTCCGCGAGGCCGACCTGCGCGAGGCCCTCTTCGAGCGGGCCGTCCTGACGGGCTGCCGGTTCGACCGCGCCAATCTCGCCGGGGCGGTCTTCACGGGTGCGGAGCTGGCGGGCAGCTCCTTCGCCCACGCCGACCTCGCCGGGGCGCGGTTCACCAGGAGCGGCCTGGCGCAGGCGCACCTGTCGCCCGGGCAGCTGGCCTCCGTCGAGGTCGTCCCCGACCCCGGGTGAGCGACGCCGGCAGCAGCCGTACCACGCCCACCCGGACGGACCCCTCGCTCCGGTACGCGGCCCGCACCCTCCACCGCCCCGCCGGCACGGGGACCGGCGCCTGCTCCGGCTGCCCTTCTCCGTCCGGGGACGGCACCCCCAGCGCGGCCCGGCCTCGGCCGCCGCCAGGAGCACCGCCGCGCCGTCGGTCTCCCACACGCCGCGGTCCTCCCAGGGCGTGGCGGGGTCGGCCAAGGCCTCCTCGGCGGCTTCGACCAGCTGCGCCGCGGAGTCCGCGGCGTGCCAGCGCACGAACGCCCTGTGCTCCGGCAGGTAGCAGCTGCCGGCGGGCTCGTCGGCCCAGCACCAGTGCGGACACGGCGCCGGCGGCCCCCAGCGGGACAGCCCCGGCGTAGCCCTCGACCGCGCACGCGCGGTCGCAGTCGTCCGGCTCGCCGACGCCCCCGAGGGCGGCCGCCTCCCCGGTGCAGCCGCCCCACCGGTCCAGCGCGGACACCGGGACCACCACGAGCGGGCCCCCGGAGGACTCCACCCACGCGTGGTCGGGCCCGCGCACGGGCTCCCCGGCATCGCTCATGCGCGAAGTGTGGCACCCGGCCCGGACACCGCCGCGCGCAGGAAGTCGGCCCCGCCGACTTCCTGCGCAGCGAGGCCCCGCGACGCCCGCCGCTACAGCGCCGTCCGGTACGCCTCCAGCCGCTCGGCCAGCTCCGCCGGGTGCCCGAGCATCGGGAGGTGGTCGCCCGGCATCTCGTCCGGCCGGAAGCCGAGCCGCTCCTCGACGTGCCGCCGCAGGAACGCGGGCGGCAGGAACCGGTCGCCGGTGGCCAGCAGGTACCTGGTCGGCACCTGCGGCCAGGCCGCCAGCGGCCAGGGCGCCCCGAAGGGGGCCGCCGACTGCCGCCGCTGGTGCTCCGCGAGGAGTTCCTCGGCCAGCTCGGCCGGGGTGTCGTGGAGGAACACGGCGCGCTCGTCCTCCTCCGCGCCCTCCGCCACGCCCCTGCTGCGGTCGGATTCGCGGCGGGCCTGCGCGTAGCCGGTGTTCTCCCACCACGCGGCCGGCGTCTCCCCGGGCACCGGCACCTGGGCCTGGAGCATCACCAGCAGGTCCACCGGCACCCGGGCGCACACCAGCGGGCCGGTGAAGCCGCCGAAGGAGTGCGCGACGACCACCAGCCCTCCCGCCCGGCCGCCGCCCGTTGCCTCCGTCCGCGCCCCCGCCCCCGCCTCCGTCCGCGCATCCGCACCCGCATCCGTCTCCACCTGCGCGTCCGCCCCCGCCAGCGCCGCCACCACCGCGTCCGCGTACTCGGCGAGCCCGGCCCCGTCGTCCTCGCACGGCAGGTCCGGCGCGACCACCCGGTGGCCCCGCCCCCGCAGCTCGGCCGCCAGCGGCCCCCAGTACCACGCGTCGGCAGCCGCGCCGTGGATCAGTGCGTACGTCGCCACCAGAACCGTCCCTCCGCCGGACCGGCACACCCGGGTGCACTCCCCGTACCGCCCCGACCCTACCGACCGTTCCGCCCCGAACCGCCCACCGGCACCCGCATACTCATCCCAACGACCGGCCGCCGAGCACCCGTTGGAGGACGTCCTTGTTCCGCGACACCCACCCCCGCGGCATCCGCATACCCACCCACCGCGAGACCGCCGAGGAGTGGGGCGAGCAGATCGCCGTACTCCGCGACGCCCCGCCCGGGTGGCGCTTCCTGCTGGGGCGGTTGGCCTCCGACGGCTACCTCTGCCACCTCGACCTCAACTACCACCTGAACGGCGAGCTCGTCGCCGTCGTCCAGACCTCGCGCCCCGTGCCCGCCGGCCACCGGGTGGGCTCCCTCACCACCCCGCGGTCCCAACTCTCCACCTTCCTGGCCAACTCGGACCGCCTCGACCTGCGCACCGCCCTCGCCCCGCTGGACGGGCCGCCCACGCCCGGCGAGGTGCTGCTCCACGGCGTGCCGGTGCCCGTCGAGGTCCACCGCAGCCACGGCTGCCGCAGCGCCCTGATCCCCCGGCTCCCCTCCCAGCCGGGCTACGCCATCGTCACCGCCACCGCCACCCACTGGGCCGCCGCCACCGACCTCGCCCTGCGCCCCCCCGGCGGCGTTCTGAGCGCCCCTGCGCCCGGTTCACCCGGACGGGGAGGCGCCCGCGGCATCCGTACCTGATATGCCGTCACGAATGCGCCGGTAGCGGTCCCTTCACGCCATTCACCGGCAGAACCTCCCCCGCACGGCGGCCCGGCTGGGGTTAGCCTGTGCCCATGGTTGCAAACTACAAGGAAGAAGTAGCCATGCCCGACGCGGAGTTCGTCAGCGGCCCCGCGCTGATCCTCCAGTCCCTCGCCGCCGACCCCGGCCGGCGGGCCATCGTCACCGCCGACGGAGCCGAGGTCACCGCCGGCGGCTTCGCCGACGCCACCTACCGCCTCGCCCACGAGCTGATCGCCCGGGGCGCCGCCCGCGGCACCACCGTGACCCTGCTGACCGGCAACACCCCCGAGGCCCTGAGCGCCCGGTACGCGGCGGGCCTCGCGGGGGCCCGGGTGGTGAACCTGTACGACGGCATGAGCGCCCCGGTCCTGGCCGAGATCACGGCGAGCGTCGACACCACGGTGCTGCTCGTGGACGCCGAACGGTACGACGCGGCCGCCGAGTTGCTCCCGCTGATCGACGTCCCCGCCGTCCTCACCCTCGGCCCCGGCCCTGCCCCGGCGGGCGGTGGCAGCGCCGTCGGCGAGGATGTCCTCGCCGCCTCCGCCCACCGCCCCGCCGAGCCGCCCGACGTCCGCATCCGCCCGGAGGACGACCTGTCCATCCGCCACACCGGCGGCACCACCGGCGTCCCCAAGGGCATCCTCAGCCGCCACGGGACGTACCGCCTCGTGTTCGACTCCGCCGTCGGCAGCCGGGAAGCCCCCGTCCTGCTCGCCGCCACCCCGCTCGCCCACCTCGCCGGGATCCTCTCGGACCTGGCCCTCCACCGCGGCGGCACCGTGGTCCTCCAGCGCTCCTTCGAGCCCGGCGCCGTGCTCGCCGCGATCGAGCGCGAGCACGTCACCGACTTCTGGGTGCTGCCGCCGCTGCTCCACCAGCTCCTCGACCACCCGGCGATCAGCCGCACCGACCTGTCCAGCCTGCGCCACATCCTGTACGGCGGCAGCGCCTCCTCGCCGACCCGGATCCGCGAGGCGCTCAAGGTCTTCGGGCCGGTCCTGGTGGGCGTCTACGGGATGTCGGAGGCCCAGCTGATCTCCATGCTCCCGCCGGAGGAGCACGACCGGATCGGCCGCGGCGGCCAGGTCTCGGTCGGCCGCCCCAGCCCGGGCGTCGAGGTCGCGATCCGCTCGGCCGACGGCACCGACCTGCCGGTCGGCGAGCAGGGCGAGGTGCACCTGCGCTCCGCCACCGTGATGGCGGGGTACTGGAAGCGCCCCGACCTCACCGCCGCGGTGCTGCACGACGGTTGGCTGAACACCGGCGACGTCGGCTACTTCGACGAGGACGGCTACCTCTACCTCGCCGACCGGGTCAAGGACCTGATCATCGTGGTCGGCGGCCACGTCTACCCGTCCGAGGTGGAGGACCTCCTCGTCACCCACCCGTCGGTCGCCCGCTGCGCGGTCTTCGGCGTCCGCGACGACCAGGAGGCCGAACACGTCCACGTCGCCGTCGTCCCCACCCCGGGCCACCGCCCCGACCTGGCCACCCTCCGCACGTTCGTCACCGAACGCAAGGGCCGCATCTTCGCCCCCGAGGCGCTGCACCTGGTGGACGAGATCCCGCTGACACCCGTCGGCAAGCCGGACAAGCGCCGCCTGCGCACGATCGCCGAAGCCTGACGACTTCACCCCAAGGTGGGGTTTGACTCAACGGACCCCACCCCCCGTGCCGAGAAGCCAACGGGGGTGGCGGCGCTGAGGGCCGCCACCCCACCTCCACCCCACTGCGGAACAGCCTCCCCACCCCACCGCTTCGCCGCCGCCCCGGCAGTTTCCGATACTCACCGACCCGCCAGCAGGGTCTGTACATATCATCTGAGTATCTGTACGGATGCGGAGTGCCCCGCTCCTGCCCGGCGTTCTGCGTGCGAGCAGCGCCCCCGCGTCCGTCTTCGGGGAGGGGAACCCGCATGGGAGACAAGGACACGCCTGGCAGGATCGTGGTCCAACCGACCGACCTGCGCGCATCCGCAGGTATCGCCAAGGCTCTCAGTGACGAACTGGACAAACCCGTCCAGTCCGCTCTGACCACCAGCACCACGGTCTCGACCCGGCTCACCGGCTGGTCGATATCCGCCGGGCTCGGCCAGTTGGGAACGGGCTGGGCCAAGCCGCTCGGCGACCTGCGGCAGCGCCTCGTGGACACCGCGTCGAACCTCAACGCCAATGCCGCCGCCCACGAACACCGCGAACAGGCCATCGCCGGCAGCTGGGCCGACGCACCGCAGCAGGGGCCCAAGTGACCAACGTCTACGACCTCTTACTGAAGTTCGACCCGAACGGCCTGCGCGATGCCGCCAAGGCCTGGAAGGCCCTCGGCCACGCCATGGACAGCACCGGCCAGCGCCACCGCAACCAGGTCAACGGACCGCTGATGGCCGCCGGCACACAGGGGCCCGGTTGGGAGGGAGCGGACGCCAGGGCCGCGCAGTCGTTCATGGTGCGGACGGAAGTCCAGATGGAGATCATCCGAATGGAGTCGGAGGCTGCGGCGCTGGTGCTGAACACCGTCGCCGAGCGGATGTACCAGGCGCAGACCAACCTCACCAACGCGGTGCACCGAGCCGACGCCGCCGGTCTGACCGTATCCGCCGAAGGCGTCCTCAGCCTGCCGCCGCAGGGCAAGGGGGAGGCCAACGACCCGGACGGCCGGAAGGCCCGCGAGCAGCTCGGCTCGGAGATGAAGGGCTTCCAGGACCGTATCGACGCCGCGCTGAAGGCCGCGCAGGAGGCCAGCGACCAAGGCCACAGCGCCCTCGTCCGGCTCAGTGCCAACACCCTGGACCCGTCCCGCGCGAACGGCTCGCTCCTGACCGCCAAGTACGCGGTCGACGGCATCATGCGGGACCTCCACCTGGTCGACCCGTACATACCGGACGGCAAGGACCCGGTGAAGAACGCCGCCTGGTGGAACGGCCTCACCCCCGACCAGCAGGAGACCTACCTCACCCTGAACGCGGCCCAGGTGGGAGACCTCGACGGCATCCCCGCCGCGGCACGCGACAAGGCCAACCGGCTCGTCCTCGACCAGAAGATCGACGCACTGGAAGCCGGGTCGGCCTCCGTCTTCGGCATGGACCAGAAGGACTACGAGAAGCGCAGGAACGCGCTGGTGGAAATCAGGAAAAAGCTGGAGGAGAGCGCCAACGAGAAGGACGAGGCGAAGCAGATGTTCCTCCTGGCCATCAACCCCGAGGCGTACGGCGGCGACGGACGTGCCGTCGTCGCCACCGGGAACCCCGACAAGGCCGCTCACACCGCCGTGTTCGTCCCGGGGACGGGCACCGAACTCCCCGGTGTCCCGAACCAGATCGACCGCATCCGCCAGTTCCAGCAGGTCGCCACGCGTCAAGCCGGCGTCGGCGAGAACGTCTCGGTGATCTCCTACCTGGGTTACGACACCCCGGAGAGTCTCCCGGCGGTGGCGAACCCCATGCGCGGCATCGACGGAGCCGAGGACATGCGGAGGTTCTCGAACGGACTCCGCGTGGCGCACGGCGAACCGAAGACCCACCTGACATGGATGGCGCACAGCTACGGGACCTTCGCCGTGGGCGAAGCCGCCCAGCAGGCGGGCGGCCTGCACGCCGACGACATCGTCGCCCTCGGCAGCCCGGGCATGGGCGTCGCCAGCGCCTCCCAGCTGAACATCGACCCCGACCATGTGTGGATCGGTGAGGCGACCGACGATCTCACCCGCATCGTCGGCAACACGGCGCTGGGCGCCTCACCGCACGTCGCCGGCTTCGGGGGGAACAACATCAAGGTCGACACCTCGGGCCACGACGGGTACTGGACCGACAGCTCCGAAAGCCTCAAGAACATCGCGAAGATCATCGCCGGTGTTCCGCCCACCACCGGGCCCAAGGAGGACCCGGTCTGGGGCTCGATCCCCCACTGACGAACCCCGGAGTGGAACCGATGACCACGTCTTCCCCACGCAGGCCCGCGGCCGGCACCCCGCTGGTCCGCCTCGCCGCCATCCCCTTGTTGATCGCCACCCTTGGAGCGTGCATGGCCAGTCCTGGCAGCGGAAAGTACGACGGGAAGGACGACCCGCTCCCCGTCAGGTCCAAGCAGGAGTCGCTGGACTGGGCACGCCAGTTCATCGCGCACATGGCCCAGTCGACCGGCGCCGGCGTCAACGACGAACCCGAGAACTTCCTGTTCACCCCGTGTATCGGCAGGAACGGCGAGAAGGCGCCCGACGATCGCTACACACTCGACTACGGGGTGCACGCCGACGTCCCCGACGACCGGCAGAACGACGTCCTCCGGAAGACGCGGGAGCTGCTCACCGCCCAAGGCCTCACGGTCACCGAGTACCGGGAGAACCCCTCCGGGAGGCCGCTTCCCGAGCCCGTGGTCGCCTTCTCCGCCCGGCACCCGGAGAGCCGGTACGTCGTCGACGTCGACAGCACGGCCGGCCACGACCGCATGTCCCTCGCCGTCCGGACGCCCTGCCTGGTTCCGCCGGCCGACCCGCAGGCGCCGTCACCCGCCCCGACCGCCACCGGCTGACCCGGGTACCGAACCCCGGCCCGGGTGCCGACCACCGGGAGACCTGCCTGTCGCATCGCCCGGACGCCCGCCCGAGGGCGTGTCTGACAATTCGCGTCGGACCAGGGCGCACCCGGCGGGAATTGTCAGACGCGCCCTAGCCCTCCTCCCGGCCGCGGAAGGCCCGGCGGTACTCGCGCGGGGCGACGCCGACGCGGTCGACGAAGACCGGCCGCAGGGAGACGGCGGAGGCGAAGCCGCAGCGGGTGGCGACGGTGTCGACGGGCAGGTCGGTCTCCTCCAGGAGGCGCTGGGCGGCCAGGACGCGCTGGTCGAGGAGCCAGCGCATCGGGGTGGTGCCGGTGGTGGCCGTGAAGCGGCGGGCGAAGGTCCGTTCGGACAGCAGGGCCGCCGCGGCCATCCGGCGCACCGTCCACGGGCTGTCCAGCGAGGCCAGCACCTCGGCGCGCAGCCGTCCCAGCGGGTCGTCGTCGGCGGCGGCGTCGGGCACCGGGGACGGGATGAACTGGTTCTGGCCGCCCGCCCGGAACGGGGCGGTGACCATGGCGCGGGCGATGGCGGCGGCGGCCTGCTGGCCGTGGGCGGTGCGGACGAGGTGGAGGCAGAGGTCGATGCCCGCCGCGACGCCGGCCGAGGTCCACAGGCCGTCGCCGCCGGTGAAGAGCACCTCCGGCCGGACCGTCACCGCCGGGTAGCGGCGGGCGAGTTCGGGGGCGAGCGCCCAATGGGTGGTGGCCTCGCGGCCGTCCAGCAGGCCGGCCTCGGCGAGCACGAAGGCGCCCGCGCAGAGCGAGGCGATCGGCACCCCGGCCGCGGCGGCGGCCCGCAGCGCGGCCAGCACCTCGGGGGCGTGCCCGGCCTCCGGGTCCTCCACGCCCGGCACCACCACCAGGTCGCACTCGGCCAGCGCCGCCGTCCCGGCGTCGGGGACCCGCTCCAGCCCGCCGCCCAGCCTCACCCGGGTGCCCTGCGGCCCGCAGACCCGCAGGTCGAAGGCGGGCAGGCCGAACCGGGCGGACCGGTCCGTCCACACCTCGCCGATCACCGCGTAGTCGAAGGCCCGGACACCGTCGAAGATCAGGCAACCCACCGTGCGCATGGCAGGAATCTATCGATCGTCGGCATCGCCGCCCATCACGCCGCTCCGGCGCCGCCCACCACGATGGACGGCATGACGAACCTCGACGCCTTCGACGCCCCCCTCGCCCTCGACGCCGACGCCGTCCTGCTGCTCATCGACGTCCAGAAGGGCTTCGAGGCCCCCGCCTTCGGCCCCCGCGACAACCCGCAGGCCGAGCAGCGGATCGCCGAGCTGATCGCCGCCTGGCAGGAGACCGGCCGCCCGATCGTCACCGTCCAGCACGACGGCCCCGGCACCCCGCTCGAAAAGGGCACCCCGGGGCACGAGTTGAAGGACTTCGTGGCCGGGCTCACCCCCGCGCTGCACGTCACCAAGTCCGTCAACAGCGCGTTCTATGGCACCCCCGACCTGCACGCCTGGCTGCAGGAGCGCGGCTCCCGGCAGGTGGTGGTCACCGGGATCATCACCAACGTGTGCTGCGAGACCACCGCCCGGATGGCCGGCAACCTCGGCTACGACGCGGTCTTCCCGACCGACGCCATGCACGCCTTCGACCTGGCCGGCCCGGACGGCACCACCGTCCCCGCCGCCGACCTCGCCCGCGCCACCGCCGCCACCCTGCACGCGATGCGCTTCGCCAAGGTGGTGACCACCAAGGACGTCACCGCGGCCGCCCGGGCGTGAGCAGCGGCCCGTACGCGGCGCCCTCCTCCGCGTCGAGCAGCACGTACGAGGTGCCGGGCCCAGCACGGGCTGCCGCGGCCGGACCAGCTCCGGCAGCCCGACGGCCGACAGGGCCGCGCCGCCCTCGGAGTCGGCGTACGGCACGGGCCGCTCCTCGCCGCCCTCGCCGCACAGGAAGAAGGTGCCGCCCGCGCCGCCCGCGGCGACCGGCTTCAGGGCCGCGCCCGGGGCGAGCACGGCCTCCTCGCCGTGCTCGTGGGCGTCGGGCGAGAAGTCGGCCGGCCAGGCCGGGAAGTCGGCGGCGGCGGGTTCGGCGCGGACGGCGGCGAGGAGGAAGACGGCGGTCACCCTACGGGCCGCCGGGGACGACCGCCCGCCCTCAGCGGCCGGTCGCGCCGTCCAGCTGCTCCCGGATGATGTCCGCGTGCCCGGCGTGCCGCCCGGTCTCCTCGATCATGTGGACCAGCACCCAGCGCAGCGACGGCCCCTCGGCGGCGTCCGGCCGCAGCGAGCGCACGCCCGGCCGGTCCAGGTCCGGGGCGGCCGCGGCCACCGCGTTGGACCGCTCCACCGCCGCCCGGTAGGCGGCCAGCTCCTCGGCCACCGTCGCGCCGTCCAGCGGCTCCTCGTCCGAGTCCCGCGGCTGCTCGCCCACGCCCTGGTAGGCCCAGGTGAACCAGTTGTCCTCGACCACGGCGAGGTGCCGGACCAGCCACAGCAGGCTCGTCCCGGAGGCCACGCCGGGGCGCCGGGCGTCCTCGTCGCTGACCCCGTCGAGCTTGGCGGCCACCGCCGCGCGCAGGTAGTCGAGGAAGGCCAGCAGGGTGGTCGGCTCGTCCGCGTTCAGGCTCGGCGGACGCATGTCGGTGAGCACGGTCGGCTCGGTGTTCTTCTCGGTCACCGCGCCACCCTAACCACGCCGTGACCGGGCGTCACCACCCCTGGGCGGCCACCCAGTCGGCGAGCTTGCGGGCGCAGCCGTCCACCGACTCCTTCCAGGTGTGCCCGGCGCCGTCCCCGGCCTCGTCGCTGACGTGCTTGACGAGCCGCACCGGCAGCCCGGCCCGGTGCGCGACGGTGGCGACGGCGTAGCCCTCCATGTCCACCAGGTCGGCGTGCTCGGCGAGCCGGTCGCGCGCGGCGGCGTCGGAGACGAAGAGGTCGCCGGTGGCCAGCACCGGCCCGTCGCCCTTGCCGATCACCAGCGGGGCGCCGTACTCGCGCCCGGTGAGCGCGTGCAGGGTGGCGGTGTCGAGGTCGTGCTGGATCACCTGGACGACGTGGTGGGTGCCCTCCCAGCCGGGGCGCAGCGCGCCGGCCGTGCCGAGGTTGATCACCTCGGAGGGCTTCTCGCCCTGCGCGAGGACGGTGGCCAGCGCGACGGCGGCGTTGACCTTCCCGATCCCGGTGAGCAGCACGGGCAGGCGGTCGTCCAGGTGGGCCGCCTCCTCCCGCACGGCGACGACGAGCAGCGGGCGGTCGGGCGAGATCGTTCCAAGCAGGCGCATGCCTCCATCGTACGGAGCGAGCGGGTGCCGCACCCGGGATTGCCCGCCCGCGGACGGTGCCCCGCGCCCCGCCCGGTTCGGGGGCCGGCCGGGGGAACCGGCGGCCGGGCGGACGGGGCATCGACGGCGGCCGGACGGGAGCCACACGGAACCAGCCGCAAGCCGCGCGGAACCGCACGGGGCCCGGTCCGCGTCGGACGGTTCACCGGCCCTCACGGCACGGCGGAGGAGCGGCCCGGACCGCCCCGAAGGACGTGCACGACATGCTCAGGATCAGCGCAACTCAGGTGTGGTCGGGGGGAGTCACGGCCATACTGCTGCCATCGGTCGGGCCCCGGGGGCGGGCCGGGCCCCAGGGGAGGATGAGGCGGGTGGCAACACCAGCAGGCAGTGGCGCGTCCGGCGCCGCGTTCCCGGCACCGCCGGGCCGGCCGCCGGGCAGTGCGGTGGCGACGGCGGCACCGGCCGTCCCCAGAGCAGCGCTGCCCTCGCCCGGAGCCAACAGGGCGCCCGGAGCCAACGGAGCACCCGGCCCCAACGGAGCGCCCGGCCCCGGCGGCGCACCCGCCCCCGGCGGCACACCCGCGAAGCGCCCCCCGGCAGCCCTCGCCACCGGCGTGCGCGCCCGGCTCGCCCAGGCCACTCGCACGCCCCCCGGCCGGCTGCGGCTGGCCGGCGTGGTGCTCGCGGTGCTCACCGCGGCCTTCGGCGGGCTCACCGCCTGGCAGCTGGAGAACCGGGCGCAGGCCGCCGACCGGGTGGTCTCCTACAGCCAGCCGCTCAGCCGCGACGCCGCCGAGATCCACCGGAGCCTGGCCGACGCCGCCACCACCGCGGCCAGCGGCTTCCTGCTGGCCGGTGCCGAGCCCGAGGAGGTCCGCGGCCGCTACGAGCAGGACCTCGCCACCGCCGCCAGGCTGGTCGCCGAGGCCGCCGCCCGGACCACCGCGACCTCCCCCGCCCAGGGCTCGCTCGCCCGGCTGAACCAGCAACTCCCGGCGTTCTCCGGCCTGGTGGAGACGGCGCGGGCCGACAACCGGCAGGGCATCCCGCTCGGCGGCGCCTACCTGCGGTACGCCTCGGAGCAGATGCAGACCGTCCTGCTGCCGGCCGCCGCCGAGCTGGCCGCCGCCGAGAACCAGGAGCTGGCCCGCGACTACGCCGCGGCCAAGGCGGTGCCGTGGGGGGCGTACGGCCTGGCGCTGGTCACCCTGGCCGCGCTGGCCTGGGTGCAGCTCACGCTGTTCCGCCGCACCAACCGGGTGTTCAACGTCGGGCTGCTGGGCGCCACCGCCGCCGTCCTGGCCGGCGCCCTGTGGCTGACCGTCACCGGGCTGGCCACCAGCGCCGCGCTCCAGCGGAGCGACCGCGAGGGCGCCACCCCGCTGCGGGCGCTCAACTCCGCCCGGGTGGACGTGCTGACCGCCCGGCTCGCCGAGAACCTGCACTTCGTCGCCCGCGGCTCGACCACCAGGTACGCCGACCAGTGGGCGAAGGCCACCGAGCACCTGGCCGGGGCCCCGGGCCTCCCGCCGGAGCGGTCCGGCGGCTCGCTGCCGCAGGCCGTCCGGCTGGCGCCGCAGGCCGCGCAGGACGCCGTCCGGGAGGCCGCGGCCGGCTTCGAGGAGTGGAGCCGGCGGCACGACGAGGCCCGGAAGCTGGAGGTCGACGGCGCCGACTACCAGGGCGCGCTGGAGAAGACCGTGACGGCCAAGGCCGACGCGGCCACCGCCGACGCCGCCTTCGACAGCACCGACCGGGCGCTCGCCCGGGCCGCCGGCATCGAGCAGGACCGCTTCGGCCGGGCCGCCGAGGGCACCGGCGGGGACCTGCGCACCGCCGCCGTGGCCGCCGCGCTGCTCGGCCTGGTGGCCGCGGCCGCGGCGCTGCGGGGCCTGGGCCGACGACTGGCCGAGTACCGGTAACGGGCGAGGGGGAGACCGACCGATGCGCACCAGGGGAACCAGGAGAACGACCAGGCCCGCCGCCGTGCTGGCCCTGCTGGCGGCCGGCGCCGCCGTGCTCGCCGGGGGCGGCCCGGTCGGCGCCGCCCCGACGGCCGCCGAACGAGCCGGCCAGGCCGGGCAGGTCCGGCAGGCCGGGCAGGAGCGGCAGGAACAGGCCGACGGCTGCGACGTCTACCGGAGCGTGCCGCCCAGCGGCGACGACGGCCAGGCCGTGAAGGCCATCAAGGCCAGGCGCAGCCTGGTGATCGGCGTGGACCAGAACAGCTACCGCTGGGGCGCCCGGAACCCGAACACCGGCCGGATCGAGGGCTTCGACATCGACCTCGCCCGGGCGATCGGCGCGGCCGTCATGGGGGACCCGGACAAGGTGGTGCTCAAGCCGGTGGCCACGGCCGACCGGATCGACGCCATCAGGAAGGGCCGGGTCGACCTGATCGTCCGCACCATGACGATCAACTGCCAGCGGATGGAGGAGGTCGCCTTCTCCAAGCCGTACTTCAACATCAGCCAGCGCGTCCTGGTGCCCAAGGCCTCACCGGCGAAGGACATCGACGACGCGATCAGGGACAGGGCGGTCTGCGCCGCCGACGGCTCCACGGCGCTGAACATCGTCAAGGAGAAGAAGACCGCCCGGCAGGTCGTCACGGTGGAGAACCAGCTGGACTGCCTGGTCCTGATGCAGCTCGGCAAGGTCGACGCCACCATGACCGACAACGGCCTGGCGGCCGGTCAGGCCGCCCAGGACCAGACCGTGCGGATCGTGGACGGCGAGGCCCAGCCGGAGGTGATCGGCGTCGCCATGCTGAAGGACAGCACCGACCTGACCGCCCGCGTCAACCAGGTCCTGGCCGACTACTACGCGCGCGGCGACTGGGCCCGTTCGTACGAGCGCTGGCTCAAGCCGTACATGGTCAACGAGGCCGAGCACTACTGGCCGGGCACGCACTGAGACGGCCCGGGCCGGCCCGGCGGCGCCGGCGGCAGGGGTGCCGCGCACGACGCGGAGGACGGCGCGGGGGAGGTAGCGCGCGGCCCGTCAGCGGGGCGTTGACGGTGCTCGGACGCCCCGCGCCCGCTCCGCCGCAACGGCCACCGGTTAGGGTTCGGGACGATCACCACGGGGAGACCGGTGGTGGACACGGGGATTGTCGTGGGACCGCACGTCCGGCACGTCCGGCACGTCGGGATCGCACGCGAGGAAGGAAGGACACCGCGGTGGCGGCATCGGCTGGCCCGGTACTGAGCCGGGAGGAGGTCGACCGCGCGCTCGCCCGCCTCGGCGCGGAGCGGGACGCGGTCGAGTCGGCGCTGCTCGCCCTCCAGGACCACCCGGGCCTGCGGCTGCTGGACGGCGCCGAGCTGTCCGGGCGCACCCTGGAGCGGTGGTCCGTCGCGGGCCGGGGGCTGCCGCTGCTCTGGGCGCTGTTCGACCGCTACGCGGAGGCGCTGGCCTCGGCGCGGGCCGTCCGGGCCCGCAAGGCCAAGCCGGGGGCGCCCGAACTGGCCGAGCTGAGCGAGCTGCTGACCGGCGAGGCGGTGACCGTCCCCGGCGGGGTGGTGCCGGACGGCCCGCAGGTGCTCGGGGCGCCGGCCAAGCTGGTCGAGCGGATCAGCCTGGACGCGCTGGTGGCCCGGATGAACTCCTGGTACGCCACCGTGCTGGAGGTGGTCAGCGCCGCCGACGCGGTCTGGTCGGCGCTGCCCGCCCGGATCGACCTGCTGCTGGCCGAGCTCCAGCGGGTGCGCACCCTCGCCGCCTCGCTCGGCGTGCGCACCGGGAGCCACCCGCTGGGCGACGACCTGGCCGGGATCGAGCGGGACCTCACCGCCCTGCGCGCCGAGGTGCGCGGGGACCCGCTGGCGCTGTGGCGCCCGGCCCGGGTGCCCGCCCAGCGCGGCACCGTCCCGGCGGGCTCGGCCTTCGCCGGGCCGGCCGGGGTGGTGGACACCGAGCGGTTCGACCGGGCCGGGCGGGCGCTGGACGGCGTCCGGCTGGAGCTGGAGGACCTGCTGCGGCTGCGCGACGAGGCCGAGGACCGCCTCCAGGGCGTCGGCGACCTCCTCCAGCGGGCCGACGCCACCCTGGCCGAGGCCCGCCGGGCGCGCGGCGAGGTGCTGGCGAAGATAGCGTCCAGCGACGTCCCGGCGGTGCCCGGCCCGGCCTCGGCGCTGCGCGAGCGGATCGTCGCGGCGCTGGACCTGCGCCAGGCCGGGCAGTGGGGCCGGCTCGCGCCGCTGCTGGACGCGCTGGAGGACGCCGCCGCCAAGGAGCTGGGCCGGGCCCGGCAGTCGCTCACCGAGGTGACCCAGCCGCTGGCCGTCCGGGCCGAGCTGCGCGGCCGGCTGGACGCCTACAAGGCGATGGCGGCCCGGCTGCGGGTCTCCGAGGACCCGGAAGTGGTCGAGCGGTACGAGAAGGCGCGCTGGCTGCTGTGGAGCGCGCCCTGCGACCTGCGGGCGGCGGCCGCCGCGGTGGCCCGGTTCCAGCAGTCGCTGCGGCCGGCCCACACCGAGGCCGGGGCCGGGCAGGGTCAGGAGGCGGCCGGCCGGGGGCCGGTCGACGGAGAGGGCCAGGGGGGCTGAGCTTCATGGGCGGGACGTGCGAACGGCCGGAGTGCACCGGCAGCGGCAGGATCGACGCCGACGGCTACTGCGACGAGTGCGGGCTGGCCCCGGCGGGGCGGGCCACGGCGGCGCACGGGGCGCCCGGCCCCGGCACGCCCCCGCCCGGCCCCGGCGCGCCCTGTCCGCGCGACTGCTCCGGCACCATCGACCCGGACGGCTACTGCGACGAGTGCGGCCTGACCCCGCCCGCCGCGGGCACCTCCGGCACCGCCCACTCCGCCGACAGCGGCGCCACCCGCCCGTACGTCCCCTCCGCCCGCGTGCCCGCCGACTCCGGCCGCACCGGCTCCGCCCGCTCGATGTCCGGCCGCTCCCGCTCGCACCGCTCGACCCGTACCGGCAGCGGCGGCCGCTCGCTCTCCGTCCGCTCCACCCGGGGCGGCAGCACCGCGGGCGCCCGCCACCGCCTGGGCGCCGGGCTGGTGACCGTACCGACGGTCGAGGCGGCCGACCCGTCCCGGGCGGTGCTGGCCGAGGCCGAGGTGCCCGAGCGCAAGCGGTTCTGCTCCCGGTGCGAGGCCCCGGTGGGCCGGGAGAAGAACGGCCGCCCCGGCCGCCCGGACGGCTTCTGCACCAAGTGCGGCACGCCGTACTCGTTCACGCCCAAGCTGCGCCGCGGCGACCTGGTCGGCGGACAGTACGAGGTGGTCGGCTGCCTGGCGCACGGCGGGCTCGGCTGGATCTACCTGGCGGTGGACCGCCGGGTGAACGACAAGTGGGTGGTGCTCAAGGGCCTGCTGGACACCGGGGACGAGGACGCGCTCGCGGTGGCCGTCGCCGAGCGCCGCTTCCTGGCCGAGGTGGACCACCCGAACATCGTCCGGATCATCAACTTCGCCGAGCACCCCGACCTGCGCACGGGCTCCACCGACGGCTACATCGTGATGGAGTACGTCGGCGGCAAGTCGCTCAAGGACATCGCCAACGAGCGCCGCACCGCGGACGGGCGGCGCGAGCCGCTGCCCGTCGAGCAGGCGATCGCGTACGCGCTGGAGGCGCTGCCGGCCCTGGGCTACCTGCACGGCCGGGGCCTGGTGTACTGCGACTTCAAGATCGACAACGTGATCCAGAGTGGCGACGCGCTCAAGATCATAGACATGGGCGCGGTCCGCCGGCTCGACGACGACGGCCCGGTCTACGGCACCGTGGGCTACCAGGCGCCGGAGATCGCCGTCGACGGGCCCTCCGTCGCCTCCGACCTGTACACGGTGGCCCGCACCCTCGCGGTGCTCACCTTCGACTTCCAGGGCTACAGCACCACCTACCGCGACTCGCTGCCCGGCCCCGAGCAGGTCGAGGTCTTCGCCCGGTACGAGTCGTACTACCGCCTCCTGGTCCGCGCCACCGACCCGGACCCGGCCCGCCGCTTCGCCTCCGCCGAGGAGATGGCCGACCAGCTCACCGGCGTGCTGCGGGAGGTGCTGGCCCTCGGGGACGGCCGGCCCCGGCCCGCGGCCTCCACCCTGTTCGGCCCCGAACTGCGGGTCGTCGACACCGAGTTGGTGCTGCCCAGCGAGCAGGCCGGCCGGCTCCGGGTGGCCCGCCTGGACCCGGCCGCCGCCGCCCTGGCCCTGCCCGTCCCGCGGGTCGACCCGGGCGACCCCAACGCCGGCTTCCTGGCCGTCCTGGTCACCCCCGACCCCGAGGAGACCCTCACCGCACTGGCCGCCGCGCCCGCCGCCTCGGTCGAGAGCCGGCTGCGCGAGCTGCGCGCCCTGCTGGAACTCGGCCGCCACGCGGAGGCCGCGCAGCGCCTCGCCGAGCTGGAGCAGGACCAGCCGGACGACTGGCGGGTGGTCTGGTACCGCGGCCTGACCGCCCTGGTCGGCGCCGGGGCAGGTCCCGGGCCGGGAGGCGCCGCGGAGGCCTCCGGGGCCGGGCCCCGGCTGCGCGCCGCCGCGGAGGCCTTCGACGCGGTCTATGACGCCTTCCCCGGCGAGGCCGCCCCCAAGCTGGCCCTCGCCGTCTGCGCCGAACTGCTCGGCGACGGCGGCGACGCGGCCGAGTTCCACCGGCTGGTGTGGGCCACCGACCACGCCTACCTGAGCGCCGCCTTCGGGCTGGCGAGGGTCCGGCTGGCCGAGGAGGACCGGGCGGGCGCCGTGCGCGTCCTGGAGAGCGTCCCGGCCACCTCCAGCCAGTACACCGCCGCCCGGATCGCCGCCGTCCGGGCCCGGCTGCGCGGGCGCCGGGCCACCGACGACCTGGCCGCCGACCTCGGCGCGAGCTCCGCGCAGCTGACCGCGCTGCGGCTGGACGCCCGCCGCCGCGAGGAGCTCGCCGTCGAGGTGCTCGACGCCGCGCTCGGCTGGGTCGGCGCCGCGACGGCGGCCGGCCGGCCGACCACCGACCTGGTGGTACTGGGACGTCCCGCACAGGAGCGGGAACTGCGCTTCGCCCTGGAGCAGTCCTACCGGGTACTCGCCCGGTTGGCCGACCGGGCGGAGACGAGGATCGAGATGGTGGAACGGGCCAACCGCGCCCGTCCCAGGACGTGGGTGTAGCAGATGCCGCAGCAGACCGAGTGCCCGAGCTGTTCGGAGCCGATGGACCCGGAGGACGCCTACTGCGGCTCCTGCGGGACCGGCCGGGACGGTCGGGCGGCCCCCGGCTCGATGCCGGCGAGCTGGGCCGCCGCACGCGGCGAGGCCGTACCGTCGCCGCGCGGGCAGGTCTGCGCGCACTGCGGGCAGCCGCAGGTCGCCCCGGACGGCTACTGCGAGGGCTGCGGCAGCGCCCAGCCGCGCCCGCGCGACCACATGGAGAAGGCCCTCGGCGGCGTCGCCGGGGTCAGCGACCGCGGCGTGCGCCACCACCGCAACGAGGACTCCTTCACCGTCGCCGCGACCTCGCTGCCCGGCGGCGAGCCGGTCGTGGTCGCCGTGGTGTGCGACGGCGTCTCCTCCTCGGACCGCCCGGACGAGGCCTCGGAGACCGCCGTGGACGCCGCCTCCGAGTCGCTGCTGACCGCCCTGGAGGCCGGCCACGACCCGAACCAGGCGATGCGCCGGGCCATCGCCGACGCCGCGCAGGCCGTCGCCGACCTCGCCACCGACGGCACCGGCCCCACCCGGCCCGACCTCAACGCCCCCGCCTGCACCTACGTCAGCGCGATAGCCGCGGGCGGCCGGGTGACCATCGGGTGGGTCGGCGACACCCGCGCGTACTGGATCCCCGACGACCGCGCCGCCGCCGAGCCGTTCCGGCTCACCCAGGACGACTCCTGGGCGGCCCGGATGGTCGAGGCCGGGCTGATGAACGAGGCCGAGGCCTACGCCGACCCGCGCGCCCACGCCATCACCGGCTGGCTCGGCGCCGACGCCGAGGAGGTCGTGCCGCACACCCTCGACTTCACCCCGCACGTCCCCGGGGTGGTGCTGATCTGCACGGACGGGCTGTGGAACTACGCCGAGGCGGCCACCGACCTGGCGTACTACGTGCGCCCGGACGCCCGCACCGAGCCGCTCGCCACCGCGCAGACGCTGGTGAAGTTCGCCGTCGCGGCCGGGGGCCACGACAACATCACCGTCGCCGTGCTGCCGATCGACCCGCCGCCCGCGGAGGAGGCCGAGCCGAGCCCCACCGCGCTGGACCTGCCGGTGATCGCTCCCCGGGCCGGCGGACGGCCGGCCGCCGAGGAGGACGACGAGGACCACGAGCCGACCCTGCCGGACCTCCCGGTGATCGGCTCCCCCGCCGCCCCGCTGCCGCCCGTCCCGCCCGCACCCCCCGTCCCCCCGGCGCCCGCCGCCCCGCCGGCCGCCCCCGCACCTCCCGCCCCGCCGGCCGCCCCCGCACCTCCCGCCCCGACCGCCGCCCCGACCGTCCCGCCGCAGCCGCCGCACCCGCCGACGGCCTGACCCGACCGCCCGCCGGACGCCCGGCGCTCACGGCCCGCCGGCCCGCCCGGCGGGCCGCCCCACCGCCCTGAGCACGTCCACCCCTCATCCGACGGGAGCCGACCGCCCCATGGCCACACTGGCGAAGCCGAACCTGCCCAGGTTCCACGTGGAGGTCTTCCAGAACGAGTACCTGGCCGACGGCGCCGGCGAGGTCAACGCCATCGTCACCGTCACCGCGACCGGCGGCGGCACCTCGGGCGGCCGGCCCCTCGGCTTCGCCGACAGCGCTGCGGCGGGCTCCGCCGGCACGGCGGCCGTGGTCGTCCTGGTGGACTGCTCGGGCTCGATGGACTACCCCCGAGCCAAGATCCACGGCGCCCGGGAGGCCACCGCGGCCGCCATCGACGCGCTGCGCGACGGCACCGCCTTCGCCGTCGTCGCCGGCACCCACGAGGCCCGCGACGTCTACCCGGGCGACGGCACCCTGGCCACCGCCGACGCCGCGACCCGCGCCCGGGCCAAGGAGTCGCTGCGCCGGCTCACCGCGGCCGGCGGCACCGCGATGGGCACCTGGCTCGCCAAGGCCGACCAGCTCTTCCGCACCCGCCCCGACATCGCCATCCGGCACGCCCTGCTGCTGACCGACGGCAACAACGAGCACGAGTCCGCCGAGGACCTGGCCCGCGCCGTCGAACGGGTGACCGGCCGCTTCACCGCCGACTGCCGCGGGGTGGGCACCGACTGGCGGATCGACGAGCTGCGCCGGATCTCCTCGGCGCTGCTCGGCACCACCGACATCGTCGCCGAGCCCTCCGGCCTGGCCGAGGACTTCCGCGCGATGATGGCCGGCGCGATGGGCAAGCAGGTCGCCGACGTCGCCCTGCGGATCTGGACCCCGGCCAACGCCACCGTCCGGTTCGTCAAGCAGGTCGCCCCCGCGGTCGAGGACCTGACCTCCCGCCGCACCGCGGCCGGCCCCCGGGCCGGCGACTACCCCACCGGCTCCTGGGGCGACGAGAGCCGCGACTACCACGTGTGCGTGGAGGTGCCGGCCGCCTCGGTCGGCAACGAGATGCTGGCCGCCCGGGTCAGCCTGGTGCTGCCCGAGCAGGTCGCCGGCGGCACCCCCGAGGTGCTCACCCAGGGCCTGGTCAAGGCCGTCTGGACCGACGACCTGGCCTCCTCCACCCGGATCAGCCCGCAGGTCGCCCACTACACCGGGCAGGCCGAGCTCGCCTCCTCCATCCAGGAGGGCCTGGAGGCCCACCGGGCCGGGGACGTCGACCGGGCGACCGCCAAGCTGGGCGCCGCCGTCCGGATCGCCCACGCGACCGGGAACGAGGGCACCTACCGGCTGCTCCAGAAGGTGGTGGACGTGGTGGACCCGAAGGAGGGTACGGTTCGGTTCCGTAAGAACGTGAGCGAGGCCGACTCGATGACCCTTGAGACCCGGTCGACCAAGACGGTACGTGTGAAGAAGTGACCGCTGAAGACGTGACCGGGCCGGCACCCCGGCGCGACGCCGCACGGAGCCGGCCCGAAACGAGGGGGACCTGATGCCGATCTGCCCGAGGGGCCACGAGTCGCAGGCCGAGGACTGGTGCGACTTCTGCGGCTTCCCGATGACTCCACCGGCCCCCGCACCCGGGGCGCACGGAGGCTACCCGGGCGCGCCCGGAGCCGACCCCGCGCCCGGCGCGCACGCCGCGCACCAGGGGTACGGCGGCGCCTCCTTCGGCGGGCCTCCGCCTCCGCCGCCGATGCCGCCGGGGTCCGTCCCGCCGCCCGGGGCGCCCCTGCCGCCGCCGGGCATGACGCCCCCGGCCCCGCAGCACGGCGCAGTGCCCCCGCACGGGCCCGTCCCGCCGCAGGCCGGCCCCCAGCAGCCCGGGCCGCAGGGCCTCACCGCGGGCCTGGCCGTCTGCCCGATCTGCCGCAGCCCGCAGACCGGACGGTTCTGCGAGGAGTGCGGCTACGACTACGAGCTGTCCACGCCCTCCCGCCGCCAGGTGCCCGGCGCCGGCCACACCCCGCCCGGCCACGCCCCGGACGGCCGGCCGCCGCTGCCGCCGAACATGCCGGCCTCCTACGGCGGCCCCCAGCAGCCGGCCCAGCACGGCCACGCCCCGGACGGCCACCAGCCGCACGGGCAGCCCCCGCACAGCCAGCCGCCGCACGGCCGGCCGCCGGAGGGCCGGCAGGCCGTCGCCCCGCCCGTCCCGCAGCAGCCGCAGGCCCCGGCGCAGCCGCACACCTACGGCTACCCTCCGCCGGAGGGCGCGTTCCCCGACACCCCGGTGCGCGAGGACTCCGGCCCGGTGTACGCCCAGCCGGCCGGCCCCGGCCCGAACAGCCGCGGCGGCGACTTCGGCACCTCCTTCCACCTGGCCCCGCCGCAGCAGCCCCAGCAGCCCCAGGAGCCCGCCGCGGCCGAGCCCGCCCGGACCACCTGGATCGCCGTGGTCTCGGCCGACCGCGACTACTTCACCGACATGATGGCCCGCAGCGGCCCCGAGGCGGCCGGCCTGTTCTTCCCGCCGTACTGCCCCGAGCGCCGGATCCCGCTGACCGGCCGCGGCCAGCTGCGGATCGGTCGGCGCAGCCAGCACCGGGGCACCGTGCCGGAGATCGACCTGTCCGTCCCGCCGGAGGACCCGGGCGCCTCGCACCAGCACGCGCTGCTCGCCGAACAGGCCGACGGCAGCTGGGTCCTGGTGGACCAGGACTCGACCAACGGCACCACCGTCAACGGCGGCGCGGAGCCGATCGCCCCGCACACCGCGGTGCCGCTGAACGACGGCGACCGGATCCACATCGGCGCCTGGACCACCATCACCGTGCACCGCGGCTGAAAGGGCGTCAAATCGTTATCTGACCACCCGAAGGCGACAACTCCGGCCGGGCCGGGCGGAATTCGACATTCCCCCGGCCCGGCTCCGTCCGAGCCCCCGGAAACACCCCCGGAATTCGCCTGTCGCGGCGTGCACGGCGGCCTTCCCAGCCCCTAGGCTCATGGCACATGACTGCTGCTATATCCGCTGACGGCATCCGCCAGCGGTACGGGGATGTGCAGGCCGTCGACGGGGTGTCCCTCACCGTCGAGGCCGGCGAGTTCTACGGGATCCTGGGCCCCAACGGCGCCGGGAAGACCACCACGATGGAGATCCTGGAAGGCGTCCGGAAACCGGACGAGGGCCGGATCGAGCTGCTGGGCATGGCGCCCTGGCCGCGCAATCCGAAACTGCTGCCGAGAATCGGCGTGCAGTTCCAGGCCTCCGCCTTCTTCCGGAAACTGACCGCCCGGGAGACCATCCGCACCTTCGCGTCGTTCTACGGGGTCGGCCCGAAGCGGGCCGACGCGATGCTGGAGCGGGTCGGCCTCTCGGACAAGGCGGGGACGCTCACCGACCAGATGTCCGGCGGCCAGGCCCAGCGCCTGTCGATCGCCTGCGCACTGGCCCACGACCCGGAGCTCGTCTTCCTGGACGAGCCCACCACCGGCCTGGACCCGCAGTCCCGGCGCAACCTCTGGGACCTCCTGCGCGACATCAACGCCGAGGGCCGCACCGTCGTGCTGACCACCCACTACCTGGACGAGGCCGAGGTGCTCTGCGACCGGGTCTCGATCATGGACCACGGGAGGATCCTGCACACCGGCGCCCCCGCGGCGCTGATCCGCGAGATCGACGACACCGTCCGGATCAGCGTGGCCTCCGGCCAGCTGCCGCTCGACCGGGCCCGGGAACTGCTCACCGCGGCCGGTGCGGACATCGCCACCCTGGAGGACGACACCGTCTCGCTCTCCGTCTCCACCCGCGTCCCGGCCCCGGTGCTCGGCGTCCTCGCCGAGCACAACGCGCTGCGCGGCCTGGAAGTGCGCGGCGCCACCCTGGAGGACGTCTTCCTCCAGCTGACCGGACGGGAGTTCCGCGCATGACCTCGACCAACCCCACCGGACCGCAGGCCACCGCCCGGCGCGGCGACCCGGCCGCCGGCGAGCGGGAGCGGGTCAGCGCGTTCTGGAGCCTGTCCCGCGCCATGCTGCTCGGGATGAAGCGCGACCGCACCGCGACCTTCTTCATCCTGCTCTTCCCGCTGGTGTTCCTGGTGTTCTTCGGCAGCGTGACCAAGGGCTCCGGGAGCCCGCACGCCAAGGTCGCCCAGGTCGGCGCGGTGAAGCTGTTCGACTCGATCCAGGGCGACGGTCGGGCCGGGCTCGACAAGGTCCTCAGCATCACCCGGACCGAGGACGAGGCCGCCACGCTGGAGAAGGTCCGCAAGGGCGAGTACGACGCGATGATCAAGCAGGGCCCGGACGGCACGGTCGAGCTGCGCTACACCGCCGCCGACCAGGTCCGCGCCGGGGCGCTCCAGGGCATCCTCGACTCGGTGGTGCAGAGCGCCAACCAGGCGGCCACCGGGCAGAAGCCGGCCTTCGTGCTGGACTCCCAGCAGGTCGAGGACAAGTCGCTCAAGCCGATCCAGTTCCTCACCCCCGGCCTGCTCGGCTGGGCCGTCGCCACCGGCGCCGTGTTCGGCGCCGCGCTGACGCTGGTCAACTGGCGCAAGTCCAAGGTGCTGCGCCGGCTGCGGCTGGCCCCGATCAACGCCGGTACCGTGGTCAGCTCCCGGATCCTGGTCTCGCTGCTGACGGCGTTCCTGCAGACCGCCGTCTTCCTGGTGGTCGCGACGGGCTTCTTCGGGCTCAGGCTCACCGGCGACTGGTGGCTGGTGATCCCGCTGGTGGCGTGCGCGACGCTCGCCTTCATGTCGATCGGCCTGCTGGCCGGCTCGGTCGCGAGGACGGAGGAGGCGGCCAACGGCATCTCGCAGATCATCGTGCTGCCGATGTCCTTCCTGTCCGGCTCGTTCTTCCCGCTGGACGGCGCCCCCGGCTGGCTGAAGGGCATCTCCCAGGTCATGCCGCTGCACTACCTGGTCGAGTCGGCCCAGTCGGTGCTCACCCGCGGCGGCGGCGTCATGGACGCCCTGCCCACCATGGGCGGACTGCTGCTCTTCGCGGCCGTGCTGACGGGGATCTCCTGGAAGCTGTTCCGCTGGGAGGACTGACCGCCCCGGGGCCGGGTCCGGGGCCTGCCCCGGGGCCGTCCCCGGCCGGCCTGCGCCGAGCCCCGCCGGTCCCGACGGGGTCGTACGCCTTTGGTCCCGGTGTACGACCCCGTCGGCGTCTGCGACCATGGTCGGGTGAGAGAGATCCGGCGAGGCACGTTGAGCGAGGAGACCTTCTACGACCAGGTCGGCGGTGAGCCGACCTTCCGGCGGCTGGCCCGCCGGTTCTACGAAGGCATCGCCGAGGACGAGCTGCTGCGGCCGATGTACCCCGAGGAGGACCTCGGGCCGGCCGAGGAGCGGATGGCCCTCTTTCTGATGCAGTACTGGGGCGGCCCGCGCACCTACAGCGACCGGCGCGGCCACCCGCGGCTGCGGATGCGGCACGCGCCGTTCAAGGTCGACAAGGCCGCGCACGACGCCTGGCTGACCCACATGCGGGCGGCCGTGGCGAGCCTGGAGCTGCCGGCCGAGCACGAGCGGCAGCTGCTGGAGTACCTGGCCTACGCCGCCGCCTCGATGATCAACACCCCGGGCTGAGCCCCGCCTCCGGGCACCGGCCGCCGCCGCGGCGAGGTACGTGCCCCGACGCCGCGCACCCGGCGAGAACTGTCAGACACGCCCTAGCGAACGGGGCTGAGCCCCAGCCCCGCCCCCGGCGCGGCCGCGGTGCGCACCGCCACCGAGCCCGCCGGGGCGCTCAGCCGCAGCCAGCCGCCCGCCCGGTGCACGGTCAGCGGGGCGCCCGGCTTCAGGAAGCCGATCACGTACGCGGCGTGCGGCGCGCGCAGCGGCAGCTCGGGCAGCACCGCGACGGGGCGGGACCAGATCTCGTCGGCCAGCGCGTCCAGCACCGCGCGGCTGCGGTGGTGCTCCGGGACGGCCTCGCTGCGCTCGCGGAACTCCCGCACCCCGGCCATGAGTTCGGGGTACACCTCGGCCACGGGCGGCGCGCCGACCGGCCGCCAGCCGGTGCGCGGCGGCAGCAGCCCGGCCCAGGCCGGGCCGGTCACCGGCGCGGGCAGCGCGACGGTCCCGGCCTCGGCGTCCACGCCGTCCAGCAGTTGGCCCGCCGAGACGGTCAGGTCCACCGGCTCGACCGGCCCGCCCAGCCGCACGGTGCGGACCGCCAGCGCACCCGAACCGCCCAGCGGCAGCCGTCCGAAGACCGCCAGCACGCCGTCCCCGTCGCCCCGGCCCACCGCCTGGAGCCGGACGGCCGCCGCCCGGTCGAAGCGCAGCAGGCGCAGCAGGAAGGCGGAGAGGTCGGCGGCCTCCCCGGTGTCGGTCAGGGCGAGACGGGCGGTGGTGGTCACAGCGGCTCAGCTCGAATCGTCAGGTGGGGTGGGACGTCAGACGGCGGCGACGGCCGGCTCTTCGTCCATGAAGCGGCCGAGGAACTCCCGCTCCACCGGCGAGATCCGGCGCGGCCGGCCCTCGGCCAGGTCGTAGGGGACGACCACGGTGGACGCCCGGACGTACACGACGTCACTGCCGTCCTCGGCGACGTCCTTGATCTCGTACGAGACGGTCAGCGAGGCACCGCCGATCCTCGTCACCCAGGTCTCGATGGTGACCGGCTCGGGCCGGTGCACCAACGGGCGCTTGTAGTCGATCTCGTGGCGCGCCACCACCGAACCACCCGCGAACTCCCCGGCGCCGGCCGCGGCGGCCTGGGTGAACATGAAGTCGATCCGGGCCTCCTCCAGGTAGCGCAGGAAGACCACGTTGTTGACGTGCCCGAAGGCGTCCATGTCGGACCAGCGCAGCGGGCAGGCGTAGATGTGGCGAGCCACGGTAGTTCTCCTCGGTGTCCGGTCGCCCGCCGCCGTCCGCCGCCGGCGGCACGGGAGGTGCCGCGGCGGGCGGGCGGTGGCGACGGGCCGCGGCCCGGCAGGCCGCCTCTGCGGGGCAGTCTGCCGGGCCGCCGTGACGGCTGGGTGTCAGCCTCGGGTCAGCTTCTTGTACGTGGCCCGGTGCGGACGGGCGGCGTCGGCGCCGAGCCGCTCGATCTTGTTCTTCTCGTACGACTCGAAGTTGCCCTCGAACCAGAACCACTTGCTGTCGCCCTCGTAGGCGAGGATGTGGGTGGCCACCCGGTCCAGGAACCAGCGGTCGTGGGAGATGACCACGGCGCAGCCGGGGAACTCCAGCAGGGCGTTCTCCAGCGAGGAGAGCGTCTCGACGTCCAGGTCGTTGGTGGGCTCGTCGAGGAGCAGCAGGTTGCCGCCCTGCTTGAGGGTGAGCGCCAGGTTCAGGCGGTTGCGCTCACCGCCGGAGAGCACGCCGGCCGGCTTCTGCTGGTCCGGGCCCTTGAAGCCGAAGGCCGACACGTAGGCGCGGGACGGCATCTCGACCTGGCCGACGTTGATCCAGTCCAGACCGTCGGAGACGACCTCCCAGAGGGTCTTCTTCGGGTCGATGTTGGAGCGGGTCTGGTCGACGTAGCTGATCTTGACGGTCTCGCCGACCTTGACCGTGCCGCTGTCCGGGGTCTCCAGGTCCTGGAGCATCTTGAACAGGGTGGTCTTGCCGGCGCCGTTCGGGCCGATGATGCCGACGATGCCGTTGCGCGGCAGGGTGAAGCTCAGGTCGTCGATCAGGACCTTCTCACCGAAGGCCTTGTTGAGGTTCTCGACCTCGATGACGACGTTGCCCAGGCGCGGGCCCGGCGGGATCTGGATCTCCTCGAAGTCCAGCTTCCGCATCTTGTCCGCCTCGGCCGCCATCTCCTCGTAGCGGGCCAGACGGGCCTTGGACTTCGCCTGGCGGCCCTTGGCGTTGGAGCGGACCCACTCCAGCTCCTCCTTGAGGCGCTTGGCCCGCTTCGCGTCCTTCTGGCCCTCGACCTTCAGGCGCGACTGCTTGGTCTCCAGGTAGGTGGAGTAGTTGCCCTCGTACGGGTAGGCGCGGCCGCGGTCGAGCTCAAGGATCCACTCGGCGACGTTGTCCAGGAAGTACCGGTCGTGGGTGACGGCCACGACGGTGCCCTTGTACTTCTCCAGGTGCTGCTCCAGCCAGTTCACCGACTCGGCGTCCAGGTGGTTGGTGGGCTCGTCGAGCAGCAGCAGGTCGGGGGCCTCCAGCAGCAGCTTGCAGAGCGCGACGCGGCGCTTCTCGCCACCGGAGAGCTTGGTGACCGGCCAGTCGCCGGGCGGGCAGCCCAGGGCGTCCATGGCCTGCTCCAGCTGGGCGTCCAGGTCCCAGGCCTCGGCGTGGTCCAGCTCCTCCTGGAGCTTGCCCATCTCGTCCAGCAGGGCGTCCGAGTAGTCGGTCGCCATCAGCTCGGCGATCTCGTTGAAGCGGTCGAGCTTCCCCTTGATCTCCTTGACGCCGTCCTGGACGTTCTCCAGGACCGTCTTGGACTCGTCCAGCGGCGGCTCCTGGAGCAGCATGCCGACGGTGAAGCCGGGCGACAGGAAGGCGTCGCCGTTGGACGGCTGTTCCAGGCCGGCCATCATCTTCAGCACGGTGGACTTACCGGCACCGTTGGGGCCCACGACGCCGATCTTCGCTCCGGGGAGGAAGCTGAGCGTCACGTCGTCAAGGATGACCTTGTCTCCGTGAGCCTTGCGCACCTTGCGCATCGTGTAGATGTATTCCGCCACGTGAGATCGCTCCGGCGTCGTCGGGAGTAATTCGGCTTGCAGCCTTCCATTGTGCCGCACCGGGCCCTGAGCCCCGAATCGCCCGGGTGACCCCCGGGGGTATCCGCGAGCACCCGGGGCCCGCCCCGAACGCGCCGCCGGCCCCGACCGCTCCGGCGGCCCCGGCGCCCCGTGCCCGCCCACGCCCCGGAGCACCACGGCCCGGCCCCCGCTCGCCCTTGGCCGCGACCAGCGCCCCTCCCCCGAAACGCAGCGGCCCGGCCCCTCGCAACAACTGCGGGGAACCGGGCCGGTGGCCGCCCGAGGGGCCCGGGGCGTGGTGCCTCCGAACCCCTCGGGCGGTTCGAGCGGTCAGTCGATCAAGCGGTAACTCGTCACGACCAGCGCCCCTCCCCCGAAACGCAGCGGCCCGGCCCCTCGCCACAACTGCGGGGAACCGGGCCGGTGGCCGCCCGAGGGGCCCGGAGCGTGGTGCCTCCGAACCCCTCAGGCGGTTCGAGCGGTCAGTCGATCAAACGGTGAAGCGGTCCGAGCGGTTCAAGCGGCTCAGGCGGTGGTGCGCCCGTGGCGGCCGCGGCGGCGCAGGACGAAGACGGCGGCGCCACCGGCCACGACCAGGCCACCGGCGACGGCGGCGAGGATCGGGGTCGAGTCGTTGGCACCGGTCTGGGCCAGGCCGCCACCGGTGCCGGGGGCGGCGCTGGTGGTCGTCGCCGGAGCCGGCTGGCCGGCGCCGGTGCTCGGGGTGCCGGACGGGCTCGCGGCCGGGCCGGCCGTACCGGTGGCGGCCGGGGTGGTCGGGGCCGGGGTCGAGGGCACGCCGACCTTGCAGTCCAGGACGCCGGTGAACTGCTTGGAGTAGCCGTTCGGGCCGGTCACGGTGAAGTCGTACTTGGCCTTCTCCTCGACCTTGACCAGGACGGTCTCGGTCTTGCCCGGCTGGACGGCGACCTGCTGCTTGCCGACCGTGACGGTGGCGGCCTCGTCACCGGTGTTGGTGACGGACACCCGCACGCCGCCGCTGGCGCACTCCTCCTTGGCGGTGCTGTCGACCAGCGCGCCCTTGCCCTGCTGCCAGGTGGCCTTGGCGCCGCCCGCGACGTTCACCTTGGTGGAGCCGGCCAGGATCATGGTCTGGCTGTGGCGGCCGCGGGAGTCCACGCCGCTCATGAAGACCCGGCCGCTGAGCACGGTGGCCTCGGCGGTGGCGTTGATCGCGGCCTTGCCGTCCGGGGTGCCGGCCGGCACGTCCAGGTACAGCGGGGTGTCCTTGCCGATCGGGCCGGTCAGGCTGCCGTTGACCTGCTTGTTGTCCTTGTCCAGCAGCTTGACCTTGTCGGCGGCGTCGCCGGTGACGGTCAGCTTGACCTCGTTGGCGCTGGTGTTCAGCAGGAACGGGCCGAGCTTGCCGCCCGACTTGCCGGAGACCGAGTCCGGGGTGAGCGTCAGCGAGGGCTTGGGCTCCGCCGCGACGCCCTTGTTGGAGTCGCCGACCAGGTAGTCGCGGAGCTTCTTGGCCTTCTCGTTGCGCGGGACGGCGTTCTTGTTGTCCGAGAACTTCCAGATCGCGGCCTGGGTGCCGGCGGCGGCGTCGGCCTCGCTCAGGCTGTCGACGTGGATGGCCGTGGCCAGGGACGCCAGACCGGCCTGCGGGTACGAATTGTCCAGGATCCAGCGGATCTTGGGGGCGTTCGCGTTGCTGTTGAGCGAGCTCGACGCCCAGTCCGCCTCGTGGTACTTGGCGCCGCTGTCCAGGTAGACGGGGTTGTCGAAGTCGATGCAGTACGTGCGGAGCTTCTCTCCCGCGGCCGTCTTGAGGGTGAACAGACCGCCGTCGACGGTCCGGCCGTCGACGTCGATCTTCTCGCCGAGCATCTCGTTCTGGACTTCCGCCGTCACGCCCGAGGCCGGGGCACCGGCCGCGACCGCCGCACCGGCCGCGAACAGGCCTCCGCCCAGCGCCAAGCTAGTCGTGAGCATGACAGTGGTTATCCGGGACAGACTCAGCCCCTGCCTCTGGAACATGTGGGATCCCTCCGGGCCGGGCCGCACCGAGTGGGCAGCCGGCGACTTGCGGTTCCGCGCGTGCCCCCTGTGGCACTGCTGCGGGTATGAACCAGACGAATCCTATTGAGCCCCGGAGGCCCCGAAACCCCCATGCGAAATCAGGACGATTCCGTATCTGGATCGTTATCAATCCCCTCAGGTCCCACACAAGCTGACGCCCCGCCAGAAACCCGCCATGCCGTTATCCGTTATCCGGTCGGATAGTGCGTGCGGGCACAACAGCCTTCTCGATCAACATATTTGTCGACAGGGAAGGGTCACCGACCGATCAGCTCGGCACGCCCGTTCCGCCACCTCCCCGCTCGCTCCCGGCCGCCTCGCCCGGCTCCCCCGCGCCCGGCCCGCCGCCCGGCGGCAGCGCCCGCACCACCGACGCCGCGACGGCCACCGGGGCCGGCGCGCAGGCCGCGCCCGAACCCCTGCGCTCCTCCACCGCGCTGACGATCCACTCGGGCACCGCCTCGCCCCCGGGCTCCGCCCTGGCCGGCCCGGTGCCGCCCGGTGACTGCCCGCGCACCCCGGCCGCCCACCGGAACGCCGTGGTACCACGGGTGAGGTCGTGCCCGACCGATCGGGCGTCGATCTCCGCACGGCTGCGCCTCACCTCGCCGTCCGCCCACTCGCGCACCCGCAGCCGACCGCTCACCAGCACCGGATCGCCCTTGGCCAGCGAGCCGATCAGGTTGACCGCCAGCGCCCGCCAGGCCGTCACCGTCACCCACTGCGTCTCGCCGTCCACCCAGCACTCGCGCTGCCGGTCGTACCGCCGCTCGGTGCAGCCGAGCCGGAAGTTGGCCATCGGCACCCCGCCGCTCGTTTCGCCGTAGCTGACCTCCGTCGCCACATTGCCGATCACCGTCACGTGCGTCTCGTTCACGGCACACCCTCCGTTCTCGCCGATGCACCGTACGGAATCGACCGGTGCGCCTTGAGCGTGCACTTCGGAGGAAATCCGGGCCACCCGGTTCCGAAATCCTGTGGATAACTCCGGGCTGTGGAAGTGTTGTCACTCGCAGGGGTGAATTTCAGCCTTCCGCCGCCGCTTCGCCGCCGCTTCTTCGCGGCCATGACAACAAACCCGCTGCTCGCCGCCCGGCCGGCGCGCCCCGGAACCCGCGCCGGAACCCTCCCCGGAACGCGCCCGGAAGCCGCCCGGGGGCCGTCCGCCCACGTCATACGACCGGCGCAACCGCGATTAAGGCCCCCACCCGCGCCGTCGGCGCCACATTCTCCGTGCCGAATCCATAACGGGTGAGGAGGCAGCCCCGTAACGACTGCACAACGTCCGGCGCGGAACACTCCCAGACCGCTGCACTCACGGCCTTCACCTGCGATTATCGGACCGCTCCACCGAACCGACACACCAACGGCGGTGTCGTCACACCCGGCCTGGGAACCGGTCACCCTTATCCTGTCCCCGACAGGGCGAGGGCCCGCCACCCCACCCCCACCCTCAGGTACGGGGCCGGACAGCGTGCGCCCCGGCGCCCCGCCAGCCCGATCCCGGCCACGGTCGCGCCCGCCAGGGCACCGTCCGTCCCGCCCCCATAGCTCAGCGGATAGAGCACCCGCCTTCTAAGCGGTAGGTCGCAGGTTCGAATCCTGCTGGGGGCACCACCCTGCCATTGCGCGGGCCGCGCGCCGACGGCCACTTTCCGTGGCCGCGCCGGACCAGCCGGTTATCCCGTACACCAACCGCCCCGCGCGCTGTTCGCCCGGAACGCCCGACCACGTGCGTCGGGGCCACCGCGAAAAACGATCCGGAATCCGGGCCAACCGGAACAACCGGAATTCCCGTCGATTTCCCGCCCGAACGGAACGGGGCGCGCCGTTTCCCGGCACGCCCTCCCGCGCCGCCCTCCCGCGCCCGCCTTCCCGCCGCGCCCGACCAGCCGGCCTTCCCGACCGGTCCGCCCGCCCGCCCGCTCCCCGCGCCGCGTGACCGCCCGGCCTATTCCGCCGGACCGGCCGCCCCCGCCAGCCCGGCCAGGTACGCGTCCAGCAGCTCCGTCTGCCGCTCCGCCGGGAACTCCTCCGGCGCGAACAGCGCCTGCACCACCAGCCCCAGCACGAAGGCCTGCGCCCCCGCCGCGAGCGCGGCCGGGTCGGCCTGCGCCGGGAGCTCCCCGCGCCGCTGGGCCTCCGCGACGTGCGCCGTGAGCGCCGTGCGCGAGCGCGCGTAGCGGCCCGCGTGCGCGGCCGCCAGCTCCGGGTCGGCCAGGGCGTGGTCCCAGGAACCGACCCAGATCCGGTTGTCGGCCGCGGCCTCACCGTCCAGCGGCAGCACGTCCAGCAGCGAAGCCCGCACCCGGGCCAGCCCGACCGGCGGCGGGGTGCCGTCGGCGGGCTCGGTACGCCGGGGCCGGGCCAGCGAGCGCCGGTCCAGCTCCTCCAGCGCATGGCGCAGGAGCGCCCGCTTGTTCGGGAAGTAGTGCGTCAACAGCCCGGTGGAGGCGCCGAGTTCGGCTGCCACCGCGCGCAGGGTCAGCCCCTCGAAGCCCCGGGTGGAGAGCACCCGCCACACCCCCTCGGAGACCTCGGAGCGTCGGGCGTCATGGTCTCCACGGGCCGGTGTCATGGGGGCTATCGTACATACCAAACGTTTGTTATGAATGGACCCCGCCCACCTCAGCACCGCCCGTGAAAGGCCGCCCGTGTTTGCCGTACCGCTCGCCGAGAACGCCGAACTGCGCCCGCTGGAGCCCTGGCAGGCCCCCGAGTTCCTCGCCCACCTCGACCGCGCCCGCGCCCACACCGACCCGTGGATCCCCTGGGCCACCTTCTCCGTCGACCTGGACTCCGCCCGGGCCACCCTCCAGCGCTACGCCGACGGCCTGGCCGCCGACCAGAAGCGGATCTACGGGATCTGGCTGGACGGCACACTCGTCGGCGGCGTGATGTTCGTGAGCTTCGACGTCCGCTCCGGCGTGTGCGAGATCGGCGCCTGGACGGAGCCGGCCGGCGAGGGCCGCGGGCTGATCACCGCGGCCGTCCGGCGGCTGCTCGACTACGCCTTCGTCACCCGCGGCCTGCACCGCGCCGAGTGGTGGTGTTCCTCCGTCAACGCCCGCAGCCGGGCCGTCGCCGAACGGGTCGGCATGACCCGCGACGGCGTGCTGCGCGAGTGGTACCCGTACAACGGCGTCCGCTACGACAAGGAGATCTGGGCCATCCTGGCCGGCGAGTGGACGGCCGCCCCCCAGGACTGACCCCAGGACTGGCCCCAGGACTGACCCCAGGCCCGCCCCCGCCCGGGACCGCCCCGCCCGGAGCCGAGCCCCGGGCCCGGCCCCCGACGGGCCCGGCGGGGCCCGGTGGACACCCCGTTCCACCGGGCCCCGCCACCGGACCGCACCCCTCAGGACCCCGCGCCCGCCCCCGCCGCCCCGGCCCCGCCCAGCGCCGCCCCGGCGACCACCCGCAGCCGCCACACCAGCAGCAGCGCCAGCACCAGCACCCCGCCCGCCGACAGGAAGACCACGTCCACCGCGTCGGTGAGGCTGCGCACCGCGTGCTCGCGCGCGCCCCCGGTGAGCGTCCGGACGGCGCCCAGCGGCCGTCCCGGCTCGCCGTCCGCGAAGACCCGCACCAGCACGGTGCCGAACACCGCCGCGCCCAGCGCGTTGCCGAGGTTCTGGAAGAACCGGATGCCGGTGGTCGCCACGCCCAGCTGGTGGGCCGGCGCGGCCTGCTGCACCACCACGACCAGCTGGCCGATCAGCTGCCCCAACCCGCAGCCGAGCAGGGCGAGTTCGGCCATCACCAGGTACTCCGTGGTGGTCGGCCCGCTCAGGGAGAGCAGCAGCAGGGCGAGCGCCGCGCAGCCCGCGCCGGCCAGGAGCAGGCTCCCGACCGAGCGGCCCCGGGCGAGCAGCCGCCCGGACACCAGGCCGGAGGCCGTCATCCCGGCCGCCATCGGGATCAGGTAGAGGCTGGCCGAGGTCGGGGCGACGCCCCGGGCGAGCTGGAGGTAGAGCATCACGTGCACGATGGCGCCGATCATGCCCATCCCGACCAGGCCCTGGACGGCGAAGCCCAGCCGTACCGCCGGGATCCGGAACAGGGACAGCGGCAGCACCGGCGCGGCCGCGACGGCCTGGCGCCACAGGAAGAGGCCGAGGGCGGCCAGCGTGGCGGCGGCCAGCCCGAGGGTCACCGGCGAGGTCCAGGCGTACTCCTTGCCGCCCCATTCGGTGACCAGCAGCAGCCCGACCGCGAACGCCGCGGCCAGCGCGGCGCCGAGGAAGTCCAGCCCGCCGCGGCCCGTCGCCCTCGGCAGCCTGACCACCAGGGCGATGCCGACCAGCACCACCAGGCACAGCGGCAGGTTGACGTAGAAGATCCAGCGCCAGCTGAGGTGATCGGTGAGCAGCGCGCCGATCAGCGGGCCGACGGACATGCCCAGCCCCGCGACGATCCCGCCCATGGCGCTGCCCCTGGCGTCGGACCGTCCGCCCGGCTCCGCGAGCCGGGCGATGAGGACCATGGTCACGCTCATCAGCCCGCCGCCGCCGATGCCCTGGAGGGCCCGGAAGGCGATCAGCTGGTCCATCGTCCGCGCCGCCCCGCACAGGGCCGAGCCGAGCGCGAAGACGGCGACCGCGCCGAGGAGCACGCGCTTGGCGCCGTAGGAGTCGCAGAGCCGGCCGTAGAGCGGCAGCAGCGCGGTGGCGGCGAGGGCGAACGCGCTGATCAGCCAGGGCAGTCGGTCGACGCCGTGGACGGGGTCGAGGTCACGGACGATCGGCACGGTGGCCGCCGAGACGATGTTCATGTCGAGGACGGCCAGCACGATCGTGATCAGGCAGAGCAGCATGCCCAGCTTGCGCCGGGCGGGTGTCATCGGCGCGACGGCGCCGGGCGGCGCGGCAGCGGCAGCGGCAGCAGTAGCCATGGTCAAGTCCCCCCAGGGTCCGTGGAGTTCACGCCGCGGCCGGGGCGACCGGCGGCGCACACTCACCCTGGCAGGCTTTTTGGACCGGGTCAATTCTTCATCCCGACCAATGTTTCAGCCCAGTCAACAATTGAGCCTGGTACAGTCCCTTCATGGCCATGCGACGCGCACCGGACCTCGCCCCCGACGTCGACCTCGACGCGCTCCCCCTGCGCGAGCGCAAGAAGTTCCAGACCGGCGTGCGGATCTTCCGCGCCGCCATCGCGCTGTTCACCGAGCGCGGCTTCGACCAGGTGTCGGTCGCCGAGATCGCGGCCGCCGCCGAGGTGTCCAAGATGACCGTCTTCAACTACTTCCCCACCAAGGAAGACCTGGTCATGGGCCCGATGGAGCAGCACCTCGACGAGCCGGCCAAGGCGGTGCGCGACCGCGCCCCGGGCACCTCGGCGGTGACGGCGCTGCGCGAGCAGTTCCTGTCCGCACTGGAGCGCTTCGACCCGGCCTCCGGCCTGAACGACGACGGGATCGTGCTCGACGTCGTCCGGCTGATCCACCGCACCCCGGCACTGACCGCACGCGCCACCCACGGCTTCGACCTGCTGGCGCACGCCGCGCTGTCCGCCGAACTGCTCGCCCAGGACCCGGCCCACGACGAGCTGACCGCCCGGGTCGCCACCGCCCAGGTGCTGGCCGTCCGGGTCGCGCTGATCGCCGCCAACCACCGGCGGATGCTGGCCGGCGAGCGCGCCGCCGACGCCCTGCCCGGCGCGCTGGCGGAGGCCCGCCGCGCCTTCGCCCTGCTCGAACAGGGCCTCGGCGACTACTGCACCCGCGCCGCCTGACAACGGGGCCTCGGCGCTTGCCGCCCCCGCGCCGCCTGGGAGAGTGGGCGCACCACGACCGACCGGAGGTGCGCATGGACCGACCGCTGCTCACGCGGGACCGCTCCGCCCTGCCCGCGCGGGCCGAGGGCCTCGGCGCGTACGTCGGCGAGGACGGCGTCGCCGCCCTGGAGTTCGCCCGCCCGCACCGCCGCAACGCGGTGACCCTGGCGATCTGGCAGGCGCTTCCCGAGGTGCTGAAGCAGCTGGCCGACCACGAGGGCGTGCGCGTCCTGCTGCTCACCGGCGCCGGCAACACCTTCAGCGCGGGCGCGGACATCGCCGAACTCTCGGAGGTGTACGGCGATCCGGACCGCGCGGAGGCGTACCACGCGACCAACGTCGCCGCCGAGGAGGCGCTGGCGGCCTTCCCGCACCCGACGCTCGCCGTGGTGCACGGCGCCTGCGTCGGCGGCGGCTGCCAGCTGGCCGTCGCCTGCGACCTGCGGTTCGTCGCCGAGGACGCCCGGCTCGGGATCACCCCGGCCAAGCTCGGCGTGGTCTACTCCGCGGTGCCGACCGTACGGCTGGCCCGGCTGGTCGGCCCGGCGCGGGCCAAGTACCTGCTGTTCTCCGGCGAGTTGGTGAGCGGCCGGGACGCCCTGCCGCTCGGCCTGGCCGAGCGCGTCCTGCCGGACGCCGAACTGGACGCCGCCGCCCTGGACTTCGCCCGGCTGCTGACCCGCCGCTCGGCCCAGACCGTCGGTGCGGCCAAGGCCGTCCTGGACGCCCCGCCCGAGCGGGCCCACGAGGTGCTCGCCCCCTGGCTGCTCCGCGCCCGGGAGGGATCGGACGTCCGCGAGGGCCTGACCGCCTTCCTGGAGGGCCGCCCCGCCCGGTTCTGAGCCGGGCCGCCGACCCTGGCCCGCAGCCGGTCGGCCGGTCCCCGTACGATCGTCCGACCGGCGCCGCCGCCGGACCCGCACCCGGACCCGCACCTGAACCCGGCCCCGAACCCGCACCGTCCGCCCCTTCGCCCCCCGGAGCACCCACCCCGATGACGACCGAGGCCGCGGCCGCGCCCGCCCCCACCCGCCGGACGGCCTGGGCCCGCCGGATCACCGACGGCCTGGAGCCGAAGAACGTGATCCTGGTGCTGCTCCCGCTGCTGGGCGGCCTGCGCTACGGCCTGCCCGGCATCGGCTGGGCGCTGTTCGCCGTCCTGTTCGCCGCCGTCGTCCCGACGCTGATCATCCGGCAGGGCATGCGCAGGGGCACCGTGGAGGACCGCCACGTCGGCCACCGCCGACGCCGGCTGACCGTCTTCCCGCTGATCATGGCCTCGGTGCTGGCCTGCTTCGCGGCGATGGTCGGGCTGGACGCCCCGGCCGACCTGACCGCGCTGGTGCTGGCGATGTTCGCCTCACTCGTCCCGATCCTGGTGATCACGGCCTGGTGGAAGGTCTCCGTGCACACCGCCGTGGCCGGCGGCGCGGTGGTCTGCCTCGCCGTCGCGCTCGGCCCGCTCTGGCTGCTGCTCGCCCCGCTCGTCCCGGTGATCGGGTGGTCCCGGGTGGTGCTGCGGGACCACACCGCCGCGCAGACCGTCGTGGGCGCGGCGGTGGGCGCGCTCACCGCCGGGCTCGCCTTCTGGCTGGCCCGCTGAGCCGGCGGGCCGTCAGCGGATCGGCACCCCCGAGACGGCCCGGGCGATCACCAGCCGCTGGATCTCGCTGGTCCCCTCGAAGATCGAGTAGATCGCGCTGTCCCGGTGCATCCGCTCCACCGGGTACTCCCGGGTGAAGCCGTTGCCGCCGAGGATCTGCATCGCCTGGGCGGTCACGTACTTGGCGGTCTCGCCCGCGTACAGCTTGGACATCGAGCCCTCGGCCGCGGTGAACGGCTGGTTGTTCGCCGCCATCCAGGAGGCCCGCCACACCAGCAGCCGGGCCGCGTCGATCCGGGTCCGCATGTCGGCGAGCTGGAAGGCGACGCCCTGGTTGTCGATGATCGGCCGGCCGAACTGCTCCCGGGTCCTGGCGTAGTCCAGCGCCACCTCGTACGCGGCCCGGGCGATGCCGATCGCCTGGGCGCCGACGGCCGGGCGGGAGGCCTCGAAGGTGGCCATCGCCGCGTTGCCCCTGCCGCCGGGGCGCTTGACGCCCTCGCGGGCCCGGGCGAGCCGCTCGTCCAGCTTCTCCTTGCCGCCGAGCAGGCAGCTGCCGGGCACCCGGACGCCGTCCAGCACCACCTCGGCGGTGTGCGAGGCGCGGATGCCGTGCTTCCTGAACTTCTGGCCCTGGCTCAGCCCCGGGGTGCCCGGCGGGACGACGAAGGAGGCCTGGCCCTTGGCGCCGAGCGCCGGGTCCACGGTGGCGACCACCACGTGGACGGCGGCGATCCCGCCGTTGGTGGCCCAGGTCTTGGTGCCGTTCAGCACCCACTCGTCCTTGGCCTCGTCGTACACCGCCCGGGTGCGCAGCGCCGAGACGTCCGAGCCGGCGTCCGGCTCGGAGGAGCAGAAGGCGGCCACCTTGACGTCCTCCGGAGTGCCGAACATCTGCGGGGTCCAGGTGCCGATCTGCTCGTCGGTGCCGTTGGCCAGCACCGCGACGGCGGCCAGGGTGGTGCCGACGATGGACAGCCCGATGCCCGCGTCGCCCCAGAACAGCTCCTCCATGGCGATCGGGATGCCGACGCCGGAGGGGTCGAAGTACTGCTGGGCGTAGAAGTCCAGCGAGTAGATGCCCAGCTTGGCGGCCTCCTGGATGACCGGCCAGGGGGTCTCCTCGCGCTCGTCCCACTCGGCCGCGGCCGGGCGCATCACGTCGGCGGCGAAGCCGTGCAGCCAGTCGCGTACGGCGAGCTGGTCCGCGCCCGGGTCCAGCGAGAACGTGCTGCTCATGGTGCTTGCCTCCGAAGACGTGTGCGGCCGACCAGGGGTGTTACCTCAGGTAACATCGTCGGAGTCTGCTACTGATTGGTAACCGGTGTCAACGCCCAGCCCCGCCCCAACCCCGAGGAGCAGCGCATGTCCCGAGAGCCCCGCCGCGAGCAGCTGCTCAACGCCGCCGACCGGGTCATCCAGCGCGAGGGGCCGGGCGCCAGCATGAACGCCATCGCCGCCGAGGCCGGCATCACCAAGCCGATCCTCTACCGCCACTTCGGGGACCGGAACGGCCTGATCAGAGCCCTGACCGAGCGTCACACCGGCGGGCTGCTGGCCACCGTCCGGGCCGCCCTCGCCGAGCCGCTGGAGCGCCGCGACCGGGTCGAGCACGTGCTGGACACCTACCTCGCCGCCATCGAGTCCCGCCCCCAGGTCTACCGGCTGCTCACCCACCCCGAGCCGGGCGATCCGAGCGGCGCCGGCAACGCGCTCGCCCCCGCGCTCCGGCAGATCGCCGAGGAGATCACCCGGGCCGTGCAGAGCCAGGTCGACCTCGGCGCCGACCGCGACCTGCTCGCCGAGGCCTGGGGCCGGGGCATCACCGGCATGGTGCTGGCCGCCGGGGACTGGTGGCTGGAGAGCCGGCCCTGCTCGCGCACCCGGATGGTGCAGGCGCTGGCCGACCTGCTCTGGGGCCGGCTGGCCGCCGCCGCGGACCTGCCGACCCCCGCCCTGCCGTCCGCGCCGGAACCGGCCGCCGACTGACCCGGCCGCCCCCGAGCCCGCCACCGGCTGCACCGGCCACCGGGCCCGCCGACCGGACCGGCCGCCCACCGAGCCGCCCACCGACCGGACCCTTGTGCGGCGCCCGGCGCCCCGGCATCATCGGGCCCCCGCCCCCACCCGCCGTGCGAGGTCCCCGATGCGCCTGCGCCGCGCCGCCGTCGCCCTGCTGCTCACCGCCACCGCCGCCCTCACCCCCGCCCTCACCGCCGTCCCGGCCTCCGCCCACGACGGCCCCGCCGCCGACCGCTTCCCCACCGCGACGGCCACCGCCGCCGACGGCCGCACCGCCCTCACCGACGCCCGGGGCCGCCGCCTGCGGCTGCACGGCGTCAACCTCGACAAGTACGCCGAGGCCACCCCGGCCGACCTCGACGCCGTCGCCGCCCAGGGCTTCACCCTGGTGCGGCTGCCGGTCTCGTGGGCCCGGCTGGAGCCGCGGCGCGGCCGCCTCGACCCCGCCGAACTGCACCGCCTCCAGCGGCTCCTGGACCGGGCCGACCGGCTGGGCCTGCTGGTCCTGGTCGACTTCCACCAGGACGTCTACGGGCCCAGGTTCGTCGGCGGCACCAACGGCGTCCCCGCCTGGGCCACCCGGGACGACGGCCTGCCCTTCACCCCGGACCCGGCCGACTGGTTCGCCGGCTACTTCCAGCCCGCCGTCCAGGCCGCCTTCCGCCACCTCTACGACGACCCCGACCTACGCGCCTGGCAGGCCGGCTTCTACACCCGGCTGGCCCGCGAACTGAGCGGCCACCGCTCGCTGTTGGGCTACGACCTGTTCAACGAGCCGTTCGGCCCGGTGGACGGCGACCCGAGCGACCCGGCGGTGCTGGCCGCCGCCTCCGCCGCCCTGGAGCAGGGCCGGCTCGCCGACATGTACCGCCGGCTGATCGCCGCCGTGCGCCGCGCCGACTCCCGCGCCTGGCTGTTCGTCGAGCCGACCGTACTGGTCGGCCAGGGCGTGCCCACCCGCCTGCCCGGCTTCACCGACCCCCGCCCCGGCGCCGCCCGGCTCGGCTACGCGCCGCACTTCTACGACACCGCGGTCGAGGGCGGCGCCGACTGGGACCCGTCCGACGGCTTCGTCGAGCGGTACACCGCCGCGGTCACCGACTACCCGGCCGCGCACCGCCTGCCCGTCCTGGTCGGCGAGTGGGGCCCGCCGGACTCCCGCACCCCGGGCAACGGCGCGCTGGTCCGCCGTCAGGTCGCCGCGATGGACGGCTTCGCCGAGGGCTGGACGCTGTGGTACTGGTGCCGGGGCAACGGCGGCTACTGCGCGCTCGACCGCGCCGGCCGCCCCGCCCCCGGCGAGGAGCCGGCCTTCGGCCCGTACCCGGTGGCCGTCGCGGGCACCGGCGTCCGTACGACGGGGACGACCGTGAGCTGGCGCGCGGACGGCACCGGGCTCGACAGCGAACTCCTGCTGCCCCCGGCCGCGTTCCCGCGCGGAGCGGCCGTCACCGCCTCCCCCGCCGGCGCCCGCGTCGAGGTCGGCCAGCCGGCCGGCGGGCGCCCGGGAACCGTCCGCGTCCGGCTCCCGCACGCCCGCCCCGGCACGACCGTGACGGTCACGCTCACCGCCCGGTGAGCACTGCGGCCGGGCCGCTCACACCAGCCCGCGCCGCGCCAGCAGCGGCCCGGTCTCCGGCGCCCGGCCGACCACCGCGCGGAAGGACTCCAGCGGGTCCCGGCTGAACCCGCGGGCCAGCAGCTCGCGCCGGAACAGCTCGCCGCTCTCGCGCACCGGGCGCCCGTTGCCCTCGAACCACTGCACGGTGTCGGCGTCCAGCACCTCCGACCAGATGTACGCGTAGTACGCCGCGCTGTAGCCGCTGGCGAAGACGTGCTGGAAGTACGCCGTCCGGTAGCGCGGCGGGACGGCGTCCACCGCGATCCCGGCCGCGGCCAGCGCCCGCGCCTCGAACTCCTCGGCGTCCGCGACCTCCTCGCCGCGCGGCACGGTGTGCCACGCCCAGTCCAGCAGGGCGGCCGCCAGGTACTCCACCGTCCGGAAGCCCTGCCCGAAGCCCTCGGCCGCCGTCATCCGCTCGACCAGACCGGCCGGCAGCGGCTCCCCGGTGGCGTGGTGGCGCGCGTAGTTGGCCAGCACCTCCGGGCGGACCATCCACATCTCGTTGACCTGCGAGGGGAACTCGACGAAGTCCCGGGGCACCGAGGTGCCGGAGAACAGCGGGTAGCGCACGTCCGAGAACAGCCCGTGCAGCGCGTGCCCGAACTCGTGGAACAGCGTGCGCACCTCGTCCCAGTCCATCAGCACCGGCTCGCCGGGCGCCGGGCGCGGGATGTTGAGGTTGTTCAGCACCACGGGGCGCTGCCCGGTCAGTCCGGACTGGGCCACCAGCGCGTCCATCCAGGCGCCGCCGCGCTTGGACGCCCGGGCGTGGAAGTCCCCGATGAACAGGCCCAGCGGGGTGCCGTCCTCCTCGAACACCTCGAAGACCCGCGCGTCCGGGTGGTGCGCCGTCAGGTCCGGGCGCTCGGTGAAGGTCACCCCGTACGCCAGGTTCGCGGCGAAGAACACGCCGTCCCGCAGCACCCGCTCCAGCTCGAAGTACGGGCGCAGCACCTCCGCGTCCACCTGGTAGGAGCGCTGCCGGACCTTCTCCGAGTAGTACGCCCAGTCGTGCGCGGCGATCTCCCCGATCCCGTCCTCGGCCGCCGCCCGGGCCAGCTCCCCGGCCTCCCGGCGGGCGTTGGCCACGGCCGGCTCCACCAGCCGGGCCAGCAGCGCGGAGACCGCCTCGACGGTGCCCGCCGTCTCGTCCGCCACCACGTACGCGGCGTGGGTCGGGTACCCCAGCAGCTCGGCCCGCTCGGCGCGCAGCGCGGCCGTCCGGACGGCCAGCGGGCCGTTCTCCGCCAGGCCCCGGCCGAGCGAGGCGGCCAGCAGCCGCTCGCGCACCGAGCGGTCGGTGAGCTGCGCCAGCTCGGGCTGGCCGGAGGTGTTCTTCAGGCTCAGGACGTACTTGCCCTCGTGGCCCAGCACCCGGGCGTTCTCGGCCGCCGCGGCGATCGCGCCCTCGGACAGCCCGGCCAGCTCCTCGGCGGAGTCCAGGACCAGCGCGGCGGCCCTGGTCGCGGCGTTCACGTTCTGCTGGAACGCGGTGCCGAGCGCGGCGAGTTCGGCGTTCAGCTCGCGCAGCCGGGCCTGCTCGGCTGCGCCCAGCCGGGCGCCGGAGCGCACGAAGGCGGTGTAGCGGCGCTCCAGCAGCCGCAGCGACTCCGGGTCCAGGCCGAGCCCGGCGCGGGCCTCGTACAGCGCCTCGATCCGCGCGAACAGCGCCAGGTCCAGGTGGATCGCGTCGTGGTGGGCGGCGAGCAGCGGGCTCACCTTCGCCTCCACCTCGTCCAGCGCGTCGGTGGTGTCCGAGGAGGACTGGTTGCGGAACACCGCGTCGACCCGGCGCAGCAGCTCCCCGGAGCGCTCCAGGGCCACCAGGGTGTTCTCGAAGGTGGGCTCGCCGGGGTCGGCGGTGACGGCCGCGATCTCGGCCAGCTGTTCGGCCATCCCGCGCTCGTACGCGGGCAGGTAGTGCTCCTCGCGGATCTCGGCGAACGGCGGGAGTTCGTAGACCAGCGAGCTGGGCTGGAAGAACGGGTTCTCGGTCATTTCGCGACCATACGCCGTGCCCCCGCCCTGCTCATGCGCTTTACCGCTCCTCGCGCGGACCCGCACGCGCTCCGTCGCACAGGACCGCCTGCCGTCCGTCGCACACGACCGCCCGGCCGTCGCGCGGGACCGCCTGCCGTCCGTTGTCGTACCCACCCGTTACCGTCGACGCGCGGACCCGTCGGTCGCGGGCCGCGGCGCGCCCGCCCGCGGGGCCGTGCCCCGTACCCGTCCCCGCACGCCCGACCGCGCGCCGGAGAGGAGCAGCCCCCGTGGCACCCAGGACCGCCCTCGCGCCCGACCCGCACGGTCCGGGCGGCCGGCTCCAGCCGCTGGACGACGCGGGCGTCCCGCTCGGCCCGCCGGAGGCCGTCCGCGACCTCGCCGCCGCCGTCGCCGCCCGGGAGGCCGCCGAGCACCCCCGGTGGGTCTGGGCCGCCGCCGACTCCGGGTACGCCCCACTGCTGCCGCACCTGCCCGACCGGCTCGCCCGCTGCCACGACCTGCGGCTGGTCGAGGCGCTGCTGCTGGCGCACGAGGGCCGGTTCGGCGCGCCGCGCTCGCTCGGCGCCGCCTGGGCCCGGCTGCACGGCCTGCCCGTCCCGGCGGACCTCCCCGAGCCCGGCCTGGCCGACGCCGACGACGGCCAGGACACCCTGTTCGCCCCCGACCGGCTCCAGCTGCCGCCCGGCGCCGACCCGCTGGCCGCCGTGGTCGCCGTCCACGCCGAGCAGCAGCGCCGGATCGCGGCCCTCGCGGACCCGGCCGCCCGGCAGCGGTTCCGGCTGCTGGTCGCCGCCGAGTCGGCCGGCGCCCTGGTGGCCGCCGAGATGGCCCACGACGGCCTGCCCTGGCGGGCCGACGTCCACGACCGGCTGCTGACCGAACTGCTCGGCCCCCGCCCGGCCGTCCCCGGCGCCCAGCCCCGGGTCCTCGCCGAGCTCGCCCTCGACCTCCACCGGGCCCTCGGCGCCAAGCCGTTCAACCCCGACTCGCACACCCAGGTGCTGCGCGCCTTCGGCGAGGCGGGCATCCAGCTCGGCTCCACCCGCTCCTGGGAGCTGAAGAACGTCGACCACCCGGCCGCCCGGCTGCTGGTCCGCTACAAGGAGCTGTCCCGGATCCACGTCGCGCACGGCTGGGCCTGGCAGGACGCCTGGGCCCGCGGCGGCCGGTTCCGGCCCGAGTACGTGGTCGGCGGCGTGGTGTCCGGCCGCTGGGCCAGCCGCGGCGGCGGCGCCCTGCAGATCCCGCGCATCCTGCGCCGCGCCGTGGTCGCCGACCCGGGCTGGCTGCTGGTCGTCGCCGACGCCGCCCAGCTGGAGCCCCGGGTGCTCGCCGCGCTCTCCGGGGACGCCGGGCTGGCCCGCACCGCGGCCGGCGGCGACCTGTACGAGGCGCTCGCCGCCCAGGCCTTCCAGGGGGACCGCGACAAGGCCAAGCTCGGCCTGCTCGGCGCCATGTACGGGCAGACCAGCGGCGACATCGGCCCGCTGCTGAGCACCCTGCACCACCGCTACCCGGCGGCGATGGGCTACGTCGAGGCCGCGGCCCGCACCGGCGAGGACGGCGGCGTGGTCGCCTCCCGGCTCGGCCGGGTCTGCCCGCCGGCCTCCGCCGACTTCCTCGACCTCACCGAGGGCGAGGGCACCGGGGAGGCGGGCGGCCGCACCGCCCGGGCGCGCGGCCGGTTCACCCGCAACTTCGTCATCCAGGCCAGCGCCGCGGACTGGGCGCTGGCCCTGCTCGCCGCCCTGCGCCGCCGGCTGAACGAGCTGCCCGCGGGCGGCCCGGCGGACCGCCCCCACCTGGTGTTCTTCCAGCACGACGAGGTGATCGTGCACACCCCGGCCAACCTCGCCGACGCGGTGGCGGCGGCCGTCGACGAGGCGGCCGACGAGGCCCGCCGGCTGGTGTTCGGCGACACCCCGGTGCGCTTCCCGCTCAGCACGGCCGTGGTGGAGCGGTACGCGGACGCCAAGTGAGCGGCCGCACATGAGCGGCCGCCGGCCGGTCGGTCCCAGCCGGCCGACCCTGCCGGTGGCCCGGGCGGTCAGAGCTTGCGGAAGCCCCGGGCGTCCTCGGCCGCCGCGACCACCTCGGCCAGCCCCGCCCCGGTCGAGGCGGTGACGGCGGCGGCCACCGCGCCCTCCACGAACGGCGCGTCCGCCAGCCGCACGCTCGGGCGCGGCTCGTCCTCCAGCACCGTGACGGCGGTGAGCACCGAGCTGCCGAGGTCCGGCAGCACCACCACGCCCGCCCCGGCGTCGGCCCGCTCGATCGCCCCGGCGATCAGCTCGTAGCTGGTGCCCAGCCCGCCGTCCTCGGTGCCGCCCGCGACGACCACCCGCACGCCGTCCGAGGCGAGTTCGCCGAGCAGCTCGCGCAGCCCCTCCGCGAGCCGGGCGCTGTGCGAGACCAGGACGATGCCCACGTTGCCACTCATGCGGCCGACCCTACGGCGGAACCCGCTGCTCCGGGAGGGTGACCGGAATCCCGCGTGTCGCACCCCGTGCCCGGCACCCCCGTCTGGCGTAGCGTCGGGGCAACGGCGTCGACGGCCGTGGCGTGCTCACCCAGGTCACCAAGGGAGCGAAGAGCGTTGAAGAAGCTGATCAACACCCCCGAGAGCGTCCTGGCCGACGCGCTGGCCGGAATCGCCGCCGCCCACCCGGAGCTGACGGTGGACGTGCCCAACCGGGTGATCACCCGGGCCGTCCGCCCGGCCGCCCCCAAGGTCGCGCTGGTCTCCGGCGGCGGCTCCGGCCACGAGCCGCTGCACGGCGGCTTCGTCGGCCCCGGCATGCTCGACGCCGCGTGCCCCGGCGAGGTGTTCACCTCGCCCGTCCCGGACCAGATGCTGGCCGCCGCCAAGGCCGTGGAGACCGGCGCCGGCGTGGTCTTCGTCGTGAAGAACTACACCGGCGACGTGATGAACTTCGAGCTGGCCGCCGAGCTCGCCGCCGAGGAGGGCCTGGAGGTCCGCACCGTCCTGGTCAACGACGACGTCGCGGTCGAGGACTCCACCTGGACGGCCGGGCGCCGGGGCACCGGCGCCACGGTCCTGGTCGAGAAGACGGCCGGCGCCCTGGCCGAGCGCGGCGCCCCGCTGGACGAGGTCGCCGCCCTGGGCGAGCGGGTCAACGCCGCCTCCCGCTCCTTCGCCGTCGCGCTCACCGCCGCGACCGTCCCGGCCGCCGGCAAGCCCGGCTTCGACCTGCCCGAGGACGAGATCGAGGTCGGCGTCGGCATCCACGGCGAGCCCGGCCGCCGCCGCGAGAAGCTCCGCCCGGCCCGCGAGCTGGCCGCCGAGGTGGTCGAGACCATCCTGACCGACCACCACCTGACCCCGGGCGACGAGGTGATCGCGCTGCTCAACGGCCTCGGCGCGACCCCGCTGCTGGAGCTGTACGTGGTCTACGGCGAGGTCGCCGCCAGGCTCGCCGAGCACGGCATCACGGTGGCCCGCAGCCTGGTCGGCAACTACGTCACCAGCCTGGACATGGCGGGCTTCTCGCTCACCCTCACCAAGGCCGACGCCCAGCTGCTCGACCTCTGGGACGCTCCGGCCGACACCCCCGCCCTCAAGCGCTGAGCCGCACCGAAGGAGACCCGATGGACTTCGACACCCCGCTGGCCGAGGCCTGGATCCGCGCGATCGCCGCGGCCGTCGAGAAGGAGCGGGAGCGGCTCACCGAGCTGGACTCCGCGATCGGCGACGGCGACCACGGCAGCAACCTCCAGCGCGGGTTCGCCGCCGCCCTGACCGCCCTGGACGGCCTGCGGCCGGACGGGCCCGGCGCCGTCCTCACCAAGACCGGCACCACGCTGATCTCCAAGGTCGGCGGAGCCTCCGGGCCGCTCTACGGCAAGGCCTTCCGCGCCGTCGGCGCGGCCCTGCCCGAACCGGCCGGCCCGGCCGCCGTCGCCGAGGCCCTGTCGGCCGGCCTGGACGCCGTGCGCCTCCTCGGCAAGGCCGAGCCCGGCGACAAGACCATCGTGGACGCCTGGATCCCGGCCGTCGCCGCCTTCCGGGAGGCCGCCGCCACCGGGGCCGGCCTCCCCGAGGCGGCCGCGGCGGCGGCCGACGCCGCCGAGCGCGGCGCCCTCGGCACCGTCCCCCTCCGGGCCCGCAAGGGCCGCGCCTCCTACCTCGGGGAACGCAGCACCGGCCACCAGGACCCGGGCGCCACCTCCACCGCCCTCGTCTTCCGCGCCCTCGCCGACGTCACCGCCGCCTGAGCCGCCTGAGCCGCCTGGGCCGCCTGGGCCGCCGTCCGGGGCGCGCGGAGCCGACGGCGCTCAGCCGTCCGTCCGCGTGACCAGCAGCAGCAACGCGTCGTCCCGCAGCTCCCCGCCCGTGTGCGCCAGCAGGTCCGCGTACACCCGCCCCACCGCGGCCTCCAGCTCCCCCGCCGAGCGCGCGGCACCCCGCACCAGCGGCCCGACCCGCTCCGCCAGCGGGTAGAACTCCCCGCTGGTGCGGTGCCGCGCCTCGATCACCCCGTCCGTGCAGAGCACCAGCACGTCCTCCGTCCCGAACGGCTGCCCCCAGGTGGCCGGCTCCCCCGCCGCCAGCCGGCCGAGCCCCAGCGGCACCCACGGGTCCGGCGCGTCCAGCACGTGCGCCCGCCCCTCGCCGTCCACCCGGATCGGCGGCACGTGGCCGTACTGCAACAGCTCCATCGTTCCCGGCGTCCGGAACTCCGCGAACAGCGCGGTGGTGAACTCCCCGTCCGGCACGTGCCGTTCCACACTGGCCTCGACCCGCGCCGCGACGCCCCGCAGCCCGGCCTCGTCGTACGCCGCCTCGCGGAACGCGCCCAGCACCACGGCCGCGGTCTGCACCGCCGCCAGCCCCTTGCCCCGGACGTCCCCGACGGCGGCCCGGACGCCGTGCGGCGTGTCCAGCACCGAGTAGAGGTCCCCGCCGATCCGTGAGGCGTCGGCCGCCGACACGTACCGCACCGCGAGCCGCAGCGGCCCGACGGCCGGGCCCGGCAGTTGCAGCAGCGCCCGCTGGGCGGCCTCGGCGACGGAGCTGACGGCCGCGAAGGCCGCCGCGCGCCGCATCCGGAGCTTGGCGACCCAGGCCGAGAACAGCGTCAGGACGACGTAGCTGACCATCGCCCCGTACAGGAACCGGGCATCGTTGATGTTGTCGACCTGGTCGTGGTGGCTGAGCCCGAACACCGTGAGCAGCCCGAGCGCGCAGACCAGGATCAGTTCGCCGGGCCTCAGGGTGAGCGCGGCGACGGTGGGCACGACGGTCATCAGCGGGGCCAGGTAGCGGTCCTTGCCGGAGAGGAAGTCCGCGAGGCCGACGAGCAGGACGGCGACCAGCGCCGGGCTGGCCCGACGCCAGAACGGCACGTCCTGGAGGTCGGCGGCGAGCAGCGCGCCGCGCCGCCGGTCCGGCGGCAGCCCGGTTGCCGTGGGAGCCGAGGGGGACTGGGCGCGGCGGAGCGGAAACACATACCGAACATAAGGGACGATCACGGCGGAGGCCCGACCGCCCCCGGCCCGCGGTCCGGGCGCCCCTCCCCCCACCACGTCCGGGAATACCCTGGAGGGGTATGGTGTTGTGAGAAGAGTCGTTGCCAGTACCGCGCCCCGGACGAACCGCCGCCGGGCCGCCCGGACCTCCCGGAGGCCAACCGTGTCCAGCACCACCACCTACACCGTGTCCGGCATGAGCTGCGGCCACTGCGAGAAGGCGATCAGCGAGGAGGTCTCCGCCCTCGCCGGGGTCACCGGGGTCGCCGCCGACGCCACGGCCGGCACCGTGACGATCTCCTCCGCCGCCCCGTTGGACGACGAGCAGGTGCGCGCCGCGATCGACGAGGCCGGCTACGAGCTGGTCGGCCGCAGCGCCTGAACCGTCCGGCACGGCGGGGCCGCCGCGGCGGGCCCCGCCGTCCCCCCGTACCGAGGAGCTGATCCGCATGAGCACGTCCACCCCGGACCTCGGGGCCCGGGACCGGGTCGAGCTGACGATCGGCGGGATGACCTGCGCCTCCTGCGCGGCCCGGATCGAGAAGAAGCTCAACCGGATGGACGGCGTCGAGGCCACCGTCAACTTCGCCACCGAGAAGGCCCGGGTCGACTACGGCCCCGGCACCACGGTCGAGGACCTGATCGCCACCGTCGAGCGCACCGGCTACACCGCCGAGCTCCCGCCGCCTCCGGCCGCCCCCGAGCCCGAGCCGTCCGCCGTCCGGCCCGGGGAGCCCGACCCCCTGCGCGACCGGCTGCTGGTCAGCGCCGTCCTCAGCGTCCCGGTGGTCCTGCTGTCGATGGTCCCGGCCCTCCAGTTCACCGACTGGCAGTGGCTGGCCTTCGCACTCACCGGCCCGGTCGTGGTCTACGGCGGCCTGCCCTTCCACCGCGCCGCCTGGACCAACCTGCGGCACGGCGCCGCGACCATGGACACCCTGGTCTCGCTCGGCACCCTGGCCGCCTTCGGCTGGTCCTGCTGGGCACTGTTCCTGGGCCACGCGGGCAGGCCCGGGACGCACCACGCCTTCTCGCTCTCCGTCGGCACCACCGACGCCTCCGGCGCGCTCTACCTGGAGACCGCCGCCGCCGTCACCGTGCTGATCCTGCTGGGCCGCCACCTGGAGGCCCGCTCCAAGCGCCGGGCCGGAGCCGCGCTGCGCGCCCTGCTCGACCTCGGCGCCAAGGACGTCGCCGTCCTGGAGGGCGGCCGCGAGGTACGGCTGCCGGTGGACCGGCTGACGGTCGGCACCCGCTTCGTGGTCCGCCCCGGCGAGACGATCGCCACCGACGGCACGGTGGTCGAGGGCTCCTCCGCGGTGGACGCCTCGATGCTGACCGGCGAGTCCGTCCCGGTCGAGGTCACCGTCGGGGACGCCGTCACCGGCGCCACCGTCAACGCCGGCGGGCGGCTGGTGGTCGAGGCGACCCGGGTCGGCGCGGACACCCGGCTGGCCCGGATGGCCCGGCTGGTCGAGGAGGCCCAGAACGGCAAGGCCGCCGCCCAGCGCCTCGCCGACCGGATCTCCGCGGTCTTCGTCCCGGCCGTCATCCTGATCGCCCTGGCCACCCTGGTGGTCTGGCTGCTGGCCACCGACAACCCCACCGCCGCCTTCACCGCGGCCGTCGCCGTGCTGATCATCGCCTGCCCGTGCGCCCTCGGCCTGGCCACCCCGACCGCGCTCATGGTCGGCACCGGCCGCGGCGCCCAGCTCGGCATCCTGATCAAGGGCCCGGAAGTGCTGGAGTCCACCCGCACGGTCGACACCGTCGTGCTGGACAAGACCGGCACCGTGACCACCGGCCGGATGGCGCTGCTCGCGGTGCACCCCGCCGAGGGCGTGGAGCGCGCCGAGGCACTGCGCCTGGCCGGCGCCGTCGAGCACGCCTCGGAGCACCCGGTCGCCCGGGCGGTCGCCGAGGCCGCCGCCGAGGCCGGCCCGCTGCCCGCCGTCACGGACTTCCGCAACCTGCCCGGACGGGGCGTGGAAGGGGTCGTGGCGGGCCGCCGGGTGGTCGCCGGGCGCGAGGCCCTGCTGGCCGACCGCGCGCAGCACCTGCCGCCCGCGCTGGCCCGCGCCAAGGCCGCCGCCGAGGCCGCCGGCCGCACCGCGGTCGCGGTCGGCTGGGACGGCGAGGCCCGGGCGGTGCTGGAGGTCGCCGACGCGGTCAAGCCGACCAGCGCCGAGGCCGTCGCCGAGCTGCGCGCGCTCGGCCTGACCCCGGTCCTGCTGACCGGTGACAACCGGCCGGTCGCCGAGGCGGTCGCCGCCGAGGTCGGCATCGCCCCCGAGCACGTGATCGCCGAGGTCCTCCCCGAGGACAAGGTCGCCACCGTCCGGAAGCTCCAGGCCGAGGGCCGGGTGGTCGCGATGGTCGGCGACGGCGTCAACGACGCGGCCGCGCTCGCCCAGGCCGACCTCGGCCTGGCGATGGGCACCGGCACCGACGCCGCCATCGAGGCCGGCGACCTCACCCTGGTCCGCGGCGACCTGCGCTCGGCGGCCGACGCCATCCGGCTCTCCCGGCGCACCCTGGCCACCATCAAGGGCAACCTCTTCTGGGCCTTCGGCTACAACGTCGCCGCCCTGCCGCTGGCCGCCGCCGGCCTGCTCAACCCGATGATCGCCGGCGCCGCGATGGCCTTCTCCTCGGTCTTCGTGGTCACCAACAGCCTGCGGCTGCGCCGCTTCTCCCCCGCCTGAACCTCCGCGCGCGAGGGCCCCGGACCGCTGCCGGTCCGGGGCCCTCGTCCGTCCCGGGCATCCCGGGGCTCACCGCCCCAGCAGCTCGCCGCCGTTGCAGTGCAGGATCTCGCCGGTGATGAACCCGGCCTCGGGCGAGGCCAGGAAGTGCACCGCCGCCGCGACCTCGCCGGTCTCACCGATCCGCCCGAGCAGGGTGCGGGCGGCCCGGCGGGCGACCTCGGCCTCGTCCATCCGCGGCCCGAAGAACTCGGTGCCCGCGACAGTGCCCGGCGCGACGATGTTGGCGGTGATGCCCGAGGTGCCCAACTGGGCGGCCAGGAAGTGGTTCCAGGCGTGCAGCGAGGCCTTCGCCGCACCGAACGAGCCGGCCCCGCGCAGGGCGGCGATCGAGCTGATGGTGACCACCCGGCCGGAGCCCGGGGTGAGCCGGTCGCGGACGGACTCGGTGAGCAGCACCACGGTCAGCACGTTGCGCTCGAAGTCGCCGCGCCAGCGCGCCAGCAGGGCGTGCGGTCCGCCGCCGACCACGGTCTCCCGGCTGCCGGCGTTGTTGACCAGGACGTCGATCCGCTCGGGCAGCTCGGCCAGCGCGGCCTCCACGGCGTCCGGATCGGCGAGGTCGCACACCAGCGGGGTGACGTCCGGCCCGAGGGCGGCCGCGGCCTTCTCCAGGACCTCCCGGCGGCGGCCCACGATCACCACGCGGTCGCCGGCCTCGACGAACCGCCGCGTGACTTCGTACCCGATTCCCGTGCCACCGCCGGTGACGACGACGTTCCTGGCCATCTGCGCACTCCCTCCCCAGTTCCGCCGCCGCGCGGTGAATGTGCGCGACGGTCCGTACCGGAATGCCACGATTCCTATCACGCTCGGTTGCCGTGACTGCGGGGAGGGTGACGTCCCGCCCGAGTGAACGTGTGGTATGGGCGTGGTACGACGCGCACACGGAGCGTGGCGAGAGGCAGCTCACACCCCCCGGGCGTAACTTCTCGCACCCTGATACGTCTTAGGTTGGTAGTGCGGCAGTTTTTTCCGCTGGGCTGGAACACGCTGAACGGCAACGTGTTCCGGCGCTTCCGGCGGCCTGCCGCCGACGGGGCTCCGGCGGGCCCCGGGAACGGTCGTCGAATCCGACGGCCTTCGCGCACGACGCCGGGGTTCTGGCGGGCCTGGGACGCTTTGAGCGGCCGTCCCCGGCTGCGGCCGGCCCCGGAGTCGTGCGCCGTACGGTTACGTCCCCGCGCGCACCCTCGGGCGCGCCACGGGACGCGAAGGGGCCCGGCCGCTCGCGCGGCCGGGCCCCTCTCAGCTTCCGTGCGGGCCGGTGGTCGGCACCGCAGCGGTCAGCGGGCGTCCAGCGGGACGTAGTCGCGGATCGCGGTGCCGGTGTAGATCTGGCGCGGACGGCCGATCCGGCTGGTCGGGTCGTTGATCATCTCGTGCCAGTGGGCGATCCAGCCCGGCAGCCGGCCGAGGGCGAACAGCACGGTGAACATGCTGGTCGGGAAGCCCATGGCGCGGTAGATCAGGCCGGTGTAGAAGTCCACGTTCGGGTACAGCTTGCGCGAGATGAAGAAGTCGTCCTTGAGGGCGTGCTCCTCCAGCTTGAGCGCGATGTCCAGCAGCTCGTCGTTCTTGCCGAGCTGGCCGAGGACCTCGTGCGCGAGCAGCTTGACCTGGGCGGCGCGCGGGTCGAAGGCCTTGTAGACCCGGTGCCCGAAGCCCATCAGCTTGACGCCGGCTTCCTTGTTCTTCACCTTCGTGATGAAGGCGTCGACGTCGCCGCCGTCCTTCTGGATGCTCTCCAGCATCTCCAGCACGGCCTGGTTGGCGCCGCCGTGCAGCGGGCCCCACAGGGCCGAGATGCCGGCCGAGATCGAGGCGAACAGGTTGGCGTGGCTGGAGCCGACCAGGCGCACCGTGGAGGTCGAGCAGTTCTGCTCGTGGTCCGCGTGCAGGATGAGCAGCTTGTCCAGCGCGTTGACGACGACCGGGTTGAGCTCGTAGTCCTCGGCGGGGACGGCGAAGGTCATCCGCAGGAAGTTCTCGACGTAGCTCAGGTCGTTGCGCGGGTAGACGAAGGGCTGGCCCATCGCCTTCTTGTACGCGTACGCGGCGATCGTCGGCAGCTTGGCGAGCAGGCGGACCGTCGACAGGTGGCGCTGGGCCGCGTCGAACGGGTTGTGGCTCTCCGGGTAGAACGTGGACAGCGCGCCGACGACCGAGGACAGCATGGCCATCGGGTGGGCGTCCCGCGGGAAGCCCTGGAAGAAGCGCTTGACGTCCTCGTGCAGCAGGGTGTGCTGGGTGATCTCGCGGTTGAACTCGGCCAGCTGGTCCGCGTTCGGCAGCTCACCGTTGATCAGGAGGTACGCGGTCTCGATGAAGCCGCCATCGGAGGCGAGCTGCTCGATCGGGTAGCCGCGGTACCGCAGGATGCCGTTGTCGCCGTCCACGAAGGTGATCGCGGACTTGTACGCAGCGGTGTTACCGAAGCCGTTGTCCAGGGTGACCAGGCCGGTCTGCGGCAGCAGCTTCGAGATGTCGAAGCCCGAGTTGCCCGCAGTGCTCTCGACGACGGGGTACTCGTACTCGCCGTCCTGGTACCGCAGTACTACCGAGTTGTCGCTCACGTCTTCCTCACCGACGAAATGAATCCTCTTCCAAGGTGCCCTGACTGTCTCTACCATCCCCCATCCGGAGGACAGCCGCGCACCCGGGGTGACCCGAAAGGGCCCGCCCCTACAAAACCTGCCGCCGCAGCCGGTACGAACCGGACAAGATCGGCACCACCCTAGGCTCTGCCGTAAATCTCTTCACGTCAAGAGAACATTAGAGGCAACCATCGCCTTGGATAATCATCCAGCCGCCAGCCGGTGGTCGAGCCCGGTGTGCCTCCGACCTGCACTGACGGCCCGGACAGCCTGTGCGATCGCCTTCCGTGACCCCACCAGCACCACGAGTTTCCTGGCCCTGGTCACAGCGGTGTAGAGCAGGTTGCGCTGGAGCATCGTCCAAGCGGACATGGTGACGGGAATCACCACGACCGGGTACTCGCTGCCCTGCGAGCGGTGGATCGTCACCGCGTACGCGTGCGCCAGCTCGTCCAGTTCGTCGAAGTCGTACGCCACCTCCTCGTCCTCGTCGGTGAGCACCGTCAACCGCTGGTCGTCCACGCTGAGGGCCGTCACCACTCCCACTGTGCCGTTGAAGACGCCGTTGCGCCCCTTGTCGTAGTTGTTGCGGATCTGGGTGACCTTGTCCCCCACCCGGAACGTCCGGCCGCCGAACCGGCGTTCGGCCAGCCCCTCCCGGGCCGGCGTCACCGCCGCCTGGAGCAGGGTGTTCAGACTCCCCGCGCCGGCCGGGCCGCGGTGCATCGGCGCCAGCACCTGCACGTCCCGGCGCGGGTCGAAGCCGAACTTCTGCGGGATCCGGCGCGCCACCACGTCCACCGTCAGCCCGGCCGCCCGCTCCGCGTCCTCCTCGGCGAACAGGAAGAAGTCCGCCAGGCCGTCCGTCAGCGGCGGCCGGCCCTCGTTGATCCGGTGCGCGTTGGTCACCACGCCGGACTGCTGCGCCTGCCGGAAGATCCTGGTCAGCCGCACCGACGGGATCGGCCCGCCCTCGGCCAGCAGGTCCCGCAGCACCTCCCCCGCGCCCACCGAGGGCAGCTGGTCCACGTCCCCCACGAACAGCAGGTGGGCGCCCGGCGGCACCGCCTTGACCAGCTTGTTCGCCAGGATCAGGTCCAGCATCGAGGCCTCGTCGACCACCACCAGGTCCGCGTCCAGCGGCCGGTCCCGGTCGTACGCGGCGTCCCCGCCCGGCTTCAGCTCCAGCAGCCGGTGCACCGTCGAGGCCTCCACCCCGGTCAGCTCCGCCAGCCGCTTCGCCGCCCGGCCGGTCGGCGCCGCCAGCACCACCTTGGCCCGCTTCGCCAGCGCCAGCGTCACGATCGACTTCACCGTGAACGACTTGCCGCAGCCCGGACCGCCCGTCAGCACCGCGACCTTCTCGGTCAACGCCAGCCGGACCGACTGCTCCTGCTCCGGCGCCAGCTCCGCCCCGGTCCGCCGCGCCAGCCAGTCCAGCGCCACCCGCCAGTCCACGGCACCGAACCACGGCATCCGGTCCGCGTCCGAACGCAGCAGCCGCACCAACTGGTTGGCGAGCGAGACCTCCGCGCGGTGGAACGGCACCAGGTACACCGCCGTCACCGGCTCGCCGCCCTCGCCCGGCACCGCCTCGCGCACCACCCCCTCGGCCGCCACCAGCTCCGCCAGGCAGTCGATCACCAGCCCGACGTCCACCTGGAGCAGCTTCACGCCGTCCGCGATCAGCCGCTCCTCCGGCAGGAAGCAGTGCCCCTGGTCGGTGCTCTGCGACAGCGCGTACTGCAGGCCCGCCTTCACCCGCTCGGGGCTGTCGTGCGGGATGCCCACCGCCTGGGCGATCCGGTCCGCCGTCAGGAAGCCGATGCCCCACACGTCCGAGGCCAGCCGGTAGGGCTCGTTGCGCACCACGCCGATCGAGCCGTCGCCGTACTGCTTGTAGATCCGCACCGCCAGCGAGGTGGAGACCCCGACCCCCTGGAGGAAGACCATCACCTCCTTGATGGCCTTCTGCTCCTCCCAGGCCGCCGCGATCTTCCTGGTCCGTTTGGGCCCCAGCCCCGGCACCTCGATCAGCCGGCCCGGCTCGTTCTCGATCACCTCCAGGGTGTCCACCCCGAAGCGCTCCACGATCCGCTCGGCGAACCGCGGCCCGATCCCCTTGATCAGCCCCGAACCCAGGTACCGCTGGATTCCCTGGATCGTGGCGGGCAGCACCGTGGTGTAGTTCTCCACCGTGAACTGCCGTCCGTACTGCGGGTGCGAGCCCCACCGCCCGTGCAGCCGCAGCGACTCGCCGACCTGCGCCCCCAGCAGCGCGCCCACCACCGTCAGCAGGTCGTTCGCACCCCGGCCGGTGTCCACCCGGGCCACCGTGTAGCCGGTCTCCTCGTTGGCATAGGTGATCCGCTCCAGCACGCCCTCGACCTGCGCCAGCTGGCGCGGCACCTGCTGCCCGGACTGCGCCGCCTGCTTGCTCACCGGACCCCCTTCGAGCGGTACGGGTGGATCGATTCCGCTACGCACCGTACCGCCCCGCCCCGACAGCGCCGTCCCCTCCGATGCCGCAGCGCTGCCGTGCAGCGCCCCGGCCGAGGTGCCAGGCTGGGAGGGACCGAGGGGGGCCCGCCGTCGACCGCGCCCGCCCGGGCCCGTCCGAGGAGCAGTGCCGCCATGCTCAACACCGACTTCCGCCCCGGCTCCCCGGACTGGCTCGACCTGAGCAGCCCCGACACCCGCGCGTCCGCCGACTTCTACAGCACGCTCTTCGGCTGGACCTTCGATCCGGCCGGCCCGGAGGCCGGCGGCTACGGCTTCTTCCAGCTCGACGGCCGGACCGTCGCCGCCCTCGGACCGCTCCCCGAGGACGCCGCCGCTCCCGGCTGGACGCTCTACTTCGCCACCGAGGACGCCGACCGCACCACCGCCCTGGTCGAACAGGCCGGCGGCCGCGTCCGGGTCGCCCCCTTCGACGTCCTCGGCGCGGGCCGCACGGCCGCCTACACCGACCCGACCGGCGCCGACTTCGCCGTCTGGCAGCCGCACGGCACCCGCGGCCTGGACCTCGTCACCGAGGAGGGCAGCCTCTGCTGGGCCGAGTGCTACAGCGTCGACGCCGAACGCGACAAGGCCTTCTACCGCGCCGTCTTCGACTGGCAGGAGCAGGACGTCCCGCTCGGCGAGGTGATGTACACCGTCCTCACTCCGGCCGGCGGCGGCACCGACGACGCCCACGGCGGCATCATGCAGCTCGGCCCCGAACACACCGCGCGCGGCACCCGCTCGCACTGGCTCCCCTACTTCGAGGTGCCCAACGCCGACGCCAGCCTCGCCATCGCCGACACCCTCGGCGCAACCGTCCGGATCCCCGCCATGGACGTGCACGGCGTCGGCCGGCTGGCCCAGCTGGTCGACCCGCACGGCGCCGTCTTCGCCGTCATCACCAGCGCCCGCCCCGGGGAATGACGACCAGGGGGCCCCACGGCCCTTCAGAAGGGCCTGGAAGGGTGCTACGGGCGTAGACAAGGGGCGCGGGCGACAACCGGGTGCCCCTGATCTCTGATCGTGACCGAGGCGGCTGTTCTGACGGTTCGCCGGACCACGGCCGAAGGCCTTCCGGCGCTGCCCCGTGTGCCGGGTCCGAACTCCCGCTGTACCACCGGCCCGGAAACGCGAAGAGCCCCTGATCCGAAGGGATCAGGGGCTCTTCTGAAGAATTGTTCGGCGGCGTCCTACTCTCCCACAGGGTCCCCCCTGCAGTACCATCGGCGCTGTAAGGCTTAGCTTCCGGGTTCGGAATGTAACCGGGCG